>NZ_JANJFE010000022.1:0-5691 GCF_024623505.1 Microbacterium sp. zg.B48
CGCGGTCGATGATCGTGCTTCCGGCGGAAACGTTGGATTGTGCGGATTTGACAGGCGGGTCGCGGGGAATAAGATAGAGAAGTTGCCCTGATGGGGATGCCGAGAGGCTGACCTGCGGGAGCATCCGATCCTTGAGAACTCAACAGCGTGCACTTGTCAAATGCCAAAAAACCTCGCGGTCAGCTTTGCTGGCCGGTGAGATTCTTTTGAGATTAAACGGATTTGTCAGTAATGACATCCGATCGTCAGTTCAAACTCGCTCGGTCGAACCTATTCCGGTTCGTTCGCAGCAAAATTCTTTTACGGAGAGTTTGATCCTGGCTCAGGATGAACGCTGGCGGCGTGCTTAACACATGCAAGTCGAACGGTGAAGGAGAGCTTGCTCTCTGGATCAGTGGCGAACGGGTGAGTAACACGTGAGCAATCTGCCCCTGACTCTGGGATAAGCGCTGGAAACGGCGTCTAATACCGGATACGAGCTGCGAAGGCATCTTCAGCAGCTGGAAAGAACTTCGGTCAGGGATGAGCTCGCGGCCTATCAGCTAGTTGGTGAGGTAATGGCTCACCAAGGCGTCGACGGGTAGCCGGCCTGAGAGGGTGACCGGCCACACTGGGACTGAGACACGGCCCAGACTCCTACGGGAGGCAGCAGTGGGGAATATTGCACAATGGGCGCAAGCCTGATGCAGCAACGCCGCGTGAGGGACGACGGCCTTCGGGTTGTAAACCTCTTTTAGCAGGGAAGAAGCGAAAGTGACGGTACCTGCAGAAAAAGCACCGGCTAACTACGTGCCAGCAGCCGCGGTAATACGTAGGGTGCAAGCGTTATCCGGAATTATTGGGCGTAAAGAGCTCGTAGGCGGTTTGTCGCGTCTGCTGTGAAACCCCGAGGCTCAACCTCGGGCCTGCAGTGGGTACGGGCAGACTAGAGTGCGGTAGGGGAGATTGGAATTCCTGGTGTAGCGGTGGAATGCGCAGATATCAGGAGGAACACCGATGGCGAAGGCAGATCTCTGGGCCGTAACTGACGCTGAGGAGCGAAAGGGTGGGGAGCAAACAGGCTTAGATACCCTGGTAGTCCACCCCGTAAACGTTGGGAACTAGTTGTGGGGTCCATTCCACGGATTCCGTGACGCAGCTAACGCATTAAGTTCCCCGCCTGGGGAGTACGGCCGCAAGGCTAAAACTCAAAGGAATTGACGGGGACCCGCACAAGCGGCGGAGCATGCGGATTAATTCGATGCAACGCGAAGAACCTTACCAAGGCTTGACATATACGAGAACGGGCCAGAAATGGTCAACTCTTTGGACACTCGTAAACAGGTGGTGCATGGTTGTCGTCAGCTCGTGTCGTGAGATGTTGGGTTAAGTCCCGCAACGAGCGCAACCCTCGTTCTATGTTGCCAGCACGTAATGGTGGGAACTCATGGGATACTGCCGGGGTCAACTCGGAGGAAGGTGGGGATGACGTCAAATCATCATGCCCCTTATGTCTTGGGCTTCACGCATGCTACAATGGCCGGTACAAAGGGCTGCAATACCGTAAGGTGGAGCGAATCCCAAAAAGCCGGTCCCAGTTCGGATTGAGGTCTGCAACTCGACCTCATGAAGTCGGAGTCGCTAGTAATCGCAGATCAGCAACGCTGCGGTGAATACGTTCCCGGGTCTTGTACACACCGCCCGTCAAGTCATGAAAGTCGGTAACACCTGAAGCCGGTGGCCCAACCCTTGTGGAGGGAGCCGTCGAAGGTGGGATTGGTAATTAGGACTAAGTCGTAACAAGGTAGCCGTACCGGAAGGTGCGGCTGGATCACCTCCTTTCTAAGGAGCATCTGGCACTCTTCGGGGTGTCCAGGCGCCGGATTCGGGACGTATGTTCTCGACCGGTAGCTCATGGGTGGAACATTTGATGAGGTGCGAAGGAAGGTGTTTTTCACTCAGTACGCTGCTTGCAGCCGGAACGGTGGGGGATGGTGGAGATCGCACATGCACGCTGTTGGGTCCTGAGGGACCGGATGTGCTCGGATTTTTTCGGGCCAGACGATTACTCAGGACCTTTTCTGGTTTGCCGGTTTCGGTGAGCGGGGGAGGGTACCGCCCGTACTTTGAGAACTACACAGTGGACGCGAGCATCTTTGAGATGGCTTTCGTGATGGATGTGCCGGCTTGCTGGTGTGTGTGTTGCGTAGGTCGTTTCATCAAGATGATCTTTTAAAGATCATTAGTCAATTTCAAACCGGATTTAGGTCCGGGCCGAAGAGACGAACTCATGTGATTTTCAAGTCTTTAAGAGCAAACGGTGAATGCCTTGGCATCTGGAGCCGAAGAAGGACGTAGCAATCTGCGATAAGCCTCGGGGAGTGGATAAGCACACTTTGATCCGAGGATGTCCGAATGGGGAAACCCCGCTGGGCGGCGTGCCGACCTAGTGACTCCCGCCTGAATATATAGGGCGGGTAGAGGGAACGTGGGGAAGTGAAACATCTCAGTACCCACAGGAAGAGAAAGCAACCGCGATTCCGTTAGTAGTGGCGAGCGAAACCGGAACAGGCTAAACCGAGTACGCGTGATATCCGGCAGGAGTTGCGTATTCGGGGTTGTGGGACTTTTCGGGCTGCTCTGCCGAGCAGCCGGCGTTACAAGAAGGTATAGACGAACGGCATTGAAAGGCCGGTCATAGAGGGTGTGAACCCCGTAGTCGAAATGCCTCCCTTGGCGCGAAGAGTATCCCAAGTAGCACGGGGCCCGAGAAATCCCGTGTGAATCTGTCAGGACCACCTGATAAGCCTAAATACTCCCAGATGACCGATAGCGGACAAGTACCGTGAGGGAAAGGTGAAAAGTACCCCGGGAGGGGAGTGAAATAGTACCTGAAACCGTTTGCTTACAAACCGTTGGAGCCTCCTTAGTAGGGGTGACAGCGTGCCTTTTGAAGAATGAGCCTGCGAGTTAGCGATATGTGGCGAGGTTAACCCGAGTGGGGTAGCCGTAGCGAAAGCGAGTCTGAATAGGGCGATTCAGTCGCATGTCCTAGACCCGAAGCGAAGTGATCTATCCATGGCCAGGTTGAAGCGACGGTAAGACGTCGTGGAGGACCGAACCCACTTAGGTTGAAAACTGAGGGGATGAGCTGTGGATAGGGGTGAAAGGCCAATCAAACTTCGTGATAGCTGGTTCTCTCCGAAATGCATTTAGGTGCAGCGTTGCGTGTTTCTTGCCGGAGGTAGAGCTACTGGATGGCCGATGGGCCCTACAAGGTTACTGACGTCAGCCAAACTCCGAATGCCGGTAAGTGAGAGCGCAGCAGTGAGACTGTGGGGGATAAGCTTCATAGTCGAGAGGGAAACAACCCAGACCACCATCTAAGGTCCCAAAGCGCGTGCTAAGTGGGAAAGGATGTGGAGTTGCTTTGACAACCAGGAGGTTGGCTTAGAAGCAGCCACCCTTGAAAGAGTGCGTAATAGCTCACTGGTCAAGTGATTCCGCGCCGACAATGTAACGGGGCTCAAGCACGCCACCGAAGCTGTGGCATTGATATTATTGGTAGGCCTTCGTGGTCCAGCCGTATTGATGGGTAGGAGAGCGTCGTGTGGCCAGCGAAGCGGCGGTGTGAACCAGCCGTGGAGGCTACACGAGTGAGAATGCAGGCATGAGTAGCGAAAGACGTGTGAGAAACACGTCCTCCGAAAGACCAAGGGTTCCAGGGTCAAGCTAATCTTCCCTGGGTAAGTCGGGACCTAAGGCGAGGCCGACAGGCGTAGTCGATGGACAACGGGTTGATATTCCCGTACCGGCGAAGAACCGCCCAAACCAATCCAGTAATGCTAAGTGTCTGAATCCCAGTGACTGATCCCTTCGGGGTGAGGCGTTGGGCCTAGCACACGACCCTATGCTGAGGCGGTTAGCGTATTAACAGGTGTGACGCAGGAAGGTAGCCCAAGCCAGGCGATGGTAGTCCTGGTGCAAGTGCGTAGGCCGAGTGATAGGCAAATCCGTCACTCATTAAGGCTGAGACACGATGCGGATAAAAAGTGGGTGATCCTATGCTGCCAAGAAAAGCATCGACGCGAGGTTCAAGCCGCCCGTACCCCAAACCGACTCAGGTGGTCAGGTAGAGAATACCAAGGAGATCGAGAGAATCGTGGTTAAGGAACTCGGCAAAATGCCCCCGTAACTTCGGGAGAAGGGGGGCCTTCGACGTATTAGGACTTGCTCCGAAAGCGTTTGGAGGCCGCAGAGACTAGTGGGTAGCGACTGTTTACTAAAAACACAGGTCCGTGCCAAGTCGCAAGACGATGTATACGGACTGACGCCTGCCCGGTGCTGGAAGGTTAAGAGGACCGGTTAGCCGCAAGGCGAAGCTGAGAATTTAAGCCCCAGTAAACGGCGGTGGTAACTATAACCATCCTAAGGTAGCGAAATTCCTTGTCGGGTAAGTTCCGACCTGCACGAATGGCGTAACGACTTCCCAACTGTCTCAACCGCGAACTCGGCGAAATTGCATTACGAGTAAAGATGCTCGTTACGCGCAGCAGGACGGAAAGACCCCGTGACCTTTACTATAGTTTGGTATTGGTGTTCGGTGTGGCTTGTGTAGGATAGGTGGGAGACTTTGAAGCGTGGACGCTAGTTCATGTGGAGTCATTGTTGAAATACCACTCTGGTCACTCTGGATATCTAACTTAGAACCGTAATCCGGTTCAGGGACAGTGCCTGATGGGTAGTTTAACTGGGGCGGTTGCCTCCTAAAGAGTAACGGAGGCGCCCAAAGGTTCCCTCAACCTGGTTGGCAATCAGGTGGCGAGTGTAAGTGCACAAGGGAGCTTGACTGTGAGACTGACAGGTCGAGCAGGGACGAAAGTCGGGACTAGTGATCCGGCAGTGGCTTGTGGAAGCGCTGTCGCTCAACGGATAAAAGGTACCTCGGGGATAACAGGCTGATCTTGCCCAAGAGTCCATATCGACGGCATGGTTTGGCACCTCGATGTCGGCTCGTCGCATCCTGGGGCTGGAGTAGGTCCCAAGGGTTGGGCTGTTCGCCCATTAAAGCGGTACGCGAGCTGGGTTTAGAACGTCGTGAGACAGTTCGGTCCCTATCCGCTGCGCGCGCAGGAAATTTGAGAGGATCTGACCCTAGTACGAGAGGACCGGGTTGGACGAACCTCTGGTGTGTCAGTTGTTCCGCCAGGAGCACCGCTGATTAGCTACGTTCGGGATGGATAACCGCTGAAAGCATCTAAGCGGGAAGCCGGCCTCAAGATGAGATTTCCATGCCTTCGGGCGAGAGGCTCCCAGCCAGATTACTGGGTTGATAGGCCGGATGTGTAAGCGTGGCAACACGTGCAGCTGACCGGTACTAATAAGCCGATGACTTGATAATCACCGTTCCAGGTGCTTGCGTCCACTGAGTGGTTCTCGATGTACGGTCGAGAACCGCATGAGCTGCGTTCACGCAGCGACCGCTACATTCGTGTAGCAATTCATGCTTTTGAACGATTGAAACATCAATAGTGTTTCGGCGGCCATAGCGTGAGGGAAACGCCCGGTTACATTCCGAACCCGGAAGCTAAGCCTCACAGCGCCGATGGTACTGCAGGGGGGACCCTGTGGGAGAGTAGGACACCGCCGGACTTCTTTCGTGAAATGGCCACCCATCGCTGGGTGGCCATTTCTCGTTAACGCACCGACCCG
>NZ_JANJFE010000023.1:0-2224 GCF_024623505.1 Microbacterium sp. zg.B48
CCAGATTGCGGACCAGAACCGCGCCCTTGCGCACCTCGTCCTCATCGATGTCCGGCCACTCGAACCCGAGCTTCTCCATCACCCAGACCAGCTCGTTCGGCAACATCATCCCCACGGCCACACCTCCACTAGAGACTCTATGAGTCGCGAGCGAACGGTCGCGATGGGGAGAACAACCCACCCACCCGCGCTCATGGGATCGCTTCCCACTGCGCGGCGTCCCGGATCAGCCGAGCGGCGTCGCCGGTCGGCGTCGCGACGCCTGTCACGCCACGGTCGACGACGGTCACCAGTGGGTTCACGGCAAGGGGAAGAGCGACCGCGGCCTGCACGATCGTGGCCTCGATCTGAGCGAGAACCTCACGCGCCTCGTATATGTCGGCGGTCTGCGCGTACTGCGCGATGAGCTGGTCGCGGGCGGCATCGGCATGCCCGGAGAGTGAGGCCGCACCTGCGCTGCCCCACTGCGCGGCGATCTGCTCCGGAGTCTGCGGGATCGGCGTGCGGGCGATCACGGCGTCCCAGGCGCGCTGCGCCAGCGCGGCCTCGAAGTCCTCACTGCTGCAGTCCACGACGCTCCACCCCGCCTCTGCGGCAGATTCCCGGAGAGCGGCGAAAGCACCCGCACCGAATTCGCTGGCCCGGTCGTAGAGCACGCACACCGGTGACCGGTCGGCAACTCCGGCGGACTCGCGTTCCCGCACCGGGTCATCGGCCGGGGACCCCAGCGCCACGGCGAACCCCGAATCCTCGTTGACGATGTCGTAGGCACGCGATCCCGGCGCCGACAGCATCGATGCCGTGCCGGTATAGGCCGACGCCCACAGGCCGGAGCCGCGCTCCACCATCGCCGGCGCCGACGTCGCACGGATGAACGCGGCGCGCGCCGGCTGCGAGGCGAAGATGCCGCCGGGGCGCAGCAGCAGAGCCCACGCTGTCCCGTCATGCGACGTGTTCACGGTGAAGTCCTTGCGCTCGAGTTCCCGGATGGGCCCGCGAATTGCGGTCGTCGGTGCCACGATCGCCACGTGCAGCCGGCCGCCGACGTCCGCGATCGGCTGGTCTCCAGGAGGCACCAGCTCGATCCGGGCGACCTTGGGCGTCACGGATCCGCGGAAGGCGGGATTGGGGACGAGTGTGACGCTCTGCCCCTCTGCCTCGTCTCGGACCTCGTCGACGAGGAAGGGCCCGCTGGAAAGCAGCAGGTCGGGGGCGATCTCGTCGCCGGCGGAGACCGTGAAGCCGTCGTTCCAGACCTCGGCGATGTCCTGGAGCACCGCCCGGTCCTCGTCCTGGATCGCCCGGATGACCGCCTGTTTCGCCTCCATCGCATCGTCGATGCCCAAGGCGCGTCGGCCGATGACGTGCGCCGGCACCGGCACCGTCACGGCTTGCTGCCAGCCGGTGACCGGCGGCTCGAACGTCACATCGATCGACCGGGCGAACTCGTCGACTGACGGAACGTCGGAGTCGGCATCCGGCTGGGTCTGGATCGCTCCGGAGTCCCCCTCCGGAGCGAAGTACCCGGCGGCTGCCGCCCAGCCCAGCAGAAGGTCGGCCGCGTCCAGCGGGATGCCGTCCGACCAGGCCGGCTCAGCAAGGTCGTACCGCACCGTGAACGGGTCGTCCGCGAGAATCGCGACGGTGCCGAACGATTCGTCCGCGACGAACTCCCCCTCCCGCACGTGGCCGAACCCGCCTCGGATCGCCTCGGCGATGGCGATGTTTCCGGCCGTCGGGGATGCGGCGGCGTTCGCCGATGTGAACGGACCCGCCCACCCGACGGTGATCCGGGTGCCCGGCACGACCGTGTCCGGCAGCCCGGGGGCGCACGCCGTCAGGCTTGCCCCGAGGCTTGCCGCGAGCAGGAGTGCGAGCGGTGCGCGGAAACGGCGCCGCGTCATGAGATCGCGGTCATACGAGGGCGGTCATATGAGGTCGGTGCCGTCTTCGCCTTCGACCAGCGCACGGAAGGGCTCGCTCTCTTCGCTCTCCAGCCACGCACGGGCATATTCCACCAGCAGGGCCGGGGAATCCTCCGCCTCCGCGGCGGTGGCGAACGGCCCGAGGGTGTCTTCTGACGGGCGCGTGTCCGCGCGTTCCACCGCCCTGGCCGTCAGGTTGTACCAGTAGCTCTGCGAGTCGCTCATCGGCCCCGTGCTCCGCTCATCTGCCCCATCCTATTGCTCGCCTCCTGGTGCCCTGGCACGGACAGAGGTCGTGG
>NZ_JANJFE010000024.1:0-1294 GCF_024623505.1 Microbacterium sp. zg.B48
TGTGATGTCTCGCGACATATGTCTCATATGTCGCGAGACATCTGTCATTTGTGGGGCCAGCGGCCGGGTGGGGTGAGTTGGTTGCGCCAGTAGCCCTGGGCGGGGTTTATGTGGTGTTCGCTGAGGATTTCGCCGGTTTCGAGGTGGGTCACGGTGACGGTGGTTTCGTCGCTGATCGCGAGGATGCGTTTGCCGGTGTGGTGTCGTCCGATGCCGAGGTGGTGCATGCGGCCGGCGCGTCGGATGCTGACGTGGCCGTCGGTGTCGACGCGGTCGTAGCGCAGCCGGTATCGGTCGGGCAGTCGTCCCTCGGCAGGGAGAGCTTTGGCGGTCGCTGCGTATGCCTGTGAGGGAGTTGCGCGATCCAGGGCTCGGTGCGGGCGGTGGTTGTTGTATGCGACGCGGAACCGGTCCAGCTGTGCTTGGAGCTCGAGGATCGTGGTCGCGGTGGGCTGCTGGGCGAGCCAGCGCTTCTGGGTCTGATGGAACCGTTCGATCTTGCCCTGGGTCTGCGGGTGTCCGGGTGAGCCGTTCTTCTGCTTGACCCCGAGGACGGGCAGGAGGTGTTCGAACGCGTTGCGTCCTCCGCCGAACCGTGCCGTATAGACCCTGCCGTTGTCGGTGAGAGTCGAGGCGGGGATCCCGTGTTTGTCGGTCGCAGTCAGGAACGTGGTCACGACATCGTCACCGGTGACGGGGGTGTGGGCGGTGCAGGACAGCAGGAGCCGGGAGTGGTCATCGAGCCAGTTCAGGATCTCCATGTCGGTTCCGTCGTTCAGGCGCCAGTGGGTGAAGTCGGATTGCCAGGTCTCGTTCGGTTGGGCGGCTTCGAACCGGACGTACGAGGAACGCGGGCGCTTACGCGGCTCCGGGGTGATCAGCCCTGCTCGAGTCAGGATGCGGTGGATCGTCGCGTGTGACGGGGCGTGCAACCCTTCGCGGTCCAGATGCCAGGAGATCGTGACCGGCCCGGCATCGAACCCGCGAGCGATCAGTTCAGCGCGGAGCTGTACGACGCGTTCGACAACCTCGGGGGGTGTCGCGTGCGGATTCGTCTTCGGTCGCCGCGACTGCGGATCGACGGCGTCGATACCGTCCTCCCGGTAACGGGCCAGCAACCGATGAAGCTGCCTCCGCGACAACCCATACTGCTCGGCCGCCGCGGCCACGGTGAGCTGCCCAGCGACGATCTTCAAGACCACGACCCGATGCTTCGACATGCATCGGACTGTGACCTATGACCCGAGACATGAGCGACACATCACCTGTGACATATGTCGTGAACCCAGGCACC
>NZ_JANJFE010000001.1:0-3249 GCF_024623505.1 Microbacterium sp. zg.B48
AGCTAAGCCTCACAGCGCCGATGGTACTGCAGGGGGGACCCTGTGGGAGAGTAGGACACCGCCGGACTTCTTTCGTGAAATGGCCACCCATCGCTGGGTGGCCATTTCTCGTTAACGCACCGACCCGACGCAGAGCGTGCACCGCCTGCGGGACGGCCGGTGCACGCGGCTCCTACATCGCGGCGCCGATATAGGAGTACTTCACGAACACCTCCGCAGCAAGGTCGGCCTCTTCCAGCACGCCCTGTACTGCGGTGAGCATGTACTTGGAGTCCCAGCCCATGTAGAGGAAGTGGGACTCGTCCAGCGCGTCCCAGTGGCCGTTCCACGCCTGCGCTGTGTAGATCGGCCCACCGCGCCGTGCGCTGAAGGCCACGACGTCTGCGCGTGAATCCGCCCACAGCCGTTTGAACACGCGGTTGAAGAGGTATTTGACGTCGTGCACCTCCCAGTGCTCGCCGCGGTACTCCACGTATTCGAACTCGCGCTGCCAGCCGCGGGGCCAACCGCGCCGACGCTGTGCGTCGAGGATGGGAGTCAGTCCATCGTCGTCGATGCCGACGATCGGGGGGTGCGCCCAGACGGCGAGGATCGCGTCGGTGAGCTCCACCGTCCGTGCGGCGATCGCCGCAGTGCCCCATACCGGGACGTCGGCGATCTCGCGGGTCGTGGCGATGGCGCTCCGTGCGTAGGCGGGCCGCTTGGCGGGGAAGGACTGGTCGGCGATCCGCTCCGCGATGGCGTCCTCGACGAGAGCGAGGTTGCCCAGCGTGCCGGCCAGCGCGCGATGGCTGTTCTGCTCGTCCTCGCTGTAGTCCGCCCACGTGCGGGTGCCGTCCCCACTCCAGCCGTCGCCGGGGGCGAGCGGCAGGACGTGGTCGACCGCAAGATCTGCAAGGCTCTCGACGTCCGCCAGACGCGCCAAAACGTAGGCGGGATGCGGAAGGTCGCTGTACTTCAGAGCCACCCGCACCCGTTCGTCCGACGGTGTGATCCGGCTGAACGCGTTCTCCAGCGTGCGCTGGCCCTGCTCGCGCGCGCGGCACAGCCGCGCCACCAGTCGGTCGGTGCTGACGCCCACGATGCTTCGTCGCAGCAGGAGCGATTGGATGTCGTCGAGGGTCGCGACCATCGCGGACTTGTCCAGCTCGCCACGCGCATAGTCACGGTAGGCGCGCATCACCAGCGGGTACATGCCGCGCCCGAACGTGTTGAGCTGGCCCAGGATCTTGGCGATGTCGGGGTCGGGCGCGTGAGCCGGACCGAGCAGGATGCGATAGATCTCCGAGTACTGCTTCCACTCGGCGGCGTGCACGCGCAGGCTGTCGAGCTCGAGCCGCGGGAACTCCTGCCGGAACGCGTCATAGACCCCACGTTCCCCGGGCAGGGTCACCTCGCGTCCGGTTCGCATGACCAGGAAGTGGCGCCAGAAGCTTCCGATCGACTCACCGGTGTTCTGCTCGATGGGGACCCAGAAGGAGTCTTCGATCTCGCTCTGCTCGAGGTGGGAGAGCCCCATCAAGACGTAGTTGTGGATCAGCTCGTGATCGCGCAGCGGTTCGCCGGTGGAGTTGAGGCTTTCGAAGATCTGCTGGGCATTGGCACCCGCGCCGAGCGTGATCGCCACGTGCTCAAGCTTCTGCAGGCCGCCCCAGATCCGCGGGGCTTCCTCCGCGCTGATCTGGCTGCGGAAGAAGGCGTAATTGTCGTCGAACCGGGATTCCCGCTGTTCGTCGTCGGGGGAGCGGCGGTCCAGAACGACGCTCTCGAACACGTCCGCCCACGCACGATGCGGTCGCAGCTTGGTCCGTGTCGGGTCGGACGCGCGGACGAGGACTCTTTCCAGGTCGCCGGCCAGATCGGGCCGATCGGACTTGACGGTGTGGTGCAGCGCCGCGACCAGAAGCATGAGGGTGGTGATGCGCTGCTGCCCGTCGATCAGCACCAGCTCCGCGGATCCCGCATCGATGCTGAGGGAGGAGAGCACCGATCCGATGAAGTGCATGTGCCGGTCGTCCGAGTCGGCGACGGCGCGGATGTCGGCGAGAAGCTGTTCGCAGGCGCCGATGTCCCACCGGTACTGGCGCTGGTAGACCGGGACGACGATGGTCGCCTCCGAACCGGACAGCCACGCGATGGTGTTGACTGCGGTCGCATCGATATTCGTGGCAGTGGCCATGGTTTCGCTTCGCCCCTCGGAACGCTGTGTGTACGGCGTGCGAACCCTCGCTGAGACGGACAACGCCGCCGTCGAGCCTAGTTGATCCGTCCTCCGACCCGCCTGGAAGCGCCGGGGGATCGCGGTCCCGGCTGCGTTCGGGGAGCCCTCGGGACGCCGATGTAGGCTTGCCTAAGTCGGGCCTGTTAAAACGTGCTGGCCCCCTACGAAAGGCATGATCCTCATCATGGGTTACATCAAATCCGCCGCTCTGGAAGAGACCGGCTATGTCGTCCTCGATCGCTACAACCAGGAGTTGGATCCCAAGGAGTGGCTCGATCTCGAGTACAACGACTGGAAGTCTTCCGGGGACACCCGCTTCGCGCCGCTGGCCAGCTTCGCCGGCGACATCGAGTGCAACGGATTCTGGAATCACAAGCCGCCGCGCACGGACAAGGACGGCGTGTGGATCCCCTCGCAGGTCGAGAAGGCCCCCAACCTGACCCGCCGCGCCCAGGAGCCCGGTGCGAACGTCGGGCGGTGCCGTGTCATCGAGCTGCAGCCGAACACCTACGCGGATTGCCTCTACAACCTGCACCAGGATGACAACAACCGTCTGAACCCGGACGGTACCGGCTGGGTCGTGCGGGGATTCTTCAACCTCACCGATGACAAGGACAGCTACTTCGTCCTGCGCGAGAACCGCACCGATCCCAGTGTCGAGCACCGCATCGCGCTCCCGGCCGGCGCCCAGCTGATCGTCGACACGCAGCGTCTGTGGCACGCAGCGACCCACACAGGCGACGAGGCGCGATACTGCCTGATCACGTCCTGGACGTCCGGCCCCGAGCTGGACGCGTACATCGAGAAGTACCACGGCCAGGCGCGCGTCCCGAACGTCGAGGTGCCTCAGGACGTGCTGGACGCCGGACAGGCCGAGCAGGCCCGCCGGCTGGCCGCCCGCGCCGCGTACTATGCGGCCAAGGGACAGGCCGAAGTGACTGCGATGAGCGAGGCCTGATCGCCGGACCTGCAGCGGGGGGGGGGGGGGGGCCCCCCGGGGGGGGGCCCCCCCCCCCCAGAGCGGGGGG
>NZ_JANJFE010000002.1:0-372661 GCF_024623505.1 Microbacterium sp. zg.B48
TATCGGACTGCGAGCTCCGCGGCGGCAGCGCCGGACGCGCTGGGGCGGTGGCCCCGACCGATCGGTCGGGGCCACGGCCTTCTCGATAGGTGCGGTCACCACATCGCGAATCGCTGAATGACAGTCTTGTCATTCGCGCTGGCGGTAGGCGATAATGGCAAGCACAACCGCACAGCCACGAACGCTCCGGATCAGGTCGTAGGGGAAGACGCACCTGACGAAACGGAGAGATCATGGCGACGACCAAGGCGCGTGGAGTGATCTTCATTCACTCCGCGCCACGTGCATTGTGCCCCCACCTCGAGTGGGCCGTCGGTCGCGCCCTCGGCCATCCGGTCAGTTTCGACTGGGCGGAACAGCCTGTGCTCTCGGGCAGCCGCCGCGCGGAGTTCTACTGGGAGGGGCCGGCCGGAACCGGTGCCGCCCTGGCGACGGCGATCCGGGGATGGGAGCATCTGCGGTTCGAGGTGAGCGAGGATCCCACCCCGCGCAGCGACGGCGGCAGGTGGCTGCACACTCCCGGCCTCGGCATCCACTACGCGCAGACCGACACTGCCGGCAATGTGGTGGTCGGCGAGGACCGCATCCGCTACGCCATGGAGCTGGCCGCCGGCGACCCCGTTGAGCTGCACCAGGAGCTGCAGGTCGCCCTCGGTGCGGCGTGGGACGCGGAGCTGGAGCCGTTCCGCCACGCGAGCGATGACGCATCCGTGGTCTGGCTGCACAAGGTGAGCTAGACCCGAAGAGGCTTCAGGCGGATCGAGGCGCCACTACCGGCAGTCGGAGGCCGACAATCCCGGATGCCGAGACCGCGAATCGCCGCCTGATACGACAGACGCCCCCGCGTCGTTCGCGGGGGCGTCTTCGTGCGGCGGATCAGACCGATGCGAAAGCCACGACGGCGTTGTGCCCGCCGAAGCCGAACGAATTGCTGATGGCCAGCTGGGGACCGTCACCGAGCGGGATCGCCGAGCCGGAGACGCGCAGCGGGATGTCGGGGTCCTGCGTGGTCAGGTTGATCGTCGGGGGGGCTTGCCCGTCGCGAAGCGCCAGGATCGTGAAGATCGCCTCCAGCGCACCCGTTCCACCGAGCAGGTGGCCGGTCGAGGCCTTGGTCGCCGACACCGGGATCTCGTGTACCCGATCGCCGAAGACGCTCAGCAGCGCCCGGTACTCCGCGATGTCGCCGGTCGGGGTCGAGGTGGCGTGCGCGTTGATGTGCGTGACGTCGTCCACCGACGCACCGGCCGCCTCGAGCGCGAGGCGGACCGCCCGGGATGCCCCCAGACCCTCCGGCTCCGGCGCGGTGATGTGGTACGAGTCGGCGGTGATGCCGCCGCCCGCCACGACGGCGTAGATCTTCGCCCCGCGCGCTCGTGCGTGCTCCTCGGTCTCCAGGACGACGGCGGCGGCACCTTCGCCCATGACGAAGCCGTCACGGTCGACGCTGTACGGGCGTGAGGCGTGCCCAGGATCGTCGTTGCGCCGGGACAGCGCCTGCATGGACGCGAAGGAGGCAACGGTGATCGGGTGGATCGCGGACTCCGTGCCTCCTGCGATCACGATGTCGGCCAGACCGAGCCGCAGATGCTCGAGAGCATTGACGATCGACTCCGTGCTCGACGCGCAGGCTGACGCGACGGTGCGTGCATACGCTCGGGCGTTCAGATGCATCGACACCGCCGCCGCCGCCGCATTCGGCATCAGCATCGGGACGGTCATCGGCATCACGCGCCGAGGGCCCTTCTCGCGCAGAGTGTCCCACGCATCCAGCAGTGTCCAGACGCCGCCGATGCCGGTGGCGAAGTCGACTCCGAACCGTTCCGGCTCGACATCCGGACTGCCGGCGTCCGCCCAGGCCTCACGTGCCGCGACGAGCGCGAACTGCGCGGCGGGATCCAGGCGCTTGGCTTCTGGGCGTTCGAGCACCGTCTCGGGACGAACCAGCGCCTCTGCGGCGAAGGTCACGGGCAGCTCGTACTGAGACACCCATTCGTAGTCGAGGGTGCGCGCACCCGAGGCGCCGCTCATCAGGGCGGACCAGCTCTCCGGAGCGGTCCCTCCGATCGGAGACGACGCTCCGATCCCGGTGACGACGATGCGTGACGTGGTCATGTAGGTGAGTCCTTGTTCCTTGCAGTCAGGGCCGACAGCCCACGGCTGATGTGCCGGTGGGGGCACGCGGCCCCCACCGGTTGCGCTCACGCCTGGTTCGACGTGATGAAGGTGACGGCGTCGCCGACGGTCTTGAGGTTCTTTACCTCGTCGTCGGGGATCGTGACGCCGAACTTCTCCTCGGCATTGACGACGATCGTCATCATCGAGATCGAGTCGATGTCGAGGTCATCCGTGAAGGACTTCTCGAGGGCTACCTCGTCTGTCGAGATCCCCGTCTCGTCGGTGATGAGCTCGGCGAGTCCGGCGAGGACTTCGTCGTTGCTGAATGCCATTGTTTCTCCTGTTCTTCGGCGGTGCCCCGTCGGGGCCTGTTCAGTCTAGGGTCGGGTCCCGTCTGCCTCAGGGCAGGACGACGACCTGCGCGCCGAAGACGAGTCCGGCACCGAACCCGATCTGCAGAACGAGACCCCCGCTCAGTTCGGGGTGCTCTTCGAGCAGGCGGTGCGTGGCGAGGGGGATGGAGGCGGCCGAGGTGTTGCCGGTCGTCTCGATGTCGCGACCGATGACGACGCCTTCGGGCAGCTTGAGCTGCTTGGCGAACTCGTCGATGATGCGCATGTTGGCCTGGTGGGGCACGAACGCAGCCAGATCGGATGCTTCGACCCCGGCCGCGGCGAGAGCCTGACGCGCGACCTTCACCATGTCCCACACGGCCCAGCGGAAGACCGCAGGACCCTCTTGGCGGAGGGTCGGCCACGGTGCTTGGCCGTAGCGGAACTCGTTGAGCGTGTGGTTCATTCCGACCGCATCGGCGCGTGAGCCGTCCGAGCCCCACACGGTGGGGCCGATGCCCGGGGTCTCACTGGGCCCGATCACGACGGCGCCGGCGCCGTCGCCGAGCAGGAAGGAGATGCTGCGATCGGCCGGGTCCACGATGTCGCTCAGCTTCTCGGCGCCGACCACGACCACGTAGTTCGCCGCGCCGCCGCGGATCAGCGCGTCGGCCTGGGTGACGCCGTACGCGAATCCCGCGCAGGCGGCATTGATGTCGTAGGCGGCGGCCGGGTTCGCTCCGATCCGGTCGGCCACGATCGCCGAGACGGAGGGGGTCTGCTTCGGGTTGCTGACCGTGGCGACGATCACCGCGTCGATCTGCTGCGGATCCACGCCGGAGCGGGCGACGGCTTCGGCCGCGGCATCCGTCGCAAGCTCGATGGCGGTCGTCTCGGGCACGGCGCGGGTGCGCGTGATGATGCCGGTGCGCTGACGGATCCACTCATCGCTGGAATCGATCGGCCCGATCAGGTCGTCGTTGGGCACCGAGAGCTCCCCGCGGGCGGCGCCGTAGGAGTAGATGCGCGTGTGCGCCGGCCCGGTCGGCTGGGTGAGCGTGCGTGTCATGCGGAGTCTCCGGTCATGCGTCGGTGCCGTTCATGCTGCGACGCTGCGGAGCAGCGCCTGTGCGGCGGAAAGGTCGTCGGGCGTCTTGACGGCGACACCCGGCACGCCTCGCAGCGCACGCTTGGCCAGGCCGATGAGGGTTCCGGCCGGGGAGAGCTCCACGATTCCGGTGACATCGTCGGCGGCGAAGGCCGCCATGCACAGATCCCACCGCACCGGCGAGGCGACCTGGTCGACCAGCAGGTCGACGAACTCTGCGCCGGAGCCGATGCTCGCCCCGTCCCGGTTCGACCAGATCCTCCGGTCAGGGTCCGCGGGGGTGATCGCGCCGGCGGCCTGACGGAGTGCGTCCACGGCGGGGGCCATATAGCGGGTGTGGAAGGCGCCCGCGACCTGCAGCGGAATGACCCGGGTCCCGGCCGGCGGGTCGGCGGCCAGAGCCTGCAGGGCGGGCAGTGACCCCGCGGCGACGAGCTGGCCGGCGCCGTTGTAGTTCGCGGGAGTCAGGTCCAGCTCGTCCAGTCGCGCGACGATGGCATCCTGGTCGCCGCCGATGATCGCGCTCATTCCGGTCTGCTCGGCCGAGGCGGCCTCGGCCATCGCCCGGCCGCGGATCCCTACGAGGCGCAGCGCATCCTCTTCGCTCAACACCCCGGCGGCCGCTGCGGCGGCGAACTCGCCCACGGAGTGACCGGCGACGCCTGCGAAGGCGTCGCGGTCTGCCACCGCACCCCACGACAGCAGGCTGGCGGCGACGATGAGAGGCTGCGCGACCTGGGTGTCGCGGATGCGCTCAGCGTCCCACTCCGTCCCGGCGGCGGTCAGATCCACCCCGGCCCACTCGGAGTACTCGGCCAGACGATCGGCAGCGCCGTCGAGCTGAAGCCACGGTGTGAGGAACCCCGGTGTCTGGGAGCCCTGCCCGGGAAAGACGGCGATGATCACTGTTCCATCCTGCCAAGGATCGAACAGACGCCTCTGGCGATCTCGTCACAAGAATCGACGCGACCTTTGTGAGTGGCGTACAGCCTCATCCGGTTACTCGTCGGAGGGAGGGGACGCGTCGGCGGGTGGTGTCCGTTCCGATGGAGCCCAGGATGAGGGCCGTCTGCAGGATGAGCGCCTCGCGCGGCCCGGTCGCGTCCCAGCCGATGACATCCGATACGCGCTTGAGACGGTAGCGGACCGTGTTGGGGTGGACGAACAGCTCGCGGGCGGTGGCTTCCAGCGAACGCCCGTTGTCCAGGTAGCTCCACAGCGTGGTGACCAGGTCGGCGCTGTGCGCCTGCAGCGGGCGGTAGATGCGCTCGACCAGCGTCTGCTTGGCCAGCGGGTCGCCGGCCAGCGCCCGCTCCGGCAGCAGGTCATCCGCCTCGACCGGGCGTGGCGCATTGCGCCACGCCCGCGCGACTGCGAAACCGGCGAGTGCGGCCCGTGCGCTCTGGCTCGCATCGACGAGGGCGGGCACCGCCGGCCCGAGGACCAGGTATCCCGGCCCGAAGCCGGGCTCGAGCCGCTTGGCGATCTCGGGGAAGGGCAATTCGGGTTCGTCCTCCGGGCGCCCGGGCAGCTCGGCGCGGCCCAGGACCAGCACGAGGCGCGATCCCTGCACGCCGATGAGCACGTCGACTCCGAGCTTGCGCGCGGTCCGGCGCAGCTGGTCGACGTCGAACTGCGGGGGAGTGGTGCCCACCAGCACCGCAACCTCCCCATGGCCGTGCCAGCCCAGTGCGGCGATGCGGCTCGGCAGCTCCTCGTCCGCCTCGCCGGTCAGGATCGAATCGACGACCAGCGCCTCCAGGCGCGCATCCCACAGCCCTCGAGCCTCTGCAGCGCGGGCGTAGACGTCTGCCGCGGCGAACGCCACCTCACGCGAGTACAGGAGGATGCCTTCGCGAAGGTCGTTGCCCTTGCCCGCGACACGCTGCTCGGTGACCTCGACGGTGACGCGGATGAGCTGCAGAGTCTGGGTGAGGCTCACACTGCGCAGCAGTTCGCGGGGGGCGGCAGCGAAGATGTCCGCGGCGATCCAGGGTGTCGAGTCCGGGTCGTCGTACCACTGGATGAATGACGAGATGCCCGCCTGCGCGACCAGCCCGACGGCCGATCGGCGCGCCGGCGGCATCTCCGCGTACCAGGGGAGGGTCTCCTCCAGCCGCCGGTTCGTCGCCGTCGCCAGATCGCCCGAGATGCGACGCAGCCATGCGAGCGTCTCGGTCTTGTCCATCTGTGCCGGACGAGATGCCATCCCTGGGTCAGCTCTCGCCGCCCGCGTTGCCGCTGGTGCCGGCGGTCACGTCGTGCAGCCGGTACTTCTCGATCGCCTGGGCGGCGAGCGACGCGTCGACCGCGCCGTCCTGCGCCAGCGACTGCAGGGTCCGCACCACCACGGACGGTCCGTCGATCTTGAAGAACCGGCGAGCCGCCGCACGCGTGTCCGAGAACCCGAAACCGTCGGCGCCGAGCGTTGCGAACCGGTGCTGAACCCACGGACGGATCTGGTCCTGCACGGCGTGCATGTAGTCGCTCACGGCCACGACGGGACCCGGCGTGTCGCGCAGCTTCTCGGTGATGTACGCGGTGCGCGGCTCCTCTTGCGGGTGCAGGAAGTTGTGCTCGTCGGCGGCCAGGCCGTCTCGGCGCAACTCGGTCCACGAGGTGACGGACCAGACGTCGGCGATCACGCCCCAGTCGTTCTTGAGCAACTGCTGCGCCTCCAGGGCCCACGGGACTCCGACGCCGGACGCCAGAAGCTGCGCGCGCGGGCCGTCACCCTCGCCCACGGAGATTCGGTGGATGCCGCGGACGATGCCGTCCACGTCCACATCCGCCGGCTCGGCGGGCTGCAGAAGCGGCTCGTTGTAGACGGTCAGGTAGTACATCACGTTCGGGTCGGGGTGTGCGCCGCCGTACATGCGGTCCAGGCCCGCGCGGACGATATGGGCGATCTCGTAGCCGTAGGCGGGGTCGTACGACACGGTCGCCGGGTTCGTCGAGGCGAGCAGGTGCGAGTGACCGTCGGCGTGCTGCAGCCCCTCACCGGTCAGCGTGGTCCGACCGGCCGTCGCGCCGATGACGAAGCCGCGTGCCATCTGGTCGCCGGCAGCCCACTGGGCGTCGCCGGTGCGCTGGAATCCGAACATCGAATAGAAGATGTAAACCGGGATCAGGGGTTCGCCGTGAGTGGAGTAGGAGGTTCCCACTCCCGTGAACGCGGCAACCGCACCGGCCTCGTTGATGCCGACGTGCAGGATCTGCCCCTGCGGGCTCTCCTTGTACGCGAGCAGCAGCTCACGGTCGACGGAGGTGTAGTTCTGCCCGTTCGGGTTGTAGATCTTCGCCGTCGGGAAGAACGCATCCATGCCGAACGTGCGCGCCTCGTCGGGAATGATCGGCACGATGCGGTGGCCGAAGTCCTTGGCCCGCAGCAGGTCCTTCAGCAGGCGGACGAACGCCATGGTCGTGGCGATCTCCTGGGTGCCGGAGCCCTTCTTCGGCTGTGCGTACGCGGAATCGCCGGGAAGCGTCAGCCCGACATGGGTCGAACGGCGCTCGGGCACGAAGCCGCCCAGCGCGCGCCGACGCTCCATGAGGTACTGGATCGTCTCGTCCTGCTGACCGGGGTTGTAGTACGGCGGCAGATACGGGTTCTCCTCGAGCTGAGCATCCGAGATCGGGATGTGCATGCCGTCCCGGAAGTGCTTCAGATCGTCGAGTGTCATCTTCTTCATCTGGTGCGTCGCGTTGCGCCCTTCGAAGTGGGGCCCGAGCCCATAGCCCTTGATCGTCTTGGCGATGATCACGGTGGGCTGCCCCTTGTGCTCAACGGCAGCCTTGTACGCCGCGTACACCTTGCGGTAGTCGTGACCGCCGCGCTTGAGTCCCCAGACCTGGTCGTCGGTGTAGTCCTTGACCAGCGCGAGCGCCCGCTCATCCCGGCCGAAGAAGTTCTCGCGCACGTACGCGCCGTTCTCGCTCTTGAAGGTCTGGTAATCGCCGTCCGGGGTGATGTTCATCAGGTTCAGCAGCGCGCCATCGGTGTCGCGGGCCAGGAGATCGTCCCATTCGCGGCCCCACACGACCTTGATGACATTCCACCCGGCGCCGCGGAAGAAGCTCTCCAGCTCCTGGATGATCTTTCCGTTGCCGCGCACCGGGCCGTCCAGGCGCTGCAGGTTGGCGTTGATGACGAAGGTCAGATTGTCCAGGCCCTCGTTTGCGGCGACCTGCAGCTGCCCGCGGCTTTCGACCTCGTCCATTTCGCCGTCGCCGAGGAACGCCCAGACGTGGGATTCCCCGACGTCTTTGATGCCCCGGTTCGTGAGGTACTTGTTCGTCATCGCCTGGTAGATCGCGTTGATGGGGCCCAGGCCCATCGACACGGTCGGGAATTGCCAGAACTCCGGCATGAGCCGGGGGTGAGGATAGGACGGGATGCCATTGGGGGCCGCCGACTTCTCCTGGCGGAAGCCGTCCAGCTGCGCCTCGGTGAGGCGTCCCTCCAGGAATGCGCGCGCGTAGGTGCCCGGGGACGCGTGGCCCTGAACGAAGATCTGATCGCCACCGGAGGGATGGTCGGCGCCGCGGAAGAAGTGGTTGAAGCCCACCTCGTAGAGCGCGGCCGAAGACGCGTACGTCGAGATGTGTCCGCCGACGCCGATCCCCGGTCGCTGGGCGCGGTGGACCGTGACCGCGGCGTTCCAGCGGATCCAGGCCCGGTAGCGACGCTCGATCTCCTCGTCACCGGGGAAGTCGGGCTCGTTCTCGGGAGCGATCGTATTGATGTAGTCCGTGGTGGGGACCATCGGCACACCCAGATGCAGATCCTTCGAGCGCTTCAGCAGGCTGAGCATGATCTCGCGCGCCCGGCCGTGGCCTTTCGCGGCGACGAGCTGCTCGAGCGACTCCTGCCATTCGGCGGTCTCGTCGGGATCGCTGTCGAGGGCGCCTTGGGAGTAGGGATCCTGGTCGTGAACAGTCACGGAAGACCTTTCGTCGTCTGGCAGATCGTGCCAGGTAATCGCAGGTGATGCGGCGCAGGCTTTGTTCAGCAGACACAAACGCACCGACTGTCAGCCTAGCGAGTCCTGTGTGGGCGCAGGCGTCCTGGTCGCCACGTTCTAGACTTGCCGCGAGGGCCTTTAGCTCAGCTGGTAGAGCGCCACGTTTACACCGTGGATGTCGTCGGTTCGATCCCGGCAGGGCCCACCCAGAAAACACTGGGGACGCGAGCTGTGCCCCGCTCTCAGGAAACCGGACGCGGCCCCCCAGCGGCCCCCGCGAATGGTGAGTTGCGTTCGCAGTGCGTTCATCCTCCGGTCGTCCGCGGAGCGATCAAGACAGGCCACTCGCCGTCACTGCGCAACGTCGCACGCACGGCACTCGTTGCTGCGAATGCATCAGAGTGCATCCTCAGTTCCACTACCGGGGAGTCGTATGTCCGCGAGTCGGACGTTCGGGCGTCCGTTTGACGCACCCGACTGCGACAATCCATGCGGGCGGGTCTTTCGGACACCTTTCAACGACAGCCGCAAGCGCACGCGTGTCGCGGCGACAATCAGACATAGCTGTCGCAGTGACCGACCGGTGATCGGGTACGTGCGAGCGCGACGGACCGTAGATCTCGAGCTGCGCGCCGAGCGCCATCGCCTCCATGGTCGACTCGATGGGCAGGCCGTACAACTCGCCCGCCCAGCCCTCGAGCACCTGGGAGCTCGTCATCGCGCAGGTCGCGGCCCCAGCTCGATGAGCGCGGCGGTGTGACGGGCGATGCGGGTGATCTGGGCAGTGGTCTTGTCCAGAGTGGCGGATGCGTCGATGCCCAGCACCCGCCGCCTGATGCCCGTGAGGTCCTCGAGCGCGGCGAAACCCGCGAGCATCCCCGCATGCGTCGACCCGGTGACAGTGCACACGATGGTCGTGTCGAACGTGATGCCGAGCGCCTTCTCCTACTCGGCGAGCTCGAAGGCCCAGTTCGCGAACCCCAGCCCGCCGAGCGGGTGCTCGGACGCGCCGGTGGGTATCGGGTAAGGCGTGCCGCCGGATGCCTCGACCTCTGCGAGCGCGGACTTCGACGAGTCGCGACGCCGATGTCGAACCCCGCGTCATCCAGCCGGGAGTCGGCGCCCATCATGCGGGAGAGGAGGATGTTGCCGACCCTGTCGTTGCTCGGGTCGTCCCACGGCACCCACTTCTCCTGCACGAGACGCGCCTTCAGGCCCAGGGTGTGCCGCGACCGCCGGACCCGGCGCGTGTGGTTGGACTGGTACCCGCCGATCGAGACGAGGGTGTCGGCGCCCGATGCGAGCACATCGGGGACGATGTACCCGAGCTTGCGCACCTTGTTTCCGCCGTACGCGAGACCACTCGAGACGTCATCGCGCTTGGCCTAGACCTGCGCGCCCTCAGGTGCTGGGTAGTTCGTTTCAGGTGCTGGAGCGGACTCGGTCCGAACGTGAGCGGGTAGCGGGGAACTCGGCAAGCTTCATGGCACGTCGTCCTCGGGTCGGCGGTCGGTGTTCCCAGTCTCCGCCATGCCCACTCCACTCTGCGTGAGAAGGCGGGTCTGTATGGCTTCCGCGGCGTGTCTCCCGACACTTCTGCCTTCTCGCGAGAGCAGTCGGGGAGATTCTGCTGCCAGTTATGAACCATCCGTGCGATCACGGACACTACAGGGTATGAGCGATGCTGATGCGGAGTTGTGGGTGCGGGTGCGCGCGGGCGATGAATCCGCGCTCGGTGCCCTCTTCGATCGACACGAGGCCCGACTGTTCCGCCACGCTTGCCGTCTGCTCACCACGCGAGAAGACGCGAAGGATGCCGTCACCATCGCCTTCTTCGAGCTGTGGCGCAAACGCGCCTCCGTGCGCTTGGTCGATGGGTCGCCGCTGCCGTGGCTGCTGAACACCGTGTCGCATTCGGCGCGCAACCTCGAGCGGTCCGGTCGTCGCTACCGGGCACTGATCGCCCACTCGCCGGTCGGCGATCACGCAGCGGCACCACGCGCTTCCGATGAGAGCGGCGTTCTGGCGGCGTTGAAGAGGCTCCCGGCACGGGAGCAGAGCGTCATCGTCCTCACTGTGCTGGAGGGATATCCGGAGCGGGCGACCGCGGAAACCCTCGGCATCCCCGTGGGGACGGTCAAATCACGACTCGCGCGGGCGAAGGCGAAGCTGCGCGACGAGATGAAGGCGATGGAGGCATCATGGGCATGAACGACGACGGTCTCTCCCCGCGGGAGCACGCGGAGATGCGGGACCTGGTCCTCGCCGGCACCCAGCGAATCAAGCCTGCGGGTGCACACCGCAATCAGTTCGTCGCAGCCACGCTCGCGCTGGTGCTGGTCGGCGCCGTGACGGGCGCCGCGATCACGACCGCGGCGATCTTCGGAACCGACACGACCGCGACCACGCCGACTCCTTCGCCGACGGTGACGGTGACGGTGACCCCGACGCCTACCGCAACTCCGACGCCGACGGCTACGCCGCCGCCGGTGCCCGCCGAGGCCGGCACAGCGTTCGGCGGCGATTGCGCCAACTCTCTAAGACCCGAGGAGGTCGCAGCCGCCATCGGCGTAGACATGGTCCTCCACGAGCCTGCGTGGCGATCCGGAGCGGAGGGCCTATTGGGAGGGCTGGTCTGCACCTGGACCGACCCGAATGGATACGCGAGCCCGACGGTCCGGCTGATCTCTTATCCCGCGTCACTCGTGCCCGTTGACATCCAAGCGGCGCCGGCCCTCTGCGGGGGCGAGGAAAACATTTGCACGATCAGCGGCGCTTCGGGGGACACCTGGCTGTACATGAGCATCAGCCCTGCAGTCGAAGAGACCGTCGGCCGAGATCTGTGGGAGACCGCTGTGTCACGCGCCGGCAAGTTCGCCGCACCGCGATCGGAACCCCGCACGGCCGATTGGTGGCCGACGACATCGTGCGAGCAGCTCGAGCAAAATGTGGATCTGCTCGCGGTGACCGGGTGGCAGTCGATCAGTTACACCCCGCTGCATGACGCCAACTCGCGGACGCCTTGGTCTCTGCCGGAGCGAGTGGGTGGAGTCAGCTGGTGCCAGTTCACAGGAAACCCGCCTGGGAGTGGGCTCCACGGGGTCGGCATCTCGATTCGGGTCATCCCGGGTGGCGGGAAGTACTTCTCGCAGATCGCCGCGTCCGAGGGCGCGACGACCGTCGAGGTGGAGGGAGCGGTCGAGGCTGCCGAGGTCCGCGACGACGACCTGTGGGAAGGGCATTACGCGAAAACGGTCGCCACCGACGGCGTCAACCTTGTCATCGTGGGAATCAGCATGCTCGACGACAGTACGGCCGGCTCGCCGATCGCCGCCGCCGTGCTCGCTGCGATGTAACCGGTCGAGGCGGGGGCAGCACTCCTCCCATCTAGACTCGTCCCTCGTGGTCACCCGTCTCTCGCATCACTTCCTCCGCACCCTGCGCGAAGACCCGCCTGACGCCGAGGTCGCCTCGCACCGATGGCTCGTGCGTGCCGGCTACATCCGCCGCCAGGCCCCAGGCGTCTTCGCGTGGCTGCCGCTCAGTCTGGGTGGGCGCGACCGAGTACCTGGGCGTCCATTCGCGGAAGTCGCCGCCCTCGACGACGAAGTCGCGAATGAGTTCGTCGGTCTTGGCGTTCAGGGCGAATCTCCCGCACATCCCGCTTTTCTCCTTGCCATCACGCGGTTTTGTGCGGATCGAGTTGTCGCGTTGGTCGACCGGCAACCGGGCCACTACTTCGTCAGATCACAATCTGTCACGCCAGGGTCCGAACTCGCGTTGTACGTCGGCGAACGATTGAACCTCGTCCTGTAGGCGAAGCGCTATCCACTCTCCGTCGCGCAGCCACTTCTGCAGGTTCGCGTCGGTGTCCCACCCTTGGAACGGGTTGGCGTGTTCCTCGAAGAACGCTTGCCAGCCGGCTAGATCCTCGCCGAGTTCCTGACTCAGTCCGTACGTGGCCGGCGTCGTCGTGTAACCGACGTCCCACGTGGGCGTTGAGTCCTCCCAGAGCGGGTAGTCGCGGGAGTATTCCGGGAACAACCGGATCACCCGTCGGTGCGGCGGAATCTGCTCCATGAACTGCACGATACCCACGCCGGCGGATGCATGACCGGCGCGAGCGGTGAGCGTCGTTCTGAGGGACCGCCCTTCGGACGCACCTGTCTGCGTGGTCTCCGTACATGCCCCCATTGCGTCACGAAGTCGACATGCGTCCTGCTGAGGCCGTCGCCAACTTGCTCGACCCGCGGGGAGACAGGGTCGCATCGGTGATCCCACCCGGCTACGAATCGTATGTTGGCATTCTCAACCCGATTGAACTCAGAGACGGGTCCACCATCTCCTGGACCGAGACCGTGAGCAGAAACGGGTTCAAGCCTCACGCCTGGATGCAGTGGCCCGAATTCGAAGCCAGCAACCAAATTGAGTTCTGGAAGGAACCCGAAATGGGAAACCCGGCAGTCAGTCTCGTTCAGCACCTCATCGAGGCACTGCAACCGGATCGGAGCACGCACTACTTCGCCTCATGGGCCGGGTACGCCACGGAGATACAAGAACCAACCGTCGAGTTCTCCCCGTATCACCGTGAAATGGTGCTCTACACAGGCAACCTGGTCGATGAGGACCACGCTCCGCTCCTGCCGACCACGGCGACTGGCCGCGTGCCGATGTACTGGTGGCCCTCGGATCTTCGCTGGCTCGTCGACGCGACATCTACGCGCGAAGCCTCTTCGTCGGCTGCTCCGAGAGTACAGCGCAGAGAATCCTCGCAGATCAGAACCTCGACGCATACGCAGTGATGGCCTCAGACAAGGTCCTCAACGAAGAGTTCTGACGCGACCGCAGCAACGGCTGCGAATCACCGCCTGTCGCACGAGCGGATCGGCAATTGCACCTCCGTGGTTACGCCGTTGACCCTCGGGAGGACGGGATCTGCGCTCTCCAGAGAATCCAGGGTCCCGCCTGCAGGGCATCCTGAGTTGCGCCTCTACGGCTACGCGGGCACAGTCCCCCGCGCTGTCCACGCTGACCCCGTGACTTCGAACGGGGCGGGCGGCATCTCGGACCGAAGCGTGTGTTGCAATCGCAGCCGTCCCGCGTCGTCAAGCGACGCGATGTACGCCCCGACCGGACCCACGCCGCGCTCGTAGGGTTGCCACCAGTCTTCGAAGGTCGGATGAAGCACGCGCACCGTCAACACGGTCTCGGCGATCTCACGGAGCCCGGCCGCAGCCAGGTAGCGGCCGAGCTGTCCCCGTCGAGTACCCGGGCGCTCGGATTCGGACGGCGCGTCCGGATCGACCGTGCTGAGCACCTCCCAGAATTGACTAAGCGGACTGGTACCCCCGGCGTGGTCCCATACGCACGCTGCAACCACGCCGCCGGGGCGGACCACCCGCGCCACTTCCCGAAGGTCGTGCACCGGGTCGCTCATGAAGTGGACCACCAGTTGCGCCAACGCGACGTCGAACTCGGCATCTTCGAAGGGAAGATCGCCCGCAGCCGCCATCTCGATCCGTGCTCCCGGAAAGCGCTCCCGCGCCGCCGCTGAGTACGAGACTGAGGGCTCGACTCCGGTGACGGCCGCCGCTCCCAGTCGAGCGACGAGCTCCGCTGTCAGCGCCCCGGGCCCGCACCCCACATCGAGCACGCGCTGACCCTGCTGGACACCCGCAAAATCCGAAAATGGGGAGCTCAACAGCTCGGAATAGCGACCCATGAAGCGGTCGTAATCGACCGCTGCGCCCTCGAATCCCATGCGCACACCGTACGTCCCCCGACCCATCGGTGGAAGGGACCGCCCGAGCAGTGCAGGCAGCGGAAGCATCCTCCCGAGATCGGTACGCGCGAATAGTACGGCGCGCCACGAATCCACGCCGACCAGCACCACCCATCCGTGCCCTTCGGGAGCGGGTTGGCCGACCGCATTCATCCACGATTCGCCGACCAAACGATCATGCATCGGCGCCGACCTTGTTTGATGGCAGGGAGTTCACGTCCGTCGCTGACCTCTCGAGGCCGCACGCAGGAGGATCGTCAATTGCGGATCAAACTGATCGGGTGCCGCGGAGGATTCTCACGGTCCCGGTTACTCGTCCGCCCGTGAGTCCGTGTTTTTTCGCGCCGGTACGGTTGCTTTGTCTAAATAACGATCGTTTCTGACGACTGACCGCTCATCGGCCTGGGGCCGCCGCAGACGGAGCTGGAATGCCCTTTCGGTCGGGACCTACGGCTGGCTCTGCTCTAGTTCTGCACAGGTAGGCTGCGCATGACC
Organism: Microbacterium sp. zg.B48; assembly: GCF_024623505.1. Classification (NCBI taxonomy): domain Bacteria; kingdom Bacillati; phylum Actinomycetota; class Actinomycetes; order Micrococcales; family Microbacteriaceae; genus Microbacterium; species Microbacterium sp. zg.B48. Next base: position 14,800 of record NZ_JANJFE010000002.1, read on the forward strand.
GGCAGCGGGTACGTGCGCTGATTCAGCAACGGTCCTCATCCTCGGACTCGTCATGCAATCGCTCACGCATCGCGACGCTTGAGCGTCACGATCGCCACGCTGAACAGTACGACGACCCAGACCACGAGGCCGAGAGCCCCCTGCCACGGTTCGAGGACCCAGAGACCCTCGGCTCGGTTGAGCGGTGAGCCCGGTGCAATGAACTCGGCGTAACCGGGGTGGCTGGTGAGGGCTCGGCCCAGGTTGAACGGGAGCAGCGCTACGAGGTTGTGCAACCAGACCTGCGACGCGGCACCACCGGCCACGAGGCCGAGCCCGAGCGGTACGACGAACACGAGTCCGAGTGCCGTGGCGATGCCGCTCGCGATGTTGCGCAGGAACGCGCCGATCGCGAAGGCCATGAGCCCGACCATCACGAGGTAGCCGACGCTGCCGATCATGGCACGCCAGTAGTGCGGGTCGTCGAGGCGGATGTCGATGCCGTTCCCGGCGAGCAGCGGGATGGAGATCGGGATCGTGACGGCCACCGCCATTGCACCGATAAGGAAGGTGACGACGGCGAACACCAACGCTTTGGCAAGCAACGCGGGAACCCGACGCGGTACAGCCGTGAGGGTGGACCGGATCATCCCGCTGCTGTATTCGCCGGCAATCACCAGCACGCCCAACACGCCCACGATAAGAACGTTGATATCGGTGCTGAGATTGATGACATTCACGCCGGCGTACTGCTGGCCTGTCTGTGCGACCTCTCCGTCGAACCAGGCGAAACTCGTCGAGGAGGACATCTGAGCTCCCACACCGACGGTGATCGCGACGATGGCGGCGTAAATCCACCAGGTCGATCGGATGCTGCGGAGCTTGATCCACTCGGAGTGGATGATCCCGCCGATGCTGAGGTTCTGCCCTGTGGCCGCGAAGACCGGAGTGGTGGTCGCGCTCATCGGGTGCCCTCCGAAGGGGTCTGGGGGGTCGTGTACTCGACCTCATCGCGAGTGAGTTCCATGTACGCCTCTTCGAGAGACCTCGTCACGGGCGTGAGCTCGTAGACGATGACGCCCGCTCCGGCCGCGATCTCCGCGATGCGCGCCGCGGCGACCCGGGTGACCGAGAGGAGGTCCGTCTCCGCGCTGGTGACGCCGGCGCCCTGCGCGACGAGCAGCGCGCTGAGACGGTCGGCATCGCTCGCACGCACCAGCACGGAGTCCCTCGACGCCTTCGCGAGGATCTCGCTGACGGGTGCATCAGCGAGCACCCTTCCGCGCCCGAGCACGATCAGATGCTCCGCGGTCTGCGCCATCTCGCTCATCAGGTGCGACGAGAGCAAGACCGTCCTCCCTTCCGCGGCGAGGGTGCGGGCGAGTCGGCGCACCCAGATGACGCCCTCGGGGTCGAGCCCGTTGACCGGTTCGTCGAGGATAAGCGTGGCGGGGTCGCCGAGCAGTGCGGTGGCGAGCCCGAGGCGCTGTCCCATTCCGAGCGAGAAGCCGCGTACGCGCTTCCGCGCCACCGAGTCGAGACCGGCGAGGCGGATGACCTCGTCGACGCGCTTCGTTCCGATGCGGTGCGTCGCCGCCATGGCGAGCAGATGGTCGCGGGCGGTGCGCCCTGGGTGCACGGCCCGCGCGTCGAGGAGCACTCCCACCTCGTGCAGCGGCGACCGGTGGTCTTCGTAGGGCCGCCCGTTGATCGTTACCGTGCCGGAGGTGGGGCGATCGAGCCCGACGATCATGCGCATCGTCGTCGACTTGCCCGCCCCGTTCGGGCCGAGGAAACCGGTTACTCGTCCCGGAGCGACCGAGAAGTCGATGCCATCGACGGCGGTCTTCGGTCCGTAGCGTTTGGTCAGGGACTGAGCGTGAATCACAAGATTCCATTCTCTGCGGTGCCGCAGGTCGTAATGCCGAGCGAGAAGCTAGCTCAGCTAGTGGACACTATGTGGCGGGGACAGTGTCAAGAGGGACACCCCCGTGCTGATCGCGACTTCGTCCATTACGTTCCGGCTTCATCGTGGCAAGCGTCACGATCCATGCCGCTGCCTGTTCGCGGCTCTTCGGCGCGGGGTAGTGCCGCATGGCTTCGGGATCACCGGGCGCCAAGCCGCCCCTGAGCGTCGCGCCATCGCACAGCCCGGGTTGCACTGCCTGCTGTGGAAAGCGGTCGGGCGGTATCGGCGGTGGCGTGGAAGAAGTCGCTTGTGTTACGGTCCGCATGCGTTCCTCGCATGATTTCTGAACCGCCAGATTTCGTGCCGCCGTGCGGGACGGTCTGCCGGGACCGCTTGAGTTCGAACAGCCACCTATGAGAACACGCCGTGGCCAGTCATCGGCAGGAGGGGCGGGCCAGGGGCCGTTCGCCTGTGCGCCTGTGCGCCTGTGCGCCGGGCAAGATGACACGAAGGACGTATGACATGCCGGAAGAACGCACCACTCTGATCGACAGCCTGCGGATCAATGCTCGCGAGCTCGGGAACGCGAACGGGATCCTGTACTACGACACCCCGCAATCGTCCACGTACCGGGGTTATGCGGACCTTGATCTCCGCGCTCGTGCGATTGCCGACGCCCTCGTGAAGCGCGGCTACCGCGTGGGTCAAACCGTCACGATCGGCCTGACCAGCGGGATCGACTGGGCGGATGCCGCATGGGGTGTGCTTTACGCCGGTCTCGCATTCGTTCCCGCACCGGTCGCCGGATTCGGCACCGGATCAGAGCTCGGGCAGCGGATCGGCGATATCGCCCGCGCGGCCGGGGCATCGGTCTTCCTCAGCGACGGCGGCGTCATCGATCGCCTCGGCGACGGAGACGACAGCCTCGGGGTGCCCGCCGTGCTGCTCGCTGATCTGCTCGCCGACGGCGACCCGGAACAGTGGACGCCACCCGCGATCAACGCGGACTCGATCGCGTATCTGGTATTCACCTCGGGGTCCACGGGCGAGCCGAAGGGCGTCATCTCCACCCATGGCACGGTGAGCGGCTTCGCCGACGCGGTGGCCGAACTCTGGGGGCTCGACCGTGAGGGGACGCTGGTCGGGTGGGCACCGATGCACCACATCATGGGGCTCTTGGCGCAGGTGATCATCCCTGGGGCGAACGGCACGAAAGCGGTGGTCACCTCGATCGAGCAGTTCCAGCGCCGGCCCGTCGTCTGGCTGCAGATGATCAGCCGACATCAAGGCACAGCGACGGCCGCGGGGAACTTCGCCTTCGCCCTCGTCACGCAGATGGTCACTGACCAGCAGCTCGCCGAACTTGATCTGTCCAGCCTCAAAGTGATGTTCACGGGCAGCGAGCCGGTACGCGCGGACACCGTGCGAGCCTTCCTCGACCGGTTCGCGCCCGCCGGCATCCGCGGCGACATGATCGCACCGACCATGGGGATGACCGAGGCCACCGCCTACGCCGGGAAATACCCCGGAGAGGCCATGGTCGTGCGCCGCTTCGACCGCGCCGCTATCGAGTCGGGAGAACTCATCCCCGCCGAGGGTCCGGGAAGCGTCGAGGCGGTGTCCTGCGGACGCCCCATCAAGGACACGACGGTTGTCATCGTCGATCCCCATACGCTGATGCCCGTACCCGACGGGACCATAGGCGAGATCTGGGTCGCGTCGCCGATGGTGTCACCCGGGTATTTCCGCCGCCCGGATGCGACGGCCGAGACGTTCGGACAGCAGCTCCCCGGCTCCGAGGAGGCGTTCATGCGCACAGGGGACCTTGCCGCGATCCTCGACGGCGAGCTGTTCGTCACGGGTCGTCTCAAAGAGGTGATCAACGTGCGCGGCCGTAACCTCTATCCGCAAGACATCGAGGCCGCGGCGCGCCTGGTCTCACCCGCCGTCGGGTTCGGCGCCGCCTTCGAACTCGACGGTCATCCCTCAGCAGTGGGAACCGTGCTCGAGTACAACGAAGAGACGCTTGCCCAGTCGGGCCACTCGATCGACAAGCTCGCCGGCCGGGTGCGCGACGCGCTGGTCAAGAACATCTCCCTTCCGTCTTTGGGGGTCGCGTTCGTCACGGAAGGTTCACTGCCGCGGACCTCAACCGGAAAGGTACGGCGCGCACTGACACGCACAATGCTCGAGAACGGCGACCTGTCGACGGCTCACTCGTCGGGCTTTCGTCAACACCCAGGCAACGGGCCTACCGAGTAGGGCATCTCCTGACCGCTGTCGAGCGTCGGCGAGCCCCGTGGAGTGCTGTGGTCCGTCCCGTCGGCGCTCGTGGACGGCGACCGGCTGGCTGTTGTCAACCCATGGCGGAAATCGGCGCGAGAGCGTGGAATGGTGCCATGACTCAGGACAAAGCGAATACACAGGGCACGCCAGGGGACGACGAAGAGGCGGACACCGCGTCAGGTGGCGCACCGGAGAAGCCGGACACGACCGACGAGAAGGGCCGCCCGCTGGACAACCCGTCCGGCTGATCCCGAGCCGAGGTCGGCGGCCCGATCCGATTCCGTATCGCGGTACGCGGAATGAAGCATCCCTCGCCGTCGTTGCCCATGTGGCCCCTGTGAGCGGTCGCCGAATCCATGCGCCACCGCCGGGCCGCAGCGCAATCGGAGCAGGCCAGATGACAGACGTCCTTTCCCCTCACCACGATGCCATCGTGCTGGACAACGCCGCCTGGCACGCGTTGTCCGGTCCGCACGCGCGCTTCGCCGAGGGAAACGGCCTGGTGCGCCGCTACCGGTCCGATGTCGCACCGTTCGTCGCGGTGCGGACATGGGATGACCCGGGGATCTGGGACGCGCTGATCGGCCTGGTCGGACACGGCGCGGAGATCGGGGTGTCCGGCGCCCTGCCCGACTTCCCCGATGGCTGGGTGGAAGTGGGTCGCGGAGAGGGAGTGCAGCTGGTCGAGACCGCTGCACTCCGCCCGGTTCCAGACCCGGAAGCCGTGCTGCTCGGCGAGGACGACGTTGCGGAGATGCTCGCCCTCGTCGGACGCAATCAGCCCGGCCCCTTCCTGCCGCGCACGCACGAGCTGGGGCGATACATCGGCTTCCGGCGCGAAGGCCGGCTGGTGGCGATGGCGGGCGAGCGCCTGCAGCCGGATGGCTGGACCGAGATCAGCGCGGTCTCCACCGACGACGCGTACCGCCGGCAGGGACTCGCCTCACGGCTCGTCCTGGATGCCGCGTTCCACATCCGGCAGCGCGGCGACCGCGCACTCATGCACGCCGCCGCGACCAACGTCGGAGCGATCGCGGCGTACGAGCGTCTGGGATTCGCGCTGCGCTCGCGCACGACCTTCGCCGTGGTGCGCGTTCCCTGACGACACGCTCGGATGGGCGTCCCACGAAGCCCGCGGGGTAGGTTGGAGAGGTGAATGCAAGCCCCGCGGATCAGCGCCGCCTTCTGGAAGTCGCCGAACTCGACACCCGTATCCGCCAGGTCGATGCCGTGCGCCGGAACCCGCCGCAGGCGACCCGCGTTCAGGAGTTGATCGCCCGTCGCCAGGAGTTGGCTCAGGAGCTGGCCACGCGCCTGGGCGTGCGGGACGACCTGCGCGCCGATCTGGCTCGGATCGAGTCCGACGTCGCCGTGGTCGACGCGCGCCGCGCTCGCGACGCCGACCGGCTCGCCTCGACGAGCAACATGAAGGAGGCGCAGGGCCTGGAGAGCGAACTGGGCTCCCTGGCTCGTCGCAAGGGCGACCTCGAGGATGCCCAGCTCGAGCTGATGGAACGCCTGGAGATGGCCGACGCCGCTGTCGCGACGCAGGAAGCGCTGATCGCCGAGACCAACGCCGAAGGCGCGACTTTGAGCGCCGAGGCCAAACGGGTCGTCGCAGAGTCGAGCGCCGCGTTCGACGCGGCCACCCGTGATCGGGCCGCCGTCGCCGGGAGCATTGCGGCAGACCTCCTCGCGTTGTACGAGCGCACGGCGGTGCGCAGCTCCGGCGCCGCTCTGCTGCGCCGCGGCACCTGCGAGGGCTGCCGCATGGTCCTGGCCGGCACCGACCTGCAGGCACTGCGTCAGGCACCGGAGGACGCGGTCGTGACCTGTCCGGAATGCGGGTGCATCCTGGTGCGCACGGAGGAGTCCGGTCTGTGACGCGTCGATTGATCGTCGAGGCTGACGGCGGTTCGCGCGGCAACCCCGGCATCGCCGCCGGCGGGGCGGTCGTGCTCGATGAGGCCACCGGTGCGGTGCTCAGCGAGGTCGGCGTCTACGTCGGAATCGCCAGCAACAACGTCGCCGAATACCGCGGACTGATCGCCGGTCTGGAAAGCGCGCTCGAGCACGATCCGGACGCGGCGGTGCACGTCCGGCTGGACTCCAAGCTCGTCGTCGAGCAGATGACGGGCCGGTGGAAGATCAAGCATCCCGATATGCGCACCCTGGCCGCCACCGCCCAGCGCCTGCTGCAGGGACGGGATGTGTCGTTCGAATGGGTTCCCCGGCTCTCGAACAAGCGGGCGGATGCCGCGGCGAACGAGTCGATGGATCGCCGGGAGAGCTTCCGTCGGGACTTCGACGGTGCGCAGGCCTGATCGATCGACCTGGATCGTCCTGGGCAGATCGGGCACCGACTGCACCGTCGCCTTCCTGGACGCCGCAGGCGTCGAACAGGGACGCGGCACGGTCGCCGCGGACGCGCTGCCGGGGTGGGTGGCGGAGCGCGAAGCGGGCGAACCGGTCCGCTGGGTGTGGAATGACACCCCCGGCTGGTACTCAGGGCTGCTGACGGGTGGAACTCGGGTCGCGCGCTGTCACGACCTGCGCCTGTGCCATGCCATCCTGCGCGACTCCGCACTCGTACGCGCGGACGCGGATCTCCGCGGCCATCCCGACTGGGACGCGCCCGCGAACACCGACTCCGCCGCCGCCGCGCCGGCCCTGTTCGAGCTGGGTGCTGCACCGGATGCCGCGCCCGCGCTGCCGGAGTCCCTCGACGAGGCGCTGCAGGAGTTCGCCCGGCAGCGCGCCGCCGTGGACGGCGCGAGCGATCCCGGGCGGCTCCGTCTGCTGACGGCTGCCGAGTCCGCCGGTGCCCTCGTCGCGGTGGAACTGCGCGCCGCAGGGCTGCCGTGGGATCCGCAGGCGCACGACCGGATCCTCGCGGAGGTGCTCGGAGCGCGTCCCGCCGCCGGCCGGACACCGGCGAAGCTGGAGGATGCCGGGAGGCGGGTCCGCGAAGCCCTCGGGGACCCCGCCGCGAACCTGGACTCGCAGCCCAAGCTGCTGCGATCGCTGCACCGCGCCGGCATCCTGGTCGAATCCACCAGCCGGTGGGAGCTGGCGCAGTACCGGCATCCGGTCATCGAACCGCTGCTGGAGTACAAGAAGCTCTCGCGTCTGCTGTCGGCGAATGGATGGGCGTGGCTGGACGAGTGGGTCCACGACGGACGGTTCCGGCCGGTGTACGTTCCCGGCGGCGTCGTGACCGGACGGTGGGCGTCGTCGGGGGGTGGCGCTCTGCAGCTGCCGCGGCAGCTGCGCGGCGCGGTGCGTGCCGACCCGGGGTGGCGTCTGGTGATCGCCGACGTCGCTCAGCTCGAACCACGGGTGCTGGCCGCGATGGCCGGTGATCGCGCACTCGCAGATGCGGCGCGCGGGAAGGATCTGTACGCGGGAATCGTGGATGCCGGAGCGGTCCCCACGCGCGCGGAGGCGAAGATCGCGATGCTCGGCGCGATGTACGGCGCGACCACAGGCGACAGCGGTCGTCTCGTGCCGCGGCTGCGCCGCACGTTCCCCCGGGCGATGGCGCTCGTGGACGCCGCCGCGCGCGAGGGGGAGAACGGCGGTGTGGTCAGCACCTGGCTGGGACGCAGCTGTCCGGAACCGTCAGCGGGCTGGCACGCGGCGCAGTCGTTGGCGAGCGACGTCGACGCGTCCGGCGGGGACGAGACGCGCGCACGTCGCTGGGCACGCGATCGTGGCCGGTTCACGCGGAACTTCGTGGTGCAGGGAACGGCAGCGGAATGGGCGCTGGCGTGGATGGCGGACGTGCGCGGCCGGCTCGCCGCCCTCGACGCCGTCCCGGAGTCGGATGCCGCGTCCCGTTCCGGACGGGTGTTCGCGACGCGTCCGCATCTGGCGTTCTTCCTGCACGACGAGGTCGTGGTGCACGCCCCGAGGGAGCACGCGGACGCGGCGGCGCGGGCGATCAGCGAGGCGGCAGAATCCGCAGGGCGGCTTCTGTTCGGCGATTTCCCGATCGATTTCCCCCTGGACCTGCGCATCGCCGAGACGGCACACGGCGAGTGAGCCCCGGCGATGTGCCCCGCGGCGGGCGCACACAGCGACGCGGGCTAGACTCGGCTCCGCGAATGGGTCGGCTGGACGGTCGCGTCGCTGCGGTTCGCCGCAGCGCCGAGGAACGTCCGGGCTCCACAGGGCAGGGCGGTGGGTAACACCCACCCGGAGTGATCCGCGAGACAGTGCCACAGAGAACAGACCGCCACGGCTTCGGCCGCGGTAAGGGTGAAACGGTGGTGTAAGAGACCACCGGGGTCGTGGTGACACGACCCGCAAGGTAAACCTCGCCCGGAGCAAGGCCAGACAGAGGATGTTGACGCGGCTCGCCGAGTCCTCGGGTAGGCCGCAGGAGCGGCACGGCAACGTGTCGCCGAGAGAGATGACCGTCCACGGGGCTTCGGCTCCCGGACAGAACCCGGCGTACAGGCCGGCCCATTCGCCCTCTCGCAGACGTCAGGACGGCGGGCTGGACAGCGTGATCAGCCCAGCGCCAGCGCAGCAGCCCCGACGATCCCCGCGTTGTTGCGGTGCACCGCGGGAACGATCGGGGTGTTCAGCTTCAGCAGCGGCAGGAACGAGTCCGCGTGCTTGGAGACGCCGCCACCGACGATGAACAGGTCGGGGGTGAACAGGAACTCCACGTGCTCGTAGTACCACTGCAGCCGTTGCGCCCACTGCTCCCAGCTGAGGTCTTCGCGCTCCATCGCCGAGTAGGCGGCGTACGCCTCGGCATCCTTGCTGTGCTTGGCCCGCTGCAGGTGGCCGAGTTCGGAGTTCGGGATCAGCACGCCGTTGTAGATCATGGCCGAGCCGATGCCCGTGCCGAGGGTCGTCAGGATGGTCAGACCCTTCGCGTCGCGTGCGGCGCCGAAGCGCATCTCTGCGACGCCCGCGACGTCGGCGTCGTTGGCGAAGTGGATCTCGCGGCCGAGGCCGTCTTCGAAGAAGGTCTCCGCCTCGAAGCCGATCCACTCCTTGGACACGTTCGCCGCCGAGAGGGTGCGCCCCGACTTCACGATCGCGGGAAAGGCCACGCCGAGCGGGATGGCGTCATCGAGCACGTCCAGCTGTGCGAGCACCTGGCGGACCGCGCCGAGCACGTCCTCGGGCTCCGCGCCGCTCGGCGTGGCGACCTTGATGCGGTCGCTGACCAGCGTTCCCGCATTCAGATCGACGATCGCCGCTTTGATGCCCGTTCCGCCGATGTCCACGCCCACTGCGCGCGCCATGTCCGATGCCATGGGGCCAGCCTATCCAGGACCGCACCCGCGGTCAGTAGGATCGAGCAGGCGGCTCCCCATGACTCGGGGGCTGCGAGAGGAGCGGGAAGTGTCCAGCGACGACAAGCGGTACTGGTACAACCTCACGACCGGCGAGGTGGAGCACGGCTACGTGTCCCCGTCCGTCAACCGTGCGGGCCCCTTCGACACCGCCGAGGAAGCCGCGAGAGCGCCGGAGATCATCCGGGAACGTTCGCGGGCCTGGGCTGAAGAGGAGCAGCGCGAGGACGAATCCCGGACCGCGCCCACGGCGGACGCCCCCTTCGACAACATGCTCGAGAACGACCAGAAATAACCCTGGCCATAACCGCCGGGCATCGAAGGGAATTGGATGGACAAGCAGCGTGACTTCGTTCTGCGGACGATTGAAGAGCGGGGCGTCAAATTCGTCCGGCTCTGGTTCACCGACGTCATCGGGACCCTCAAGTCGGTGGCGATCGCGCCGGCCGAGGTAGAAGGAGCGTTCAGCGAAGGGCTCGGATTCGACGGTTCCGCGATCGAGGGTCTGACCCGGTCGTACGAGTCGGACCTCCTGGCCCATCCCGATCCGACCACCTTCCAGATCCTGCCGTGGCGGGGCGAGATAGATCCGACCGCGCGGATGTTCTGCGACATCACCACGCCGGACGGGCAGCCGGCCGTCGCCGACCCGCGGCACGTCCTGAAACGCTCGCTGGCAAAAGCCGCTGATGCGGGGTTCACGTTCTACACGCACCCCGAGATCGAGTTCTACCTGCTCAAGTCGTCCTCCTTCGGACCGGACGGCCCGGAGCCGGTGGACTCCGCCGGCTACTTCGACAACGTCCCCGGCGGGACCGCCCACGATTTCCGTCGACGCTCGGTGCGGATGCTCGAGGACCTGGGCATCTCGGTCGAGTACAGCCACCACGAGGGCGGACCCGGGCAGAACGAGATCGATCTGCGGTACGCGGACGCGCTGGCCACCGCGGACAACATCATGACGTTCCGCACGGTCGTCAAGGAGGTGGCGATCGAGCAGGGCGTCTACGCGACGTTCATGCCCAAGCCGCTCGGGGGAAAGCCGGGCAGTGGGATGCACACCCACATGTCTCTGTTCGAGGGCGATGTGAACGCCTTCTACGAGGAGGGCGCCACCTACCAGCTCTCCAGAACGGGCCGGCAGTTCATCGCGGGGCTGCTGCGCCACGCCGGCGAGATCTCCGCCGTCACGAACCAGTTCGTCAACTCCTACAAGCGGCTCTGGGGCGGGGACGAGGCGCCCAGCTTCATCACGTGGGGCCACAACAACAGGTCCGCGTTGGTCCGTGTCCCGATGTACAAGCCGAACAAGGGCCAGTCCTCGCGCGTGGAGTACCGGGCTCTGGATTCGGCCGCCAACCCGTACCTGGCATACGCGCTCATGCTCGCAGCCGGTCTCAAGGGCATCGAGGAAGGCTACGAGCTGCCTCCCGAGGCCGAAGACAACGTCTGGTCGCTCACCGACGCGGAGCGGCGCGCGCTGGGATACGCGCCGCTGCCGGCGAGCCTGGATCATGCCCTGGAGTACATGGAGGAATCGGAATTGGTCGCCGAGACACTCGGCGAACAGGTGTTCAACTACGTCCTGCTCAACAAGCGCAAGGAGTGGCAGGAGTATCGCTCGCAGGTGACGCACTACGAGCTGAAGAACAACCTCGAGATGCTCTGAGCCTGCCGCGAGACGATGTCCACGAGCGAACGGTCGCAGTCACTCACCCACCTGGCCCGGCTCGGTTTCAGCCGGCTGGGCGAGGCGGAGGCCCAGCTCGTCGAGCTCGAGGAGCTGCTCGGACTCGAACGGGATGTCCTCACCGCGTCGGCTGTGCATGCCGCCGATCCCGATGCGGCCGTATCGGGACTGACGCAGATCGCGCGGCGGGACGCCGGCTGCGTGCGGACACTGCACGCCGACCTCGGCGGGCGGCGGGCGCTGTGGGCGCTGCTGGGAGCATCGACCGGCTTCGCCGACTTCTATCTGCGGCATCCAGACGAGCTCGCCCACCTGGTCGGGGCGGGCTCGACGCTGCCGTCGGCCGAGGGCATGCGGACGGCTCTGCTGGAGTCCGTGGGTGCGCAGGACGGCTTCGCCGCGGACGGGAGCGACGCGTCGTGGGTCGCGCTCCGGGTCCGCTATCGCCAACTGCTGGCCGACATCGCCGCGTTCGACCTGCTGAGCGCGTCCCCGGTGGACGAGGTGGGCATCGTCGCGGCACGACTGGCGGATGCCGCCGCCGCGGCGCTGGAGGCGTCGCTGTGCGTGGCACGCACCCGCGTCGCCGGCGGGGGAGCGGGCACGGGTGCGTTCTCCCGCGATCAGGTCGCGGGCACCCGTCTGGCCATCATCGGGATGGGTAAGGCAGGGGCGCGAGAGCTGAACTACGTCAGTGACGTGGATGTGATCTTCGTCGCCGGCGGGGACGACGCGCTCATCGCCGAGGTCGGAGAGAGTCGCATCGTGGACATCGCGACGCGGCTCGCAGTACAGACGATGCGCGGCATCTCGGGAGTGGAGATCGAACCGCCGCTGTGGGAAGTGGACGCCAACCTCCGCCCGGAGGGCAAACAGGGGGCGCTGGTGCGCACCCTCGATTCGCACTTGTCCTACTACGATCGCTGGGCCAAGAGCTGGGAGTTCCAAGCGCTGCTGAAGGCGCGACCCCTGGCCGGCGACCCCGAACTCGGCGCCGCATACGTTGCAGCAGTGCAGCCGAAGATCTGGACCAGCGCGGCGCGCGAGAATTTCGTGGACAGCGTTCAGCGCATGCGCGAACGCGTCACCGACAACATCCCGGCCGCAGAGGTCCCGTTCCAGATCAAGCTGGGCCCCGGGGGTATCCGGGACATCGAGTTCACCGTTCAGCTGCTCCAGCTCGTGCACGGACTCTCCGATGATCGGATCCGCCAGCGCGGCACGCTGGACGCACTGGACGCACTGGTCGAACAGGGCTACATCGGCCGCGCGGAGGCGGCGACGTTCTCGAACGACTACCGGGTGCTCCGCCTGCTCGAGCATCGGGTTCAGCTGCGCAACCTGCGGCGCACGCACCTGATGCCGTCGCGTCCCGAGGATCTCCGAGTGCTGGCCCGCTCGTCCGGCATCGCGGACTCCGGCGAAAAGATCTGGCAGACCTGGGAGACGATCAAGCGCGAGGTGCGCGACATCCACGTGCGCCTGTTCTACCGCCCCCTGCTGACGGCGGTCGCATCACTTCCCGAGCAGGAGCGGACGCTGTCGCTTGCGCAGGCCCACGATCGGCTGGCGGCCATCGGCTTCACCGATCCGGTGGGCGCCCTGCGGCACATCGCCGCGCTGACCAGCGGGCTCAGCCGCGGCGCGACCATCCAGCGGCACCTGATGCCGGTCATGATCCGCTGGTTCGCCGACGGAGTCGACCCCGACTACGGGCTGATCGCGTTCCGGCGGATCAGCGAGCGGCTCGGCGGCAGCCCCTGGTTCCTGCGCATGCTGCGGGACTCCTCCGGCGCTGCTGAGCGGCTCACACGCGTCCTGTCCAGCTCCCGCTATGTCGGGGAGCTGATGGAGTGGATCCCCGAGTCCGCGGCCTGGCTCGATGACCCCGAGCTGCTTCAGCCTCGATCCGGCGTCGCTCTGCAGCAGGAGGCGCGTGCGATCCAGGCACGGCACGCCACGATCGCGGACGCCGCGCGCGCGATCCGGGCGCTGCGTCGCCGTGAACTGCTGCGCATCGCGATGTCCGCGATTCTGGGGACCTCGACGATCGAGGAGATCGCCGCCGCGTTGACCACGGTGACCGAGGTGACGATCCAGGCGACGCTGCGCGCGGTACGCCGCGAGATCGTGCCCCCGGAGGACGCTGCGCTGGATTTCTCGGTCATCGCGATGGGCCGCTTCGGCGGCAGCGAACTGGGGTTCGGCTCGGATGCCGACGTGATGTACGTGTACCGTCCGAACGGTGTGGATCCGCAGCGCGCGCACGAGCTGTCGATCCAGCTCGTCTCCGGCCTGCGGACGCACTCGGAGGATCAGCGGGTGCCGCTGGATCTGGACGCGGACCTGCGCCCCGAGGGACGTAACGGACCGGTCGCCCGGTCTCTGGAGGCGTACACCGAGTACTACCGCCGCTGGTCCCTGTCCTGGGAGGCGCAGGCGCTGCTGCGGGCCAGGGGCGTCGCAGGCAGCGCAAAGCTGATCAGCGCTTTCACCGACCTGGCCGATGACGTGCGCTACCCGGCATCCGTCGACCCGCAGGCGCTGCGGGAGATCAAGAGGATCAAAGCCCGTGTCGAGAAGGAACGGCTGCCCCAGGGCGTGGACCCGGCGCGCCATCTCAAGCTCGGACCCGGTTCGCTCAGCGATGTGGAATGGCTGGTGCAGCTGCTGCAGATGGAGCACGCGCACCGCATTCCCGCGATGAGGACGACGTCCACCATCGCCGCGCTGCGAGCGGCCCAAGCCGCCGGCATCGTTCCCGAGGCATCCGCCGACCGCCTCGCCGAGGCGTGGCGGCTGGCCAGCAGACTGCGGTCGGCCAACACCCTGCTGTCCGGCCAGACCAGCGATGTCCTTCCCACGGATCGCAAGAAACTGGACGGCATCGGCCGGCTCCTGGGCTACCCGCCGCGCTCGGCCACTCAGGTCGAGGAGGACTACCTCGGCGCGACCCGTCGTGCTCGCCGCGTCTTCGAGCACCTGTTCTACGGCTGAGATCCGCCGCGCCGTATACGCGCCGGCGCCCGCCGCGAAACGCGAGAGACCCTCGGCTCTGGGGGCCAAGGGTCTCTCTTCCAACCGACCGGGAACACACGAACCCGAATCGTCCGTGTTCACATCGTCGTCGGCGGGGGTTGCATTCTCAACCTAGACTGCGTCCACGGCCGTGTCTGTCCCCCTTATGGGGGACAGATATGCTTGCCGCCGCATGGGCCGTGGCTGTGCCGATCGATCAGAGCGACGGTGGGATGCGGTCAGCGCGGCCCCGATTCGACCGCCTCGGGAGCCCGGCCTCGGCTCAGGTAGATCGTGAAGATCAGGGCGATCACCGCTGTCGCGCACAGCAGCAGCAGCCCGACGGTGTAGCTGTGCGTCTCGGCGTCGTACGTGGCGCCCATCACCAGCGGGGGGAAGAAGCCCCCGAAGCCTCCGGCGGCGCCGACGATCCCCGTCACCGAGCCCACACTCCGGGCGGGTGCGCGTTGTGCCACCCAGGCGAAGACCGCTCCGGTGCCCAGTCCGAGCGAGATCGCCATGGCTATGAAGGACGCTCCGGCCAGAAGTTCCGGAGGCGGCTTGAGCGAGATCACCACGGCCATTACCGCCGCGCCGGCGAGCGAGATGCCGGTGATCAGAGCCGGACCGAACCGATCCGAGAGCCAGCCGCCCACGGGGCGCGCGATGACCGCGGCGATGGCGAAGCCGGCGGTGCGTGCCCCGGCCCCGGTCAGATCGAAGCCGTACACCTCCCGCAGATACGTCGGCAGGTACGTGGAGAAGGCGACGAACCCGCCGAAGGTCACGGCGTACAGGAACGCCATCTGCCACGTCACGGTCAGACGCGCGGCGTCCTCGAGTTTCGGCAGGACCCGGTCGCGATTGGGTCGCCACGCGGGAGAGTCGCGCATCCCGAGCCAGACGATGACGGCGACCACCAGCAGACCGGCGGCGATGATCAGATGGGCCCAGACGTACCCCACCGATGTCACCAGGCGGGGCGTGAAGAACGCCGAGAGCGCGGTACCGCCCATCCCGGCACCGAACAGGCCGGTCGCGAAGCCGCGCTTGCCGGGCTCGTACCAGGCGTTGACGAAGGGGATGCCGACGGCGAAGGTCGTTCCGGCGATCCCGAGGATGAAGCCGAAGAGCAGCAGCAGGGGGTACGAGCCGGCCTCGCCGGCCCACATCACCAGGAGGACCGGGATCGCCGACACCGCAGTCAGGATGGTGAACATGATCCGCCCGCCGAAACGGTCGGTCAGTGCGCCGGTGAGGATGCGGCCCGCGGAACCGACCAGAACGGGCGTGGCGATCGCCATGGACAGCTGCGTGGGGGACAGATCCAGGTCCTCGGCATAGCTGACCCCGATCGGCCCGATGATGTTCCACGCCCAGAATGTGACGGTGAAGGACAGCAGCGCCAGAGCGAGATTCACCCCACGACCGGGCAGTGCGCCGGTCGTGACCCGCTCGGAGCTGTGGGTGGTCACCGGCGTGCCCGTCGGGCCGTGGGATCAGGGGCACGGTCCGGTGTGCCCACCGGCGCCCAGCCGCGCCGCGTCGCGCCGACCGTCGTGGGGCGGTGATCGCGGCTGCGATAGACGATGTAGGGCCGGAACAGGTACTGCACAGGTGCCGTGAAGGCGTGCACGAGCCGGGTGAAAGGCCACAGGATGAACAGCGCCATGCCGCACACCGTGTGCAGGTGGAACGAGAAGGGGGCCTGTGTCATCGCTGCGATGTCGGGCTGGAGGATGAACAGCGACCGGAACCACGGGGCGACGGTTTCACGGTAGTTCTGGTCTGGAGACGGATCCACGGCGCTGATGATCGTCGTGGCCAGACCCGTGACGATCGCCGCGACCAGGACGACGTACATCGTCTTGTCGTTCTTGGTCGTCGCCATGAACACCGGGCCGGTGGTGCGACGACGGAAGATCAGGATGCCGATGCCCACGAGCGTGGCGAACCCGGCGATGCCGCCCAGACCCAGCGCGACGGCGTGGTAGCTGTCCTCGGTCACGCCGATCGCGTCGGTCCAGGACTGCGGGATCACCAGTCCCATGAAGTGTCCGATGAGCACCACCAGGATGCCGAAGTGGAACAGCGGTGACCCGATCCGCAGGAGTCGCGACTCGTACAGCTGGGAGGACCGGGTGGTCCAGCCGAACTGGTCATAGCGATATCGCCAGATCAGCCCGCCCACCAGCAGCGCGATCGTCAGGTACGGCAGCACCGCCCACAGGAAGACGTCCATCAGCGTCCGCCCCCCGATCCGGCCAGCGGCAGCAGGCGCGGGTCGTACGCGTCCAGCCCCACGTACTCGGCCGGCGGTCCGGCGGCGGCCATGGCCATCGCCTGCTGCCGATCGTGCGGTGAGCGCCCGGGGAGGGTCTGGCAGACGCCGGCCAGCACGCCGGCATAGGGTGACTCCCGCTCGGCGAGCGCGATCCGGATCAACTCGAGGCTGGCGCGGTACTCCTGAAGCAGGGCGGCGCCGGCGTCGGGCGCGTGCCGGGCGAACTCGAGAACGAGAGGCAGATGGTCCGGCAGTTCGCCGGTGGTCGCCAGCTCCAGCCCGTGCTCCCGGTACCGCTGTTTCAGCTCCGCGAGCACCTGGCCGCGGCGGCGGGTGTCGCCATCGGTCCAGTACGACAGGTACAGCGCGTGACGCTTGGACATGTCGAACACGTCCACGTAGGTCTGCTGCACCGTTTCGGCCGGCGTGGTCTCCCACCACTCCAGCAGCGGCGCGAAGTGCGTGCCGGCTGCCGGCGCCGTCTCGGAGACGGCCCGACGGATCACCCCACGCATCCCGAGCACCTCTGCGGTGGGGTAACTGAGCGCCACCGAGGCGGCCTGATAGATCACGGCGCGGTTCATCCGCCCTCCGCCTTCCGCTCCGCCGTCCCGCCGCGGGGCGGGAACAGGCCGTTGGGGGCCCCGTTGCCGTCCCAGTTGAGAAGGTTCACCCGACCCCGCATCGTCTCATCGCCGGCTCGTGAATCGGAGCTCTGGCGGTCCTGCAGCGCCTGGAAGGTCTCCACCGCGACCGGCGTCGGCGTTCCGCTGGCTTCTCCGAACGGCGCCGACGCGTTCGCGTACGGACCGCCGTCGAAATCGAGCGAGCAGCCGAGCTCTTCCAGATCGTGCGCCTGCTCGTAGTGAGCCGTCGGGATGACGTACCGGTCCTCGTACTTCGCGATCGCCAGCAGCCGGTACATCGCGTAGAGGGTCTCGCCGTCGATGCCGACCGACGCCGGGATGGACTCGTCCCGTTCCCGACCCAGCGTGATGTCGCGCAGGTACGCCCGCATCGCCGCGAGGCGGCGCAGAACCGTGGTGATGATCGTCGCATCCCCTGCCGTGAACAGCTCCGCCAGATACTCCACCGGGATGCGCAGCGCCTCGATCGCGCCGAAGAGCGTGCCGGCCGCCTCCGCATCGTGCCCCTGGTCGCGCAGCAGGTCGACGATGGGCGACAGCGGCGGGATGTACCAGACCATCGGCATCGTGCGGTACTCCGGGTGCAGCGGCAGTGCCACGCGGTAGGTCTTGGCCAGTGCGTACACCGGTGAGCGGCGCGCGGCATCCAGCCAGTCCTCCGGGATGTCCTGCTCCTGGGCGGCCCGGATCACGGCCGGGTCATTCGGATCGAGCATCAGCTCGAGCTGTGCCTCGTACAGATCCCGCTCGTTCGGGGTCGAGGCGGCGGCGGTCACGCCGTCCGCGTCGTAGAGGAACAGTCCGAGGTAGCGCAGTCGTCCGACGCACGTCTCCGAGCAGATGGTGGGCAGCCCCACCTCCAGGCGCGGGTAGCAGAGCGTGCACTTCTCCGCCTTGCCGGTCTTGTGGTTGAAGTACATCTTCTTGTACGGGCAGCCGGTGATGCACTGACGCCAGCCGCGGCAGCGGTCCTGGTCGACCAGGACGATGCCGTCTTCGGCCCGCTTGTAGATCGCGCCGGAGGGGCAGGATGCCATGCACGACGGATTCAGGCAGTGCTCGCAGATGCGCGGCAGGTAGAACATGAAGGTCTGCTCGAACTGGAACTTGATCGCGTCCTCGGACTCGCGTCGCACCTTCTCCACCATCGGATCGAGGTGTCCCAGCTCGCTGATCCCGCCCAGGTTGTCGTCCCAGTTGGCCGACCAGGTGATCTTGGTGTCCTCGCCGGTGATCAGCGACTTCGGCCGCGCGACCGGGAAATCGTCCCCGAGCGGGGCGTCGATCAGCGTGCGGTAGTCGTACGTCCACGGCTCGTAGTAGTCCTTCAGCTCCGGCTGCACCGGCGAGGAGAAGATCGACAGCAGGCGTCGGACGCGGCCGCCGGTGCGCAGCTTGAGCCGCCCGCGCCGGCTCACCGTCCAGCCCCCGCGCCACTTCTCCTGATCCTCGTATCGCCGCGGATACCCCTGCCCGGGTCGGGTCTCGACGTTGTTGAACCAGACGTACTCGGTGCCGGCGCGGTTCGTCCACGCCTGTTTGCAGGTCACCGAGCAGGTGTGGCACCCGATGCACTTGTCCAGATTCATCACCATGCCCATCTGAGCCATCACGCGCATCAGTAGGTCACCTCCTGGGAACGACGGCGGATGGTGGCGACCATGTCGCGCTGGTTGCCGGTGGGGCCGAGATAGTTGAACGCGTAGGAGAGCTGCCCGTAGCCGCCGATCAGATGGGTGGGTTTGACCAGGAGTCGGGTGGGGGAGTTGTGGATGCCTCCGCGCCGCCCGGTCGCCTCGGATTTCGGGACGTCGATCGTGCGTTCCTGGGCGTGGTGGACGTAGACCACGCCCTCCGGCATCCGATGCGAGACGATCGCGCGGCCGACGAAGACGCCGTTCGAGTTGACGCACTCGACCCAGTCGTTGTCGCTGACCCCGATGGCACCGGCATCCGCGGGCGCCATCCACACCGTGGGGCCGCCGCGGGAGAGCGAGAGCATGAGGAGGTTGTCCTGGTATTCGGAGTGGATCGACCACTTGTTGTGCGGGGTGAGGTACCGCACCACCACCTGCTGGCGGCCGTCGGGACCGAGCTTGGCTTCGCCGAAGAGCCGGTGCATGTCCAACGGGGGCCGGTAGATGGGCAGTGCCTCGCCCAGGTCGCGCATCCAGTCGTGATCGAGGTAGAAATGCATGCGGCCGGTCAGGGTGTGGAAGGGCTTCAACCGTTCGATGTTGATCGTGAACGGGGCGTACCGGCGCCCGCCGGTCTCGGACCCGGACCATTCCGGGGACGTGACCACCGGTACGGGTGCCGCCTGCGTCATGGCGAAGGTGATGTGCTTGTCGGCCGAGCCTTCGGCGAGGTCGACGAGCGGCCTTCCGACCCGCTTCTCCAACGTCGCGAACCCCTGCACTGCCAGGTTTCCGTTGGTCGTGCCGGAGAAGGCGAGGATCGCCTCGGCCATCTTCGCGTCGGTGTCGATCGCCGGTCGACCGTCCCCTGCGCCGCCCAGCTTCACCCCGTTGCCGTTCGCCAGGCGCGCCACCTCCGCGGTCACGTCGTACGTGACGTTCTTCGTGGCGAAGCCGAGCCGGTCGGCGAGGGGCCCGACGGTGGCGAGCTTGTCGGCGATCGCGGTGTAGTCCCGCTCCACCACGGCCAGCGCCGGCATGGTCTTGCCCGGTACGGGGGCGACGTCGCCGCGCGCCCAGTCCCGCACCACGCCGCCGGGCTGGCTGACCTCGCCGGGGGTGTCGTGCTGCATGGGCACCGAGACGATGTCCCTGCGCACGCCGAGGTGGACGCGCGCCATCTCGGAGAACTGGCGGGCGATGGCCGAGAACATGTCGAAGTCGCTGCGCGATTCCCACGGCGGATCGATGGCGGGCGTGAAGGCGTGCACGAACGGATGCATGTCCGTGGAGGACAGATCGTGCTTCTCGTACCAGGTCGCCGCAGGGAAGACCACGTCCGAGAGCAGGGTGGTGGAGGTCATCCGAAAGTCCGCGGACACCAGCAGGTCGAGCTTGCCCTGCGGAATCTCATCGCGCCACGCGATCTCCGTCGACCGAGCGGATCCCTCGTCCGAGGCCATCAGGTTGCTCTGAGTTCCCAGCAGGTGCGTGAGGAAGTACTCGTTGCCCTTGGCTGAGGAGCCCATCAGGTTGGAACGCCACAGCATCAGCAGTCGCGGCCACGACCGCGGCGCGTCGATGTCCGAGATGGCCGTCTGCAGTGTTCCGTCGACGAGACGGGATGTGACGTAGGAGGTTTCGTCCTTCGCCTCCCCGGCCTGCACCGCCGCCGCCGCGTCATCGGCAAGGTCCAGCGGGTTCGCGTCCCACTGCGGATAGAACGGCATCCACCCCAGCCGTGCCGCCTGCGCGATGGTGTCCGCGGTGTGCATGCCGGTGAGGTTCCCCTCCGCCAGCGGCGAGGCCAGTGCGTCGGCGCTGTACCCGTCGAAACGCCATTGATCGGTGTGCATGTACCAGTAGGCGGTGCCGATCATGGTCCGCGGCGGACGTGCCCAGTCCAGCGCGTTCGCCAGGGAGAGCCATCCGGTGATGGGGCGGCACTTCTCCTGCCCCACATAGTGCGCCCATCCGCCGCCGTTGCGGCCCATCGCCCCAGTGAGGATCAGCAGCGCCAGGATCGCCCGGTAGGTGGCATCCCCGTGGAACCATTGGCAGATCCCGGCGCCCATGATGATCATCGAGCGGCCGTGCGAATCGATCGAATTCGTGGCCAGTTCGCGGGCGATGCGCGTGCATGCCTCGGCCGGCACGCCGGTGATGTCCTCCTGCCAGGCCGGGGTGTACGGGGTGGCGGCGTCCTCGTAGCCGGTGGGCCATTCGCCGGGCAGCCCGTCCCGGTGCACGCCGTACTGGGCGAGCATCAAGTCCAGCACGGTGGTCACCAGGATGCCGTTCACCCGCGTCGCCGGGACCCCGCGGCGCAGCACCGCTCCGGAGCCGTCCGGCGCGTCGAACCGGGGGAAGAGCACTTCGACCGCCTCCTCCGCCCCGGGCAGGTCGCGCACCGACATCGCCGGATCGACGCCCTCGAGATCCAGGTTCCAGCGCCCGACGCCGGATTCGGCGTGCCGGAAGCCGAGGGAGCCGTTCGGCACCCGTGCCGCACCGGACGCGGCATCCAGCACGACGGTCTTCCACGCGTCCTCGGGGTTGGTGCGGCCGAGATCCGCGGCGGTGAGGAACTTGCCGGGCACGAGTGAACCGTCCGCGTGCGGGACCAGGGTGATCAGGTGCGGCAGGTCTGTGTACGTGCGGGCGAAATCGGCGAAGAAGGGTGCGCGCCGTCGCACGTAGTGCTCCGTCAGGATGACGTGACCCATCGCCATCGCCAGCGCGGCATCGGTGCCGGCCTGGCAGGGCAGCCATTCATCGGCGAACTTGGTGTTGTCGGCGTAGTCCGGGGACACCGTCACGACCTTCGTTCCGCGATAGCGGACCTCGGCCATCCAGTGCGCGTCCGGGGTGCGGGTCACCGGAACGTTCGAACCCCACATCATCAGGTAGGTGGCATCCCACCAGTCCCCGGATTCGGGCACGTCGGTCTGGTCGCCGAACACCTGGGGGCTCGCGACCGGAAGGTCGGCGTACCAGTCGTAGAAGGACGTCATCACGCCGCCGAGCAACTGGGTGAACCGCGTGCCGATGCAGTGCGACACCATCGACATCCCGGGGATGGGCGAGAAGCCGGCGACCCGGTCGGGTCCGTACTCCTTGATCGTGTGCACGTAGCCGGCGGCGACGAGCTCGACGGCCTCCGCCCACGTCGCTCGCACCAGTCCCCCCTTGCCGCGAGCCTGCTGATAGCGGCGGCGGATGTCCGGATCGGTGGTGATCCGCCCGAAAGCCAGGACGGGGTCGCCGGTCTCCGCCTTCGCCTTGCGGTACTCCTCCAGGAGCACGCCGCGGACGTAGGGGTAGCGCACCCGGGTGGGGGAGTAGGTGTACCACGAGAACGCGGCGCCGCGCGGGCAGCCGCGGGGCTCGTACTCGGGTCGGTCCGGTCCAACACTGGGATAGTCGGTCTGCTGCGCCTCCCACGTGATGATGCCGTCCTTGACGTACACCTTCCACGAGCAGGATCCGGTGCAGTTCACGCCGTGCGTGGAGCGGACGACCTTGTCGTGGCTCCACCGATCGCGGTAGAAGGAATCGCCCTCACGGCCGCCCTGCAGGAACTCCGCCCGATGATCGGAGGTCTGCTCACGTCTGGTGAAGAACCGTGCGACGCTCAGTAGCGCATCGGAAGCCGGACCGTCAACACCGATCGCGGGCGTCATGCCCGAAAGCTACTCGGGCCGGGTGAACCCTGCTAAGGGCTTAGGTCCCGCACCGCAAGCCGCGCCCGCCGGCGAGGACGGGGCAGGACAAAGCCCCTCCGCACTCCCTGATTCAACGGAAGTGCGGAGGGGCGTCTGGTGCCCGGGTGATCAGACCGCGTAGTATAGCTCGTAGTAATCCATGGTCATGGGGGAGCATTGGAGAACCCAGTGTGCTCCGGAATTCCGCGGATTCAACTCAGGCCTTCACAGGCGATTCGAGACCGGTGGTGAGAGTTCCGCGGACTTTCTGCGGACCACCCCAAGCCTTCCCGCCCCAGAAGCCCGACGTCGGCCGTGACGCATCAGCGAACGCCTGACAGAGCGCGAGCACCGGGCAGAAGGCGCACTCCTCAGCCATGCCCGGCGACTGCTGAGGGTCGATCTTGTCGGCGACGTACTCCGGGCGACCGGCGCACACCGGACGCACCTTCACGAGCGCGTCAGGGAGAGCCCCCCACTCGTCGGCACCGCGACGGAGCGTGCCGATCGAGGCCCAATCGACCGACCGCTCAGATTGAGCGGTCTCATGCTCGGTATCCGTCTCGGTGACCGCAACCGGATCCTCGAGCAGCGGTGACTTGGATCGCGGCTTCCGCGCCGGCCGTTCAGGTTCCGGCCAGCCCTCCTCTCGAGCGAGCGCACGCATCCGCCTGATGGATTGGATCCGCCTGCATCCGATCGCGCCACCATGCCAGGAGCACCACTTCGTCGACGAGCCGCACACGTTGGCCGTCCCGAATGCCGGAGCTCATTGGCATGCCGGCTGCACGCCACCGGTTGATCTCGCGCACCTTCCGGCCCACCCGGTCCCCGGACTCGCGATAGGTCAGCCAAGTCCCGCCGATCGATTCGTCGATCACCCGTCCTCATCCCTGCGCCGTGACAGCAGAATGCCACACCCGTCGCGCCGGACAACTCCCCGCGCGGCCGCAGACGGTACCGGTCAGCGAGACTTCATCCGCCAGACGCCCCGAGAACGCAACACGGGCCCGCACGCTGCGCTGACACCCGAGGAGGCCGATACAACACTTCAGCGACCGCGTGTGACCGCGCGCACCGGAAGTAGGCTCCCGACCATGACCCTGATCCAATGGTGGCACGTCGAGTCGGCACCAACCGCCGACGAGTGGCAAGCGATCGCTTCCATGCTCACCCTCGCCGTCGCAATCGCCGGCGTCTTCTTCGCCCTGCGTCAGCTTCGGCAGGGCAGTCATCAACTCAAGCTCGCGGCCGAAGCGAACGTGCGCGCTGCAGAAGCCGCCGAAGCCGAGGCCAGACCGTACGTGAGCATCAGGCTAGATCTGCGATCGCTCCCGCCGGCCGATCCGAAGACCAGCGGCGGCGGGGAGGGATTGGTCTTCATCGTCGTCGAGAGCGTCGGCCGCACACCAGCTCGCGAGATCAGTTTCACCGTCTCGCCGGCATTCGTGACCAGCGGACGGGGCAAGCCCGCCGACGGTACGGACCCCGTTGCAGACACCCTCACCGCGATGTTCTCCGGCAAACCGGTGATCGGCATGCTCAGCGCCGGGCAGTCGCTGGACTATATGCTCGACTTCGCCAAAGAAGCGCTCGACAGCACAACCGGCGGGCCCCAGCACTATGACGTCACCGCCTCCTACTGGGACGCCACCCGCGAGCATCACTACTCCGAGCCCCACATCCTCGACCTGACGCCGTGGGCGCATTCGATAATGACCGCGAAACCCATAGACGTGATCGCTCGTCAGATGCGGCGCCTCAATCAGAACCTCGAGGCCTCGAAAGATTGAGCCCGGTCTAGGGCTCGTTCCGCAGCCGGTCAGCGTGGAACTCGGCGAGCTGCCGGGTGTAGGCCGGCAGGTCACCGCGGCCGGCTTCAACGGCCTCGATACGGTCCACGAGCTGCGCCGCCCAAGCGTTGTAACGACTGATCAGCGTCGACCGTGAATCAGCGTTGAAGGGATCGCCTTTACCTGACACCTCAGCAAACTTGTTCATGGTTGCCGCCGTCGAAAGCACCACGCCGGCCATGTGCTCCTGGCTCAGCCAGTTGCGGATCGCCTCGTCGCCATCGAAGGAAGCGCTCATCGCGGTCCTGAGTCTTGCGAGTGATTTTGGGGCTCCTGGCGTGCCGACGGTTGGCTCGGAGAGGGACAATCCGCGGGCGACGGTCAGCACGTTCGAGAGATCGGTCATGGGCCGACTGTAGCCGTCCAGGGCGACGGCTGTCGGCGATCGGGACGACGCGTCACACGGCCCAGAAACGCCGTCCGAGCACTCCGCAGGCGACGACACCAGGAACCGCCCCCATAACGCTTCACGAGGCGCGTGTGACCACCCGCGACAGTTCGCTGTCGCCGCTGCCGGGTACGGTTCGAGGATGACCCAGGGGGAACGCGACTACGCCGGGTTTCGCCAGGTGCCGGTCGAGGGCGAGCAAGAGCTCGCGGCGGTCGCGGCCATGCGTGCAAGGCTGGGGCTCGTCCCGGCAGCGCTCGAGCGATGGGATCGGGTCGCGAAGATCCCGCCGAAGCCCGGATCACAGATGGCGCTGGACGACATCGCGAGCGGGTGGCGACGTGTCAGTCACGCGCTCACCCAGCAACTACACCACGCAGCCGACACGCTCACGGCGCTCACCGTCTTGATCCCACCGGAGGGTCCGCTCACGATTCCGTATGTCGCGCACTACCCTGTCGCGCGATCCGCGCTCGAGGCCGCGTCCCTCGCATTGTGGGTCCTTGCGCCCGATGACCCGCGGCTGCGCGTCGACCGGCATATCCGCAACGCATGGCGGGAGGTAAGCGCCGACGCTGAGCTGAAGGCCGTAGCCATGAACGCGATCGCAGCAGATCCCTCGCTGGGTCTCACCCCCAAAATCGACCGGGGGCGCAAAGAGACGAAAGCTTGGAAGAGCAAGCACGTCGCGCAGATCCGCGCCTGCGCAAAGGTGATCGGAGTCGCCGACCCGACGCAGTCCGATCGCACAGTCGGGTTCGCCGAGATAGTGCGCGACGCGTCGGTCGCGACAGGTGTCCACCCCGCATTCGGGGAGATGGTCTGGCGGGAAATAAGCGGGCTCTCGCATCCATCGATGATGCGAGCCGTCCTCGCGATGAACGTCGAGGAACTCGTCGACCACGTCGACGGCACGTTCGGCGCGATTTTCACCAGCAACACCGCCAAGGGAAAGTACTCAATCGAGGCGGCGTTCCTCGCCTTCACGACCGCGGTCGAGCTATTCGGGCGACGTAAAGTGACGCCGGGCGATCCGAGCTCCTACGCAAGCGGCGTGATGAGCCGATAGGCGGCGTCACACCTCTCGAGTCGTCATCCGCGACATCCACGGCGGCTGTCCTCTCAGTCCCACTCGTACTGATCGCGCATGCCGTACGTCACTATGTCGGCGATCGCGGACCGCTTCCAAACTCGCCCCAGATCGGAGCCGTCCCGGATGCGACCTGAATAGACCCCATACAGCTCCCAGGACTCACCACCACCGACCTGGAACGCTTGCATGGTCGGCTTGTTGCCCGTCCAGTAGCCGACGACCGGAGAACCAGATTGACCTTCGCGCGCACGTGCGTCGACGAGAAAGCAGGGCAAGTCGTCGAAGTTCAGATCTGGTTCGGAAGCGATTGTCGCTCGCGTCCAGACCGCCGTTTCTGAGCGACCCCGGACGACGTCTGGATACCCGACGATGCTGACATCCGACGTCGGCGAGACCACCGCGGGATTCTCAACGTCTTCCAGCGAGTAGGGCAACAGAGCCCCGGAAGGACCCATCTGAATCGGTGGCAGTCGGAGCGCGACCACATCGATATGGCGGCCATGAGATGGGCTGATTCTCCACAGGGCTTGGCCGGCCGAGTCATACAGTGCAACCGACACCGCACCGCGGGTGAGTGTTTCATCGGGGTGCACCGCGTACATGGTGACCTCGATCCGATCGGGCTTCGCCGCTGACGCCTTGGGGTCGTCCGTAATCGGGTCACGACCGGTAAGGACGTGCCAGTTCGTGACCAGGTCGAAGTCCTCGCCGGTCTGGACGAGAAATCCCGTCCCGTAGCCAAGCGGCCGTCGATCGGTCGAGTCGGCGAGACGTCGGGATGTCTCGAGATGAGCTGACATCGCTGAGGGCTGAGAGAGGCGGATCACATACCCACGATGGCATCGGCTGAGTCGATCGCGCTATGAACTTGGCGATCCTGCGTGTGCCGCACACTTGCGGAGACACAAGCGGCCGATGGGGATGCGCACGACGCGCACCTGCACCATCCGGCACCCCAGAGCCGAAACACGCATCAGATCGGCGCATATCCCGCGCGATGGGGGCCCAGATCCCCGGCGGGAGAGGACCGTACCCCCCAGCGGTGGTCCCCCCAGAGCCGGGTCGCGAGATTTTCGGCGCCGAGGTGTTCAGCGGATGACGTTGAGAACCGTGTACCCGCGTGCCGTGATGCGGTCGAGCTGGTCAGCGTAGCTGTCCTCGAAACACGTCACGCTCGCCTCGCTACCGTCTCCGCGGCGGTACAGGACCACGATCGGCTCCGAAACGCGCCGGATCTCTGCCTCCATCGCGGCAGCCTCGCGACGCTTCCGCTCCCGACGCTGCCCCCAGCTTTCGCCGCCCACGAAGATGTAGTTCATGGTCCCCCTCGCGAGGAGACTATCGTCGCGCAGCGCCCGACAGTAGGTCCGAGTCCCGCCTGCAAATGGCGACCGCACAGGACGAGTCATCTCGGGATCCGGCCCGTGCTCTTGACGCGGTGTTTCCTGTCCTGGAATATCGCGGGCAATGGCGAGAGATTGGGGGACAAAGATGTCTGAAGGTCGCGACTGGAATGCTAAGGGAAAGCGGCGCGGAGAGGACTCACCGGCGCGGCTGAAAGTTGAGGGTGAGGTGGACGTGCCGAACCCGGGAGCGGAGGCTGAGCTTGTCGAGGCTCCGACCGGAATCAACCCGGATTACCAGATGCTGCGCGTCGTGGTCACGCAGCGTGATGGTGGGTGGCCGCAGGAGATCACGCCGCGAAAGGTGAAGTGGAAGGGCGATGTTAGCCCGACGACGACCGATGTGCACGTGATCGACTACGCCCAAATCAAGGTCGACTGGGAGTAGATACGCGAGTGCCCCGCCCGCGTACGGACGGGGCACTCGATTCGGGCGCGGGGGAGTCTCTGCTGGCTCGAAAGGGAGCCGGTGCTTGTCGCCCATCCATTCCGTCTCCGCGGACTGGAACGCGGAGCGGTGAGGTTGACGCCCGGCCGCCTAGGCTCGCGCTCGGGGGTACGTGTAGGCGAGTCCGTTCGTCGGCATCGGTCGGTTCGTGAACTGGCCGCTGGCCGACGCCCCAGCGAGGTAGTTCGGGTGCGCGCTCGGATCTCGATCCCGCTCTGCGAGCTCGTCAAGGTCGTGCAAACTCGGATGCGGGACGCCTCAGCGACCGTGACCCTCAACACCTACGGGCACCTGTGGCCGGACTCAGACGACACCTCGCGTGCCGCGGTTGCCGCCGTACTTCGAGCGCGATAGCCCCGGCGATCAGCGTCAAGCGAGTCGATGCGATCGGCGATGAGTTGAAGTGACCTCACGACGGCTGCGAAGTTCTCGTTGATGGTCACGAACCGGGCGACAGGATCGCTGTCTGCCCTCATCACACCCGGTCGGGGTGAGCGCCTCGCGATCTCACGGTTGGCTTCTTCGAACTGCTGTCGACTTCATCTCATGGGGTCACAGCTCGGAGACTAGCGCCGGTAGAAGAAACAAGAGAGCCCCCCGAGCGCGAACTCGGAGGGCTCTCTCTCAGATTCTGCGGACTAGACGCGGACTGGATGCCGATTCTGCCCCGTAATCCGCGGATTCTCGCTACACCCCGTAGTACAGCTCGAACTCGAACGGGTGCGGGCGAGCCGAGAGTGGCTTGATCTCGTTCTCGATCTTGTACTCGATCCACGTCTCGATCAGTTCCGGCGTGAACACGCCTCCGGCGAGCAGGAACTCGTGGTCCGCCGCCAGAGCATCCAGCGAGTCCAGCAGCGAGTTGGGCACCTGCGGGATGTTCTTCGCCTCCTCGGGGGGAAGCTCGTACAGGTCCTTGTCCACGGGCTCGTGCGGCTCGATGCGGTTCTTGATGCCGTCCAGGCCCGCCATCATCTGCGCGGCGAAGGCCAGATACGGGTTGCTCGACGCGTCCGGCGCGCGGAACTCGATGCGCTTGGCCTTCGGGTTGGATCCGGTGATCGGAATGCGGATCGCCGCCGAGCGGTTGCCCGCCGAGTACACGAGGTTGACCGGCGCCTCGTAGCCCTTGACGAGACGCTTGTAGCTGTTCATCGTCGGGTTCGTGAAGGCGAGCACGGCCGGGGCGTGGGCGAGCAGGCCGCCGATGTACCAGCGCGCCAGATCCGACAGTCCGCCGTAGCCGGCCTCGTCGTAGAACAGCGGCTTGCCGTCGAGCCACAGCGACTGGTGGGTGTGCATTCCCGAACCGTTGTCGCCGAACAGGGGCTTCGGCATGAACGTCGCCGTCTTGCCCCACTGCTCGGCGGTGTTCTTGACGATGTACTTGAACTTCAGGATGTCATCCGCCGCGTGCACCATGGTGTCGAAGCGGTAGTTGATCTCGGCCTGGCCGCCGGTGCCCACCTCGTGGTGAGCGCGCTCCAGGATGAGTCCCGCCTCGATCAGCTTCAGGCTGATGTCGTCACGCAGATCGGCCTGCTTGTCGACGGGGGAGACCGGGAAGTAGCCGCCCTTGTAGGGGGTCTTGTTGGCGAGGTTTCCGCCCTCTTCCTCGCGTCCGGTGTTCCAGGCGCCCTCCTCGGAGTCGACGCTGTAGAAGCTCGAGTTCTGCTTCACCTCGTAGCGCACGTCGTCGAAGATGTAGAACTCCGCCTCGGGCGCGAAGAACGCGGTGTCGGCGATACCGGTCGAGGCGAGGTACTTCTCCGCCTTTTTGGCGACCTGGCGGGGATCCTTCGAGTAGATCTCGCCGGTGCGCGGGTTGTAGATGTCGAAGATCATGATCAGGGTCTTCGCCTCACGGAACTGGTCGACGTACGCCGTCGACACGTCCGGGATGAGCTGCATGTCGGAC
Organism: Microbacterium sp. zg.B48; assembly: GCF_024623505.1. NCBI lineage: Bacteria > Bacillati > Actinomycetota > Actinomycetes > Micrococcales > Microbacteriaceae > Microbacterium > Microbacterium sp. zg.B48. Next base: position 44,372 of record NZ_JANJFE010000002.1, read on the forward strand.
TCGTGAATGCTCGCGAACCCGCGGATGGAGGAGCCGTCGAACAGCTGACCCACGGTGAAGAACTCTTCATCGACCGTGGATGCGGGGATGTTGAAGTGCTGCTGGACGCCAGGAAGGTCCGTGAAACGGATGTCGAGGAACTTGATGTCCTCGTCCTTGATGAACTTCAGCACCTCGGATGAATCACTGAACATGGAGACTCCAGAGGTAGGGCATCGGGACTGCCGCCCGCAGCGCGGGCGTCATTGGCACCGTACCCGGGGGGCATTGCCCGCCAGTTCCACCTATGTTTCCGGCATGTTACGAACGGCTGGTTACGCTGGGGGAGTGACTCACGAAGCGCAGAGCTATCCCGGCGAACGGCTGGGCCGTCCACCGGCCGGAAGCGGCTCGATCGCACGCCTCGGACGCCGCGTCGGCGCGCTGTTCATCGATTACGGCGCGGCCTACCTGATCTCCGGGTTCTTCGGGTGGGACCCGCTCGCGATCCTGGCCATCTTCGCGGCGATCCAGATCGTCTTCATCCCGACGATCCAAGGCAGCCCGGGGCACCGGATCCTCGGGATGAGGGTGGTCCGGGTGGACGGATCGTGGGTCGGGCTGTGGCGTCCGATCATCCGGACCGCGCTGCTGATCGTGGTGATCCCCGCGGTCATCTGGGACGCCGATCAGCGCGGACTGCACGACAAGGTCGCCGGTACCGTCCTCATTCGCGCGTAGCGCTCAGGAGGCGTCAGCGTGGGCGGGGAGCGCGCGCCTTGGTGGGGTCGATGCCCTTCGGGATCGGCAGGGACGCCAGCGACTGCGACACCGAACTGAGTCGCTTGATGACCGCGGCCATGGTGGCCCGGTCGATCTTGGTGGGCAGCGACTTGATCGTGGAGGCGAGTTTCGCGATGGGGACCTCGTCCTGGCCGTGGCCCACGTAGAACACATGCACCGGCACTCCGGTGGCCACGCGCTGGGCCTTCGAGCGCTCATCGTTGATGAGGCGCGTCAGTCTGCCGCGGGAGCCCTCGCCGACGATGACGATGCCGCCACGGCCGACCGCGCGGTACACCGCGTCCTGGGTCTTGGGGTTCACACCCACCGGCATCTCGCTGGACTGCCACTTGCGTCCCAGTGACGTCGACAGCACGTGACCGGCGGCACCCGGCATCCCGTCGATCTGCTTGTACATGGCGTTGGTGGAGAGCCGGGTCATCGTCATCAGCGACCCGAGCACGCCGAGCATCAGGCCCGTCAGACTCCACAGGATGATGCTCCAGATCGCCACCGGAGGCAGCAGGAAGCCCACGAGCACACCCACGCCGATCCCGGCGAGCAGGATCGCCGCCAGGAGCCAGGGGAGCCACGGATAGGCCTTCTGCGTGAACGTGAACAGAGTGCGGATCTGGGAGAAGAATCCGGGCCGTTTCTCGGGCGAGGTACTGCGTGCTGCCATGAGCACAGCCTACCTTTCCGCGCGGGGGTGTTCGGCTCCTCCCCAGCGCCGGAGGCCGCAGGGTGCTGCACAGACGGCCGCTGCCGGCCGAGACGGTTCCGCTGCGCGGATCAGGCTCGAGTGGTGACCGACAGTGCGCAGGATCGGCTGAGTCGCGGATACCGGGTGATCCGCGCCCTGCAGAGCGGGAAGGACTCCGCGTGGCCCGGCTCGCTGGTGTCCGGCCCGGGCGGGGAGATGGGCGTCGCGGTGGATGCCGAGACGCTCGGAGCGGACTGGCCGGGGTGGAGCGCCGGGGCGGACGGTCATGTGCTCGCCCCGTTGGATGTGCTGCGCCGGCCGGACGGCCATGACGTCCTGCTGCCCGTGTGCACGGAGCGCATCGAGGATTTCCTCGCACGACGTGGTCCGGGCGACGAGGAGCTGTCGCCGCCGGAGGCGGTGACGCTCGGCGTGAGTCTTCTTCGAGGCCTCGCCGAGCTGCCGGAGTCGGCCGACGCACGCGGCTCGTGGTGGCTCACCGATGCGGGGCGTCCCGTGTTCGCGTGCGGGAGCGGCGACAGTCCCGCCGCAGAGGCCACGATAGGCCTGCTCGGCGACCTGGCGCACAGCGTGCCAGCGGTGGCCGATGCCCTCGCCGACGTGGTCGTCGTCGCGGACGATCCCCGCCGCCTGCGTCGTGAACTCGAGCGGGCGGAGGAGCGCCTCTTCGCCGTGGCCGCACCGGCGGCGCTGGCGACCACGAGCTTCGGGCCGAGGCGGGCGCGCAGCGTCGCGGCACGCCCGCAGGAGGGCGCCACGGCGCCGGAAGCCGCCGACACCGTCTCCGCGTGGCCGTTCACGCTGGCGCGGCATGTCGACGCGGACTGGGCGGACCTGGTCTCGCGCGTCACGACCGGACTGTGGCGCACGCTGCGGGCTCGCCGTCCGACCGGCCGCCGGAAGTGGCTGGTCGCCGGGGGACTGGCCTGCGCCGTTGTGGTGGCCGGCGTGCTCTGGCCGGGAACAGCGGACGGTCCGTCGGCCGCTGATCCGGCAGCCGGCACGGCCGTCCCCGGCCCGTCGCCCGGCCCGACTCCGCAGCCGACGTCGGGCGCGGATGTCCCGTCCGCCAAGGAGACGGCGCCGCCGCCGGTGGTGGACGGCGGCGGCGACGACCTGACGTCGATCGCGGAGTCTCTGCTCACCGCCCGCATCGCGTGCAACGGCGAGCCAGACTGCCTGGGCACGGTGCTCGAGGCGCCAGGAGCATCCTTCCCGCCGGGCGTGGTGGACCTGCCCACCGGGGAGCGATCGGTCACGCTGCTGGATGAGTTCGGCGGCGCGGCGGTGCTGCGGGCCGAGGCCACCGGCACGCCGCCGCAGCTGGTGGTGCTGGTGCACTCCGACGGGGGCTGGCTGCTGCGCGACGTCTATGACGTCGCGCAGCAGTGACGACCTCAGATGCCGAGCGGACCTTCGAAGGCGGCGTCCTGGAGGCGCGCCTTGACGGCAGCAAGGAATCGCGCGGCGTCGGCTCCGTCGATGATGCGGTGGTCGTACGAGAGCGCGAGGTACACGTACGAGCGGATGGCGATCGCATCCTTGCCGTCGACGGAGACCAGGCCGGGACGCTTGACGACCACGCCGGTGCCGAGGATCGCCGACTGCGGCAGGAACACCACGGGGGTGTCGAACAGCGCGCCGCGCGAGCCCGTGTTCGTCAGCGTGAACGTTCCGCCGGCGAGCTCGTCGGGCTTGAGCTTGTTGCTGCGCGTGCGGGCGGCCAGGTCGGCGATCTCGTGCGCGATCTGGGCGATGTTCTTGGATGCCGCATCCCGCAGGACCGGTGTCAGCAGTCCACGCTCGGTGTCGACCGCGATCGAGAGGTTCTCGGACGGCGGGTAGACGATCTGATCGCCGTCCACCGTTGCGTTGACGACGGGGTTCGCCTGGAGCGCTTCGGCCGCAGCCAACGCGAAGAAGGGCAGGAACGAGAGCTTGTCGCCGGTCTTGGCCTGGAAGTCCGCCTTGACGGCGTCACGCAGGGAGGCGAGCTTCGTGACGTCCACCTCCACGACGGTCGTCAGCTGCGCGGTGGACTGCATCGACGCCACGGCGCGCTCGGCGAGCACCTTGCGCAGACGCGACATCGGCTGAGTCGTGCCGCGGAGCGGCGAGATCTCGACGGTGGCCGGGGCCGGGGCCGACGGCGCCGGCGCGGCAGCCGCGGGGGCAGCCGCGGTCTCGGCGGCCTTGAGCACGTCTTCCTTGCGGATGCGTCCGCCGACGCCGGTGCCGGTGACCGTGGAAAGATCGACGCCCTGCTGCTGGGCCAGTCGGCGAACGAGCGGCGTGACGTAAGCCGTCACGTCCGAGTCGTCCGCGGCAGCCGGTGCGGATACCGCCGGTGCGGCTGCCGGCGGCTCAGGGGCAGGGGCTGTCGGTGCGGCTGCGGGCGCCGCCGGGGCAGGCGCTGCCGGTGCAGGGGCGGGCGCTGCCGGTGCCGGTGCCGGTGCCGGGGCAGGCGCTGCCTGTGCAGGGGCAGGAGCCTCAGCCGGCGCAGGAGCCTCAGCCGGCGCAGGAGTCTCAGCCGGCGCGGGCGCGACCTCTTCGGCCGCGGGTGCGCTGTCGCCGATGCGAGCGAGCGGCGAACCGACGGCCACCGTCTCGTCCTCCTGCACCAGGATCTCCTGGAGGACTCCGGCGTACGGTGAGGGGATCTCGGTGTCGACCTTGTCGGTGGAGATCTCCAGAAGAGCCTCGTCCACCGCGACACTGTCACCGACGTTCTTCAGCCACCGCGTCACGGTGCCTTCGGTCACGCTTTCGCCGAGCTCGGGCAGTACCACGTCCTTGCCTCCCGCCGCAGGCGCGGCTGCTGCGGCCGCGGGGGCCGCGGAGGGAGCTTCGGCATCGGCAGCGGCAGCGGCAGCGGGAGCGGGGGCGTCGGCGGCCGGAGCGGCCGCGGGTGCAGCAGCCGGCTCGGCAGGCTGTTCGGCGTCCGCCGGGGTGGCATCCGGTGCGGGCGCGGACCCGGGCTCGCCGATCTTGGCCAGGATGGCGCCGACCTCGACGGTCTCGTCCTCCTGCACCAGGATCTCTTCGATCACACCGCTGACCGGGGAGGGGATCTCGGTGTCGACCTTGTCGGTCGAGATCTCCAGCAGTCCCTCGTCCGCCTCGACGGTGTCGCCGACGTTCTTGAGCCAGCGGGTGACCGTTCCCTCGGTGACGCTCTCGCCGAGCGCGGGGAGGACGACGGAAGTGCTCATGTGCAGGACTCCTTCAGAATGCCGATGTCGTTCCTAGCTTAGTGATGCGGTGGTGTGCTCGCGCCGCGAGCGGTCAGAGCGCGTGCAGGGGCTTGCCGGCCAGGGCGAGGAACGCCTCGCCGAGGGCCTCGCTCTGGGTCGGATGCGCGTGGATGAACGGCGCGATGTCTTCGGGGTGCGCCTCCCAGCCGACGGCCAACTGCCCCTCGGTGATGAGCTCGCCGACCCGGTCGCCCACCAGGTGGACGCCGATCACGGGCCCGTCCTTGCGCCGGACCACCTTGACCAGCCCGGCCGTGCCGAGGATCTCGCTCTTGCCGTTGCCGGCCAGGTTGTACTCGTAGGAGACGATCCCCTCCGCGCCGTCGGCGGCCACGGCCTGAGCCTCGGTGAGGCCGACCGAGGCGACTTCGGGGTGGCTGTAGGTGACCTTGGGGATCTGTGTGTCCGGAACCAGGACCGGGTGCAGCCCCGCGATCTCTTCGGCCACGAAGATGCCCTGCTGGAATCCGCGATGGGCCAGTTGCAGCCCGGGGACGATGTCGCCGACGGCCCACACGTGCTCGGCGCCGGTGCGGAGTCGCTCATCGGTCGTGACGTAGCCGCGATCGAGCACGACGCCGCTTTCCTCGTAGCCGAGCCCGGCCGTCACCGGCCCGCGGCCGACGGCGACGAGCAGATAGTCCGCGTCGAAGGACGTGCCGTCCTCGAGCGTCACGGTCACGGCATCCTCGGTCTGCATCGCGCCGGCGAAGCGCACGCCCAGCGAGGAGGCGATGCCGCGCTTGCGGAAGGCGCGCTCCAGCGCCTTGCTCATTGCGACGTCCTCGTTCGGGACGAGGTGATCCAGCGCCTCGACGATCGTCACCTCGGCACCGAACGAGCGCCAGACGCTGGCGAATTCGACGCCGATGACGCCACCACCGAGGATGATGACGCGCTCGGGGATCTCGCGCAGCTCCAGCGCCTGCTCACTCGCGAGGATCCGGCCGCCGATCTGCAGGCCGGGCAGCGTGCGGCTGTAGGACCCGGTGGCGAGCACCACATCGGTGCCGCGGTAGAGGTCGTCTCCGACCCGGACGGCGGGTCCGGGCTCGAGGTGCCCCTCACCGGCCACGACGGTGATGCCGCGCGCCGTGACCAGACCCTGCAGCCCCTTGTACTTCTTCGCGACGATCCCTTCCCGGTAGGCCCGCACTCCGTCGGCGTCGATGCCCTCCAAAGTGGCGCGGATGCCCATGCTCCAGGCATCGCGGGTCACGTCGGCGACCTCAGCCGCGTGAAGCAGAGCCTTCGTCGGGATGCAGCCGCGATGCAGGCAGGTGCCGCCCACTTTGTCCTTCTCGACGAGCGCGACCGACTTGCCCAGCTCGGCGGCACGCAGCGCAGCCGCGTAGCCGCCGCTGCCGCCACCGAGGACGACGATGTCGAAGCGGTGCTCGGTCATCGCGCCTCCTCACCGGCGATGAAGCGGATCAGCGAGCGCACGGTCGCTCCGGTCGGTCCCTTGTCGGTGAAGCCGTAACCGCTGCCCTTGTTCATCCCGACACCGGCGATGTCCAGATGCACCCAGGGGATGCGCGCGGCATCCGCGTCGTCCGAGACGCGGCCGACGAAATGTCTCAGGAACAGTCCGGCGAACAGCGATCCGCCCGCTGGGTCTCCGATCTTGGCGTTCTGCAGATCCGCGATGGGGGAGTCCAGCTCATCGACCATGTGCGCCGGGAGCGGCAGCTGCCAAGCCAGCTCGCCGGCCTGCTCGGCTGCCGAGAGGTAGGCCGCGACAGCGGCATCCTCGCCCATCACGCCGGTGTGCCGGGTGCCGAGGGCGGTCGTGATCGCACCGGTGAGGGTGGCGACGTCGACGATGACGTCGGGGTGCTCGCGGCTGGCGGCGGCGAGCCCGTCGGCGAGGACGAGACGGCCCTCCGCGTCGGTGTTGAGCACCTCGACGGTTGTGCCGTCCAGCATCCGCAGAACATCGCCCGGGCGGGTGGCCCGGCCGGAGGGCATGTTGTCCGCGATGCACAGCCATGCGGTGACGTGTACCGGCAGCCCCAGAGTGGCCACGGCCCGCAGGACGCCCAAAGCCGTGGCGGCGCCGCACATGTCGTATTTCATACCCACCATGGACGCCGCCGGCTTCAGCGACAGCCCGCCGGTGTCGAACGTGATGCCCTTGCCGACGAGAGCGACATGCCGCGACGCGCCGGCCGGCGCGTAGTCCAGCCGCACCAGACGCGGCGGGCGGTCCGATCCCTGTCCGACACCCAGAATGCCGCCGTAGCCGCCGTCGCGCAGCGCCGTCTCGTCGAGAACCTCCACGCTGACCGGCAGATCCGCCACTGCCGCGGTCGCGCGTTCGGCGAAGTCGGCGGGTCCGAGCCATTCGGCCGGGATGGAGACGAGGTCCTTCACCAGCGCCACCGCATCGGCGGCCGCCGCGATCGCAGCCAGTTCGCCATCTGCCGCGGCTGTCGCACCGTGTATCACGACGCGTGCCGCGCGCGGTTTGGGCGCCTCGGACTTGTAGCCCTCGAACCGGTAGCCGCCGAGCGAGGCGCCCTCGGCCGCTGCGCGCCAGAGGTCCGCACCGTCGGCGAGGACGGCGACGCTGACCGTGTCGAAGCCGGTGAGGGTGCGGATGCCGGTGCCCACGGCGTCCCGGACCGCCGCCGCGTCCGGCTTCGCGCCGATCCCGACCACGGAAAGCGGAAGTGCTGTGCTCTCCGGCGCGTAGACGCGCTGGTAGGAGGATGCCGCGCCGGTGAAGCCGACCGCGGCCAGTGCCGCTGCGAGCCCGGGCCAGTCCTCCAGCTGTGGGCCTGCGTCGGAGTCCAGGGCAGGAAGCGCCAGCAGGATGGCGTCCGCCGGGGACTCTCGGATCGGATCGGTGCTGAATTCGAGGTCAGGGAACGACATGGACTCCATCCTAGGTTCGGCCTCCGTCGCTCTGTTCGCTCTGAGCGGGATGCGCGTGGCCCGCGCGACGGGGCGTGGCTCGTAGCATGGGTGCATGGCTCAATCCGCTCCGCTCTACGAGCGCGTGGCATCCGCTCCGCCGATTCCACGAGGGCTGCCGCTCGTGATCGCGCTCACGGGTTTCACCGACGCCGGCAGCGCGGTCAGCCGCATGGTCGATTACTTCCGCGACGACCTGGAGCCCACGCCGTTGGCCGTCTTCTCCAATGACGTGCTCCTGGACTACCGTGCGCGACGCCCGCTGATCTCCTTCGACCAGGACCACCTCACCGATTACCGGCCGCCGCGGCTGGAGCTCTCGTTCGCACACGACTCGCTCGGTCAGCCCTTCCTGACCCTCGCCGGCTACGAACCCGACTTCGCGTGGGACTCGTTCACCGACGCCGTGCTCGACTTCGCCGCGGCGTACGACGTGAAATCCGTGACATGGGTGCACGCGATCCCCATGCCCGTCCCGCACACCCGGCCGATCGGGACCACCGTCAGCGGAACCCGCAGCGAGCTCACCGAAGCGCATTCGGTCTGGCAGCCGCACACCCAGGTGCCGGCCACGGCGGGGCATCTCCTCGAGTACCGATTCGCGGAGGCGGGCGCCCTGGTCGCCGGCTTCGTGCTGCTGGTGCCCCACTATCTCGGCGACACCGAGTACCCGGCGGCCGCCCTCGCTGGACTGGACAGCCTCACCGTCGCGACGGGGCTCGTCTTCGCCGGCGACGACCTGCGTGAAGAGAACCGGGACTACCTGACCAAGGTGGACGAGCAGGTCGCCGGCAGCGATGAGCTCTCGCGCATGGTGCAGGGACTCGAGGAGCGCTACGACTCGTACATGGCCGGCTCGACGCTCGCATCGCCGATGATCCACACCGGCGATCTGCCCAGCGCCGACGAATTGGCGGCAGAGCTGGAGAGGTTCCTCGCGACCCGGCCTTCCGGTGACGACGAGAAGCGCGGAGCCTGAGCCGCGCGGAATGCGCACGGCGCCCAGCGCGTTGTATCCGCAGTGTCGGTCGCATCGTCGGATGTGTTCGAGGGATGTGCGACAATAGATGACCTGGCCCGTTGTCAACCAGCTCCGTGAGGCAATCTCTGCAGAGTTGGGACTTGACAAGGGTCTTACTAGTGTCCGAAATCTACCGGGGGACCGACGACACACGTTCCCGCTGGTGAAAGGCGAACCGTGACCTCAGGCACGAAGACCACAACGCGCGCAAGCAGCGCGAAGGACCCCGCGGCGGTCGCTCCCGCGGACGAGTCCACCACGACGACCACGAAGGCCGCGGCCAAGCCGGTCGCCGCCAAGACCGCGGCAGCCAAGACGGCCGCCACGAAGACCGGTGCCGCCAAGGCTCCGGCGAAGGCCGCTACCAAGACCGCAGCGACCAAGACCGCAGCGAAGTCCCGCGCCGCCAAGGCGACCGACGACGAGCCCGTCGATGAGCTCGTCGATGACGTCGAGATCGACGACGTGGTCGACATCGAAGACGACGTCGTCGCGCTCGATGACGTCGTGGACGAGGACGAGAAGCCTCGCGCCGCGCCGCGTGGCAAGGCCAAGGCCAAAGCCGCCGCTGAGCCCGAAGCCGAGACGGCGGAGGCGGAAGAGGACGACGAGGACGAAGAGACCACGAAGCCGGCTTTCACCGAGCCGCTGCCCACCGGCGCGATCGTCATCTCCTCGTCGGACGACGAGGATGTGCCCGTCTACTCGACGATGATCACGGGAGCCACGGCCGACCCGGTCAAGGACTACCTGAAGCAGATCGGCAAGGTCCCGCTGCTGAACGCGGCCGAAGAGGTCGAGCTCGCGATGCGGATCGAGGCGGGTCTGTTCGCCGAAGAGAAGCTGTCGCACATGACGGCCGCCGAGAAGTCCAATCAGGTCGGACTCGACCTGCAGTGGGTCGCTCGCGACGGTCAGCGTGCGAAGTCGCACCTGCTCGGCGCGAACCTCCGCCTGGTCGTGTCGCTCGCCAAGCGCTACACCGGCCGCGGCATGCAGTTCCTGGACCTGATCCAGGAGGGCAACCTCGGTCTGATCCGCGCGGTGGAGAAGTTCGACTACACCAAGGGCTTCAAATTCTCCACGTATGCCACGTGGTGGATCCGCCAGGCGATCACGCGCGCCATGGCCGACCAGGCCCGCACGATCCGCATCCCCGTGCACATGGTCGAGGTCATCAACAAGCTCGCCCGTGTGCAGCGCCAGATGCTGCAGGATCTGGGCCGCGAGCCCACTCCCGAGGAGCTCAGCCGCGAACTGGACATGACCCCCGAAAAGGTCATCGAGGTGCAGAAGTACGGTCGCGAGCCGATCTCGCTGCACACCCCCCTCGGCGAGGACGGCGACAGCGAATTCGGCGACCTGATCGAGGACACCGAAGCGGTCGTTCCGGCGGACGCCGTCGGCTTCACGATGCTGCAGCGCCAGCTCGAGTCGCTGCTGGATTCCTTGAGCGAGCGCGAGGCGGGCGTGATCCGCATGCGCTTCGGGCTCGGCGATGGTCAGCCCAAGACCCTCGATCAGATCGGCGACACGTTCGGGGTGACCCGCGAGCGGATCCGCCAGATCGAGTCCAAGACGATGGCCAAGCTGCGGCACCCGTCTCGTTCTCAGTCCCTGCGGGACTACCTCGAGTGATGGCAGAGGCCAACGCGGGAAAGGCGCTCAGCGTCGAGATCGACGGCACCTCCTACGCGCGCATCCCCATCCGGACGCGCGTGGTCATGCCGGGAGACGACTTGGACGCCTTCATCCGCGAGTACGCGGCCGACATCGTGCAGCCCGGTGATCTGTTCTTCGTGACGGAGAAGATCGTGGCCATCACGCAGGGACGCTCCTACCCGCTCGAGGACATCCAGCCGCGGCGTCTGGCGCTGTTCCTGTCGAAGTACGTCACGCGCACGCCCTACGGCATCGGTCTCGGCATGCCCGAGACGATGGAGATGGCCCTCCGCGAGTGCGGAACCCCGCGCATTCTGTTCGCCGCGGCCGTCTCTGCCATCACCAAGGCGCTCGGGCGCAAGGGCGACTTCTACCGCATCGCCGGGGACAAGGCCCGCGCGATCGACGGTCCCACCAGCGGCACCATCCCCCCGTACAACAGGGCGGTCGTGCTGGGTCCCGAGCGTCCGCGCGCGGTCGCCCAGCATCTGAAGGATCTCCTCGGCGGCGTCCCCGAGGTCGCGGTCGTGGACATCAACGACCTCGGCGGCAACATCCTCGGCTCCACGCTGGACAGGGCCGGCGAACGGCGCCTGGTCGAGATCCTGAAGGACAACCCGCTCGGTCAGGGCCACCAGTCCACGCCGCTGGGTGTGGTCCGCGCCGCCTAGAAGCCGATCGCGGCGCGATACCGCGGCTTGTGGCCGGTGCGGATGCCGGTGACACTGGGCTTGTTCTCGTAGACACCGGCGCCCCAGTTGCCCTCCACGAGCACGGGTCCTTCGGGTGTGACCACGACGTCCCAGCCGACGTACTGCACCTGAGGCACCACGCGGGCCACGCGGTCGATGAACGCGCGCACCTGTTCCATCATGGGCAGCTGGAACTGATCGATGATGAACCCGGAGTCGGGGTGGGCGGCGTAGACGTGTCCATGGGAGTCGTATCCCGGCCCGACCGCGCGGCCGTCGTCGTCGAGCATCGTGTAGAAGCCGCCGAAGGTCATCTGATCACTCACGGCACCGCGCCCGAACTTCTGCGCCATCGCCAGGATGTGCGTCTTCTCGCCGTCGAAGAACGCGGTGATGCGGGTCGTGTTGACCGTCCCAGGACACACCGCGGCCAGGGCGGCATGCTGCTGGATCACCTCTTCGACCAGCAGCTCGCCGCGCGCGAGCAGGCCACGGTGGAAAGCCGCCCAGTCCTCGATCTCGGCGGCGTGGTAGCGGTGCACACCGGTCCCGGCCTGTCCGACCGGCTCCTTCGTCACGATGGTGCCCAGACGCTCCGTGAACGCGCGGACCCGTTCGGAGTTATCCTCCTCGACGACCATCCACTCCCGATGCAGGTACTCGCTGAAGACACGGTCGAATTCGATCTTGTCCTGGAAGATGTGCCGGAACGCCGGATCGTCGTACTTCTGCGAGAGCTGGTTGGACACCGGGTGCGTCATGTATGTCGCGCGCTCCGCGCGGCTGAGGTCGGCGAAGTCGTAGTCGATGTAGTCCTGGAACCCCACGTTGCGCAGGCCAGCCTGCCAGAGCATGTCGACGACGATCGCGGGGGTCCATTTGCCGTGCTGGGCGGAGGCCTCCTTCGCACGGTCCAGAACGGAGCCGACGTCGATGCGGCGTGCGCGGCCGGCGAGATAGCGAAGGCGGGGCGCGAGGCCGAGGCCTGGAGAGGGCATGCGTGCTCCGGGGTGGGGGACAGGACCCCGGATAGTCTAGATGGCGTGACCTTCGGCATCCCTGGACGCGCGTCGTCCGACGCGGACGCGGGTGCGCGCACCGCCCCGGTGGCGCGGATATCCCGCGGCGCGGTGGAGCGGAATCTGCGCGCGATCTTGGCCAGTGGGCGTGGCGGCGTCATCGACGTGCGGGCGGATGCGTGGGGCCACGGCGTGGACGTGGTCGCGCCGATCGCACTGCGAGCGGGCGCCGCCGCTCTTCTGGTCGACGACGTCGCCGCGCCGGACCTGGACGGCCTCATCGACGCTGCGCGCCGGCTTGACAGCGGCGTGGCCACCGCTCCGGAGGCGGTGTACGGGCTGACTCCCGGCTTCACACCGGTGCTGAGCCTGAGCGGGTGGGTGCTGAGCCTGAAGCGCCTCCGCGCGGGCGAGGGTGTCTCCTACGGCTTCACCCATCGTGCGATCGCGGACACCACGGTCGCGCTGGTCACCGGCGGCTACGCGCAGGGGATCGTGCGCGCCCTCGGCAATGCCGCCTCGGTTGTGATCGCCGGAGAGCGGCATCCGATCGTCGGTCGGGTGGCGATGGATGTCTGCGTGGTGGATGTCGGGTCGGCGCGGGTTCGCCGGGGCGATGAGGTCCTGTTCTTCGGCGACCCCGCCGACGGCGCGCCGGCTCTGACGGAGTGGACGGCGGCGACCGGGCTGAGCGCGGCCGAACTCGTCACCGCTGTCGGCCTGCGCGCCGGACGGGAGTACACGCCGTGACCGCGCCAGAACTGCAGGTCGACCTGGACGCGCTGGCCGCCAACATCGCGGTCGTCCGAGCGCGGGTCGCCCCGGCGCAGCTCATGCTCATCGTCAAGGATGACGCCTACGGACACGGCCTGACGGCGGTGGTGACCAGAGCTGCGGCCGAGGGCGTCGTCTGGTTCGGCGCGTTCGACGTGCGCGAGGCGCTTCGGACGCGCGCCGCGGTCGGCCCGAAGGCCCGCGTCTTCTCGTGGCTCACCGTCGGGGCGGACGAGATCGCTGCGGCCCTGGCCGCGGACATCGACCTCGGGGTCGGCGACGCCGGCTTCCTGGAAGACATCGCGGCCGCGGCACGCACGGCCGGCGCGCCTGCCCGGGTGCACTTGAAGATCGACACCGGCCTGCACCGCAACGGCATCCGTCCGGAGGAGTGGGACGCGATCCTCGGCCGGGCGCAGGCCCTCGCGACCGAAGGCCTGCTGCGCGTCGTCGGTGTCTGGAGTCACATCGCCGAAGCGAGCGACGCGGAGGACGACACCGCGCGTGCCCTGTTCGAGGACGCGGTCACGGCGGCGGAGGCGGCGGGATTCGCGCTGGACGTGCGCCACCTCTCCGCCAGCGCCGCCTCGTTCGCCCGGCCGGAGTTCCGCTACGACCTCGCCCGGGTCGGGGCGTTCTGCTACGGCATCCGTCCCGCCGGCGGACCCGGCCAGGACGAGCTCGGCATCCGTCCGGTCGCCTCGCTCGTCGCGACGGTCACGCACGTCGCGGACTACGCCGTCACGCTCGGCGTGGGCTCGCTGCACGGACTTCCCTCGACGCTTGCCCAGCATGCCCACCTCGAGGTGGGCGGAGACCGTCGCGAGGTTCAGCACGTCGGCGCGACCCACACGATGGTCGCGCCCTGGCGCGGGGCTGCGGTGGGGCAGCGGGTTGCCGTCTTCGGTCCGGACGGGACGTCGGCGACCGATCTGGCCGAGACGATCGGCACAGTCGGCGAGGAGCTCCTGGTGCGCGTGTCGCCGCTGGTGCGGCGGGCGTATCCGGGCCGGTAGGACTCAGACGGACTCGAGCAGTCGAGCCGTCTCGTCGTGCCAGCTGGTGGCCATCGACCGCAGCTTCTCTTCGTACTTGCGACCGTGGTGGGCGCAGAACAGCAGCTCGCTGCCCTTGACCTCGGCGGCGATGTAGGCCTGTGCTCCACACGAGTCGCACCGGTCCAGCGCGGTCAGGCGGTACTCGAGGACGGCGGGCTCGGTCGGTGTCGAAAGCGTGTTCATCTCGGGTCCTCCTCGTAAGCGTCGCTCGTCTCGATCCCTTGCGGGTCCTCACATACAACCACGCGATCCATGGGGGAATGCCCGGAAGCCATCACATTTCGCTCAGCGCGTACGCGCGGCCCGTTCCCCGTGTCTGTGCATAGGGCTCCCGACCACCGCGGATACGCTTGACGATTGTGACCTCCGAGTATTCCGCCCACCATCTGCAGGTGCTGGAAGGACTCGAAGCGGTCCGCAAGCGCCCGGGCATGTACATCGGCTCGACCGACTCCCGCGGTGTCATGCACTGCCTCTGGGAGATCATCGACAACTCTGTCGATGAGGCGCTGGGCGGGCACGGCAGTCGCATCGACGTGATCCTGCACAGTGACGGCAGCGTCGAGGTCCGCGACCGGGCACGGGGCATCCCGGTGGATATCGAACCGCGCACCGGCCTGTCCGGGGTCGAGGTGGTGTTCACGAAGCTGCATGCCGGCGGCAAGTTCGGCGGCGGCTCGTACGCGGCATCCGGCGGCCTGCACGGTGTCGGTGCCTCCGTCGTGAATGCGCTCTCCGCGCGACTGGACGTCGAGGTGGACCGGGGCGGCAAGACCTGGGCGATGTCGTTCCATCGCGGCGAACCGGGTGTCTTCGCCAACGGCAGCCCGGAATCGGCGTTCACCCCGTTCGAGGACCGCAGCGAGCTGCGCGTGGTCGGCAAGGTGGCCAAGGGCGTCACCGGCAGCCGGATCCGTTACTGGGCGGATCCGCAAATCTTCACGAAGGATGCCGCGTTCCACCTCGACGAACTGGAGCAGCGCGCGCGGCAGACGGCGTTCTTGATCCCCGGTCTCGAGATCGTCATCCGCGACGAGCGCGGGGACGAGCCGGTCGAGAACTCCTACCGCTTCGACGGCGGGATCTCGGAGTTCGCGGAGTTCCTCGCGCCCGATGCGCCCATCACCGACACGTGGCGTCTGACCGGCACCGGCACGTTCACCGAGACCGTCCCGGTCCTGCAGCCCACCGGCGCGATGGTTCCCACCGAGCTGGCCCGGGAGTGCGTCGTGGACATCGCGCTGCGCTGGGGAATCGGCTACGAGACGGTGCAGCGGTCCTTCGTCAACATCATCGCCACGCCGAAGGGCGGTACGCACCAGGCCGGGTTCGAGCTGGGCCTGATGAAGGTGCTCCGCTCGCAGATCGAGCAGAACGCGCGCCGGCTCAAGGTGGGCAACGACAAGATCGACAAGGATGACATCCTCGCGGGTCTGACCGCCGTGCTGACCGTGCGTCTGCCGGAGCCGCAGTTCGAGGGCCAGACGAAGGAGATCCTCGGTACACCCGCCGTCCGCCAGATCGTTGCGAACGTCGTGGCGTCGGAGCTGGCCGCGAAGTTCGCCTCGACCAAGCGCGACGACAAGTCCCAGGCCGCGCAGCTGCTGGACAAGATCGTCTCCGAGATGAAGGCGCGCATCTCCGCCCGCACGCACAAGGAGACGCAGCGCCGCAAGAACGCGCTGGAGTCCTCGTCGCTGCCGACGAAGCTGGCCGACTGCCGCACCAACGACGTCGCCTCCTCGGAGCTGTTCATCGTCGAGGGCGACTCCGCGCTGGGCACGGCCAAGCTCGCCCGCAACAGCGAGTATCAGGCGCTGCTTCCCATCCGCGGGAAGATCCTGAACGTGCAGAAGGCCTCGGTCAGCGACATGCTCTCCAACGCCGAGTGCGCCGCGATCATCCAGGTGATCGGCGCCGGCTCGGGACGCTCGTTCGACCTGGACGCCGCCCGCTACGGCAAGATCATCCTGATGAGCGATGCCGACGTCGACGGCGCGCACATCCGCACCCTGCTGCTGACGCTGTTCTTCCGGTACATGCGGCCGCTGATCGACGACGGCCGCGTGTACGCGGCCGTGCCGCCGCTGCACCGCGTGATCGTCACGAACCCCGGCACGAAGCCGAACGACACGATCTACACCTACAGCGAGCAGGAGCTGCACGCCCTGCTGGCCAAGCTCACCAAGGCGGGCAAGCGCTGGCAGGAGCCCATCCAGCGCTATAAGGGCCTCGGCGAGATGGATGCCGATCAGCTGGCGACCACGACGATGGACCGCGCCGGACGCGCCCTGCGGCGCGTGCGGATGACGGATGCCGAAGCGGCGGCATCCGTCTTCGAACTGCTCATGGGCAACGACGTCGCTCCGCGCAAGGAGTTCATCATTGACTCCAGCGACCGCCTCGGCCGCGAGCGCATCGACGCCTGAGCCCGCGCTCGCGCGGATGTATTCGCGTCTTGGGTGTGCGGTTGCTCGCGTCTCGGCGCCTCATTCTGCTCGCCTGTCGCACTCTGCGGCCCAGCCCGCACTTGGTGACAGGGGAGCCCCGGCCGGCGTCGCGGCGTTCGCGACTCGGCCGTCCTCGTCCGCTCGCCTGTCGCAATCTGCGGCTCAGCCCGCAGTTCGCGACAGGGGAGCCCTGGCCCGGCGTCGCGGCGTTCGCGACTCGATCGTCCTCGTCCGCTCGCCTGTCGCACTCTGCGGCCCCGCCCGCGCTTGGTGACAGGGGAGCCCTGGCCCGGCGTCGCGGCGTTCGCCACTCGATCGTCCTCGTCCGCTCGCCTGTCGCAATCTGCGGCTCACATCGCGCTTGGTGACAGGGGAGCCGAGTTCACCCGCACAGTCGGATCACCGCCGATGCCACGTGACGGCCGCCGCCACGGTAGGCGGTACCGCGCGCGGTCAGCGGACGGCGGTGCCGACCGCGGCGATGACGCCCTCGAGCGGCTGGCCCGAGGCATCCCGTTTCGCGCCGGGCTCCGGGAGGGAGCGCGTGGCACCGTCCGCGCCGACGGCACGCGGCTCTGTGCCGACCCAGCCGAGGGTCAAGGTGTCCTCGCCCTTCAGGAAGCGCTGCGCGCGCACACCGCCGGTCGCACGCCCTTTGGCGGGGAACTCTGCGAAGTCCGAGACCTTCCCGGTGACGGCATCCGCACCGGCCAGGGCCTGCGTGCTGCCCGCAAGCGTCACCACGAGCACATCCGTCGCATCGGCGTCCACGACGTTGAAGCCGATGACCCTCTCACCGGGCGCCACCCGGACACCGGCCATGCCGCCCGCCGACCGGCCTTGCGGCCGCACCGAGGCGGCCTCGAAGCGCAGCAGCTGCGCATCGGAGGTGATGAAGACGAGCTCGCTGTCGTCGGGGGCGGATGCCGCACCCACGACGCGATCGCCGGGCTTGAGCGCGATGATCTCGGCGTCCTGCTTGGGGCCGATCTCACTCGCAGCGACGCGCTTGACGATGCCCTGCGCAGTGCCCAACGCGATCGTCGGGGACTCCACGAGTGGAACCAGCGCGACGACGTGTTCGTCCTTGCCGAGGGAGAGATAGTGGTCTGCCCGCGTGCCCGCGGACAGCTGCACGGAATTGCCGGGCACCGAAGGCAGATCCACCGGCGAGAAGCGGATGAGGCGTCCCGCAGTGGTCACGGCGCCGATGTCGCCGCGGCTGGTGGTGTCCACGTGGGAGCGGACGGCATCGTGCTTGGAACGGCGCGCGGGCGGCACGATCCCGCCGTTGGGGACATCCGCCGTCATCTCGGCGCGCACCATCCGCCCGGTCGCGGAGAGGAAGACGCGGCACGGCGCGTCCGAGATCTGCAGGTCCGCGACGGCGGCGGCGCTGCGCGACCGCGGCTGGACGGGTCCGCCGTTCAGCAGAAGCGTCCGGCGCGGCGTGCCGTACGTGTCGGCGGCGATGCCGAGCTCCTTGGCGACCTGCCCGCGCAGCAGCACGTCGCTGCCCAGGAGCCGCTCGAGTTCGGCGATCTCCGCCTTGAGGGAGTCGCGCTCGGTCTCCAGCTCGAGGCGGGAGAACTTCGTGAGCCGACGCAGACGCAGCTCGAGGATGTACTCGGCCTGTGCGAGCGAGAGGTCGAAAACCTCCTGCAGTCGCGTCCGTGCCTGCTCGCCGTCGTCCGAGGCGCGGATGACCTGGATGACCTCGTCGATGTCGACGATCGCGATGAGGAGGCCTTCGACCAGGTGCAGTCGCTCCTGCTTGCGGGCCAGCCGGTACCGGCTCCGGCGCGTCACGACCTGCAGACGGTGATCGAGGTACACGCGGAGCAGTTCGCGCAGACCCAGGGTCCGCGGCTGCCCGCCGACCAGCGCGACGTTGTTGATGCTGAACGAGTCCTCGAGGGGGGTCAGCCGATACAGGTGCTCCAGCACGGCCTGCGGATCGAAACCGGTCTTGATCGCGATGACGAGGCGGAGCCCGTGGTGGCGGTCGGTGAGGTCGGTGACATCGGCGATGCCCTGCAGCTTCTTGGCCTGGACGGCATCCTTGATCTTCTCGATGATCCGCTCCGGGCCGACCAGATACGGCAGCTCCGTGACGACCAGCCCGGTACGACGCGGCCCGAGCGGTTCGATCGCGACCTTCGCGCGGGTGCGGAAGCTGCCGCGCCCGGTCGTGTACGCGTCCTTGATGCCGTCTAGACCCACGACGACCGCGCCCGAGGGCAGATCCGGCCCCGGAACGAACTCCATCAGGTCCTCGACCGTGGCGTCCGGATTCTCCAGGAGGTGGATGGCGGCGCCGATGACTTCGACGAGGTTGTGCGGCGCCATGTTGGTCGCCATGCCTACCGCGATGCCGGTCGCGCCGTTGACCAGAAGATTCGGATAGGCCGCGGCCAGCACCTCGGGCTGCTGGAACTGGCCGTCGTAGTTGGGGATGAAATCGACGACGTCCTCATCCAGGCCCTCGGTGAGTGCGAGCGCCGCCGGGGCCAGTCGCGCCTCGGTGTAGCGCGGCGCGGCCGGACCGTCATCCAGCGAGCCGAAATTGCCGTGGCCGTCCACCAGCGGGACCCGCAGCGAGAAGGACTGCGCGAGCCGGACGAGAGCGTCGTAGATGGGAGCGTCGCCGTGCGGGTGCAGCTTTCCCATCACCTCGCCCACGACCCGGGCGCTCTTGACGTGGCCGCGGTCCGGTCGCAGACCCATCTCGGCCATCTGGTACAGGATGCGACGCTGCACCGGCTTCAGCCCGTCGCGTGCGTCCGGCAGCGCGCGCGAGTAGATGACCGAGTAGGCGTATTCGAGGAACGAGCCCTGCATCTCGGCGGAGACGTCGACGTCTTCGATGCGCTCCTCGGCGGGCGAGGATCCTGTGGGCGATGCGGGCATGACGATGTGGCCTCGGGAGACGGCGGTCGGAGAGGGGCTCCCGCCGGTGTGCGAGACTGGCCCCGATGTCACTCAGCCTACCCGCGGAGCCGCGACGAGCCCGCAGCCTCACCGGTGTCGCGCCGCAGATGATCGCCGCGCTGGATGGCACGTCGGACTGGTTCGCCCCGGCCCGCAGCGTCATCGTTTTCGTCATCGACGGACTGGGCGCCGCCAACCTCGGCGCGCGCGCCGGCCATGCCCGGTTCCTGTCCTCGGCCGCGTCGAAGAAGGATGTCGCGCGCACCGTCTTCCCGTCCACCACCGCCTCCGCGCTGACCAGCCTGCTGACCGGAGTCCGACCGGGCGAGCACGGGATCGTCGGGTATCGGGTGCTCGACCCGGACAGCGACCACGTCCTCAATCAGCTGCGCGGCTGGGACACGGACGGTCTGGATATCGCGTGGCAGCGCGCGGAGCCGCTCACCGAGCGGCACGCCGCCGGTGGCCGGCCGTCGTTCATCGTCTCCAAGGGGGAGTACGCCGGCACCGGGTTCACCACGGCGATCATGCGCGGTGCCCAGTTCGTCGCTGTGGAAGACCTCGCCGAGCGCACCCGGACCGCCGCCGACCTGGCAGCGCGCAACCCCGGGGCGTTCGTCTACGTCTACGCGCCGGATCTGGACGCGATCGGTCACAAGCGCGGGTGGCAATCCGACGAGTGGGTGGCAGCGCTGGAGCGGGTGGATGCCGCGTCCCGCATCCTGTCCGACGCGCTCGCTCCCGGTACCGGTGCGGTCATCACGGCCGACCACGGCATGGTCGACGTCCCCCGACATCGGCACGTGCTCCTGACCGACGACGACGATCTGCTCGACGGAGTCCGTCACATCGGCGGGGAACCCCGGATGCTGCACCTGTACGCCGAGCCCGGTATGTCTGAGGACCTGCTCGGAAGGTGGACGGAATCCGAATCGGACCGCTCGTGGGTGCTCTCGCGCAGCCAAGCGGTCGACGCGGGTCTGTTCGGTCCGGTGTCCACCGACGTGCTGCCGCGGATCGGCGACGTGCTGGTGGCGGCGCGTGCCGGGATCGCCTACTACGACGACCGGCTCGAGGACAAGGGCGCCCAGCGGATGGTCGGGCAGCACGGATCGCTCACCGACGAGGAGCGGACCGTGCCGCTCATCCGACTCGGCGCGTTCGCCTGACCGACGGTTCAGTCGTCGCTGCGTGCCCCGAACACGATCTCGTCCCACGACGGCATCGACGGCCGGCCCTTGCGCCGACCCGCGGCCTCGGCCACGGCCGATTGCTGCTCGTCGTCATGCTCGCGCGTCTGCTCCGCGTCGGCGCGCGGGGTCTCGTCATACCCGGGCTCGAGTGCGTCGAAAAGCGCCACGGGCGCATGCGGGCGGGCGGAGGGCAGCTCCTCCGTGCCCGGCAGCGGCTCCCGCTGGCCCCGGCGTCGGCGGAGCGCTTCGAGCAGATCTGCCGTCTCCGAGGACGTGACCGGCATCGCGGTCGCGCGTTTCATGGCGGCCTCCTGCACGGCCGGCGCCACCGGCTCACGCAGATCGGGGGATTCCATGTCCGCCTCGGGCATCCGCCGCGGACCGAAGGCGCCGCTGTCGAAGCGCGTGTCGTCCTTGGCCGGTGACGCGTCGAGCGCGCGGAGCCGGGGGATCAGCCCCTCAGGCAGGGAGCCCTGCCGGGAGAGTTGAATCGCGTCCGCGTTCAGCGGCGACAGCGTGCTGCGCCGGGGGTCGAAACCCCAACGCGCGTCGTGGTCGACCTCGTTCGCGGTGAACTCCAGCTTGACGATCCAGCCGCCGGGGCCCTTCCAGCTGGTCCAGCGCTCACCCGACGCGCCGGCCTCGGCCAGCTTGGCGCGGACTGCGCTGCCGAATGTGGGGTGGATATCCGGATCGAGTTCGGCGCCGAGGAGAACGGGAACGGCCAGGGCCTGTCCGACGACGTGCTCGCGTTCGGCGAGCACCGGTCCCTCGAAGCGTGCGATGTCCTCGACGCGCGCGCCGAGCAGAGCGGCGACCTCGTCGGCGGACATGCCCGCGCGGATGTGCGATTGGATCTCGCGCGGGCTGGGCCGCACGGTCTGCGGATCGCCGTCGCGTTCCCTGCGCGCTTTGCGCAGCTCGACGCGCAATACGTCATCGACGGGGAGCGAAAACCGCTCACCCGACTCGGTCACCAGGACGAGCACCTCGTCCTCGGTTCCGATCACTTTGAGCTGTTCCATGCGAAAAGCCCCTCCGATCCAGCGGTGTGCGCCCATGGTTACACAGCGGTTGCCATACGACGGGAATATCTCTCGCGCGCCGCGAGTTTCACGGCACGCAGGACCCGGAACCGACAGTGCATTTGCCAAATGAGTTCAGGTCGTGCAAACTATCGCCGCCCCGACAGGGTCAGTGCACGCAAGCTATTCCCCGGAAGTTGAGACGTTTACGCATGGCCACGGATTACGACGCCCCCCGCAAGACCGAAGATGACAGCGAATCGATCGAGGCGCTCAAAGAGCGCGTCCCCGACAAGCTGTCCGGATCGGTCGACGCGGAAGACGCCGACAACCCCTCGGGGTTCGAGCTGCCGGGTGCGGACCTCTCCGACCTCGAGCTGGATGTCGTCGTACTGCCCGCCCAGGAGGACGAGTTCACCTGCGTGAGCTGCTTCCTGGTCAAGCACCGCTCGCAGCTGGATCACGAGGACTCCGACGGTCCTATCTGCCGGGAGTGCGCGGCGTAGCCTGCGCGCGCCGCAGCGCGGCCGCCAGCCGGTCCGGCGTCCGCGTGGAGATGACCCAGGACGGCGCCGGATCGTCCGGGTCGGTGATCGCGACGATCACCAGGCCGTCGATCCCCCCGCGGATGACGTGCCACGATCTCGGGTTCAAACCGGGGCCGCGCGCGTTGCGGGCTTCGTCGCCGGTGAGGATCGCGACATCGCCGGTCAAGGCGACGTCGATGTGCGCGCGCCCCGCGGTCAGGACTCCGTCGCGGACCTCGACCACCGGGGAGCCTGCGACCAGCAGCCAGATGAAGCACACCCCGATCGCCGCTCCGGCGACCAGCGCGAGTGTCGTGTCGAACGGCGAGAGCACCAGAGCTGCCATCGGGGCGACGACGGCTGCGCTTGCGATCACCCACAGGGACGGGCTGAGTCGTTCTCGGTAGCGGGTGACGGAATTGCCGCGGGCGCCGCTCGCTGTCTTCTGCATTACCCTCATTGCGTGGCTGAAACTGTGGACGTCCCCATTATCGCCCCCGACGTCCCGGTGTACGCGCACCCCGGGGACGCCGGAGCTGATCTCGTCTCGACCGAGGCGCTGCGGCTGGAGCCCGGTCAGCGCGCACTCGTCGGCACCGGCGTGCGGATCGCGCTGCCGGACGGCTACGTCGCCTTCGTGGTGCCGCGCAGCGGCCTGGCCACCAAGCACGGGATCACGATCGTCAACAGCCCCGGCACGGTCGACGCCGGCTATCGCGGCGAGCTCAAGGCGACGCTGTTGAACACCGATCCCGAGCACGCCTACGACATCGCCGTCGGCGACCGCATCGCGCAGCTGATCGTGATGCCGGTGTCGAGGGCGAACTTCATCCCGGTCGAGGCATTACCCGACAGCGCCCGTGGGGACGCCGGCTTCGGCTCGACCGGGTACCAGAAGAACGGAGTCCCCTCATGACAGACCCGACACCCTCGGACGCGCCCACCGGCGGATCTCTCGCCGATCGCGCCACCGCCGGACCCTTCGACGAAGCCGAGGCGAACCCGGTGCGGCCCTACATCGACCTGGGCGGCATCAAGATCCTGCCGCGCGAGGGTCTGAACCTCCGCCTGGAGGTCGAGGAGCAGACCAAGCGCATCGTCGCGGTCGGGCTCGACTACGCCGGCTCCACGCTGCAGGTCCAGCCGTTCGCGGCACCACGCAGCACGGGGCTGTGGGCAGAGACCCGGGAACAGATCAAGGCGCAGATCCGCCAGCAGGGTGGCCGCGTCGAGGAGCGCGAAGGCCCTCTCGGCGCAGAGCTGCTCGCCGAGGTCCCGGTCTCGGCCGGTCCCGACGGCGCCGCCGACAAGCGGCTCGCGCGCTTCGTCGGCGTGGACGGACCGCGGTGGTTCCTGCGCGGCGTGATCGGCGGCGCCGCCACCGGCGACGTGGAAGCAGCGGGCCAGGTCGAGGATCTGTTCCGCTCCATCGTCGTGGTGCGGGGCGGGACCCCCATGCCGCCGCGTGATCTGATTCCGCTCCGGATGCCGGCCACGCCGGGAACGGCATGACCGACGCGCCGCGTCCGCAGGCGGGGAACGATCCTGAGGACACCGCCGCGCGCTCCGAGCCGAGCGCTTCCGACGTGCTCGGTGCAGCGCTGGGCGGCGCGGCCAAGCGGGCGGGGCTGGATCCGGCGGAAGGAGCAGCCACCGGCCACGTCGTCTGGCGTGCGATGGGCGGCTGGCGCGGCATCCTGGAATCCGTCCTGCCGAGCCTCGTCTTCGTCGTGGCGTTCACGGTCTCGTACGACCCCGGCACGCAGGCCGGGAACCTGTGGCTGTCCCTCGGCCTGTCGGTGGGTCTGGCGGCGATCTTCACCATCATCCGACTGGTCACCAAATCGCCGCCGTCCGCCGCGATCGGCGGACTGCTGGCCACCGCGGGCGCGGCGGCGCTGGCGCTGTGGACCGGACGCGGCCAGGACAACTTCGTCCTGGGATTCTTCACGAACGCCGCGTACGGCACGGCCTTCCTCGTCTCGGCGGTCATCGGCTGGTCGCTGATCGGCATCGCGGTGGGCTTCCTGATGGGCGAAGGAACGCGCTGGCGTGCCGACAAGCGCAAACGGCGGGTGTTCTTCTGGCTCGCCCTCGCCTGGGGCGCGCTGTTCGCCGTCCGCCTCGCCGTTCAGCTGCCGCTGTATTTCGCCGGGGATGTGACGGCGCTCGGAACTCTGAAGCTGATCATGGGGCTGCCCCTTTTCGCACCGCTCGTGGCCGTCACATGGCTCGCGGTGCGCGCACTCTATCCGCCAACCTCCAAGTGATATATTTATCTTGACATCAAGATAAATTTGCCTGCCACGCGGTAAGGCTGGCCTCACTAGCCAGTGCTGCCGGTGACGGGGAAGATGGGGAGTGCCGGGCCTTGCAGCTCGCTCCGCCGACGAAGGAGACACACGTGTCCACGGTTGACAGCTTCGGTGCCAAGAGCACCCTGACGGTCGGCAGCACCGACTACGAGATCTTCCGCATCGATGCCGTCGAGGGCTACGAGAAGCTCCCCTTCAGCCTGAAGGTGCTGCTGGAGAACCTACTCCGCACCGAAGACGGCGCGAACGTGACACGGGCGCAGATCGAGGCCCTCGGCTCGTGGAATCCGGCCGCCGAGCCGAACACCGAGATCCAGTTCACGCCCGCGCGCGTGGTCATGCAGGACTTCACCGGCGTGCCGTGCATCGTCGACCTGGCCACGATGCGCGAGGCGGTCGCGGCTCTCGGCGGCGATCCGACGCGGATCAACCCGCTCTCACCCGCTGAGATGGTCATCGACCACTCGGTGATCGCCGACCTGTTCGGCAGCGAGAACGCGCTCGAGCGCAACGTCGAGATCGAGTACGAGCGCAATGGCGAGCGGTACCAGTTCCTGCGCTGGGGTCAGACGGCCTTCGACGACTTCAAGGTCGTCCCGCCGGGCACGGGGATCGTGCACCAGGTGAACATCGAGCACCTGGCGAAGGTCATCTACGACCGCACGGTCGGCGGAGTCCTGCGCGCCTACCCGGACACGTGCGTCGGCACGGACTCCCACACCACGATGGTCAACGGCCTGGGCGTGCTCGGCTGGGGCGTCGGCGGCATCGAGGCCGAGGCGGCGATGCTCGGTCAGCCGGTGTCGATGCTCATCCCGCGCGTGGTCGGCTTCAAGCTGACCGGGCAGATCCCGGCCGGGGTCACTGCCACGGACGTGGTGCTCACGATCACCGAGATGCTCCGCAAGCACGGCGTGGTCGGCAAGTTCGTCGAGTTCTACGGAGCGGGTGTGGCTTCGGTTCCCCTCGCGAACCGCGCGACGATCGGCAACATGAGCCCCGAGTTCGGCTCCACGGCCGCGATGTTCCCCATCGACGGCGTGACGCTGGACTACCTGCGACTGACCGGACGCGACGAGCAGGCGGTCGCGCTCGTGGAGGCGTACGCCAAGGAGCAGTCCCTCTGGCACGACCCCGAGCGGGAGCCGAACTTCAGCGAGTACATGGAGCTGGACCTGTCCACCGTCGTGCCCTCGATCGCCGGACCGAAGCGCCCGCAGGATCGCATCCTGCTGTCGGAGGCGAAGTCCCAGTTCGAGTCCGACATCGTCAACTACGCGACTCCGTGCACCACGGACGACATCGTCGACCTCGAGTCGAAGCACTCGTTCCCCGCGTCCGATCCCGGCCCAGCGCCCGGGGACGAGCAGGAGGACACCCGCGTGGTGCACATCTCCAGCGGCGGACCGGCCGCGGCATCCAATCCCGTCAAGGTGACGGCCGCCGACGGCTCGTCGTACACGATCGACAACGGTGCCGTGACGATCGCAGCGATCACCTCGTGCACGAACACGTCCAACCCTTCGGTGATGCTCGCGGCAGGCCTCCTGGCTCGCAACGCCGTGAAGAAGGGCCTCAAGGCCAAGCCGTGGGTCAAGACCACGCTGGCTCCGGGGTCGAAGGTCGTCACGGACTACTACGAGAAGGCCGGCCTCACGCAGGACCTCGAAGCCCTGGGCTTCTACACGGTCGGCTACGGCTGCACGACGTGCATCGGCAACTCCGGCCCGCTGATCGAAGAGGTCTCGGAGGCGATCAACCGCAGCGACCTGGCCGTCACCGCTGTCCTGTCGGGCAACCGCAACTTCGAGGGCCGGATCAACCCCGACGTGAAGATGAACTACCTGGCCAGCCCGCCCCTGGTGATCGCCTACTCGCTGGCCGGCTCGATGCATTTCGACTTCGAGATGGACGCGCTCGGCAAGGACCGCGACGGCAATGACGTCTTCCTCAGGGACATCTGGCCCGACGCGGCGGAGGTCCAGGCGACCATCGACTCGTCGATCAACAAGGAGATGTTCACCCACCAGTACGCGAGCGTCTTCGAAGGCGACGAGCGGTGGAAGACGCTGCCCACCCCGACCGGCGCAGTGTTCGAGTGGGACGAGAACTCCACGTACGTGCGCAAGCCCCCGTACTTCGACGGCATGACGATGGAGCTCACCCCGGTCACCGACATCGTCGGCGCACGTGTGCTGGCGACGCTGGGCGACTCGGTGACCACCGACCACATCAGCCCGGCCGGCAACATCAAGAGCGACAGTCCCGCCGGACGCTACCTGGACGAGCACGGCGTGGACCGGAAGGACTACAACTCCTACGGCTCGCGTCGCGGAAACCACGAGGTCATGATCCGCGGCACGTTCGCGAACATCCGGTTGAAGAACCAGCTCGTCCGTTCGGTCAACGCCGGCGCGCAGGTCGAGGGCGGGTTCACGCGCGACTTCACCCAGGAGGGCGGACCGCAGTCGTTCATCTACGACGCGAGCCAGAACTACCAGGAGCAGGGACTTCCGCTCGTCATCTTCGGCGGCAAGGAGTACGGGTCCGGCTCGTCCCGCGACTGGGCAGCCAAGGGCACCAGCCTGCTCGGTGTGAAGGCCGTCATCACGGAGAGCTTCGAGCGCATCCACCGCTCCAACCTGATCGGGATGGGCGTCGTGCCGCTGCAGTTCCCCGACGGTCAGAGCTGGGAATCGCTCGGACTCGACGGCACCGAGATCGTCTCGATCACCGGTCTGGAGCAGCTGAACGAGGGGGTCACCCCGCGTACCGTCCGCGTCTCGGCCGCGCCGAGCGAATTCTCCGCGCCCGGCAAGCAGACCGTCGAATTCGATGCGGTCGTGCGGATCGACACACCCGGCGAGGCGGACTACTACCGCAACGGCGGCATCCTGCAGTACGTGCTGCGCTCGCTGGTCTGAGCGCAGAGCGGAAGGGCCGGGTGCCATGCGCCCGGCCCTTCCGCCGTCCCGGCCGCGGGTAGACTTTCCAGGACCCTGCCATGGCTCGGAAAGGAGCACGAATGTCGCTGCTGTCGTCCGTGTCCGGACCCCGGGACCTCGATGCGCTGAGCATCGAGCAGCTGGGACAGCTCGCCGACGAGATCCGTGACTTCCTCATCGAGAACGTCTCCCGCACCGGCGGTCACCTGGGCCCCAACCTCGGGGTGGTCGAGCTGACCATCGCGATGCACCGGGTGTTCGACTCCCCGAACGATCCGATGATCTTCGACACCGGTCATCAGTCCTACGTGCACAAGCTGCTGACCGGTCGCCAGGACTTCACCGGGCTGCGTGCCCGCGGGGGACTGGCCGGCTACCCGCAGCGGTCGGAGAGCCCACACGACGTGGTCGAATCCTCGCACGCCTCCAGTTCGCTCAGCTGGGCCGACGGAGTCTCGCGCGCACTGACGCGGACCGGACGCCTGGACAGGCATGTCGTCGCCGTCGTCGGTGACGGAGCCCTCACCGGCGGGATGACCTGGGAAGCGCTCAACAACATCTCCGACGACAACGACCGCAACCTGGTCATCGTCGTCAACGACAACGGCCGATCGTATGCGCCGACCATCGGCGGCATGGCCCGCTACCTCAACCGCGTGCGCACGGCCGACAGCTACCGCACCCTGCATCAGAGCTCGGACTCGTTCGCCCGACGGCTGGGCCCGGCCGCGCGCGCCTTCTACCGCGGGGTGCGAGGCGGAACGCATGGCTTCCTGTCGCGCTTCACGAACAACGCCGCGCTCTATTCGAATCTGGACATCAAATACCTCGGCCCCGTCGACGGCCACGACCTGCCCGTGCTGCTGGAGACACTGCAGCTGGCGAAGGATTTCGGCGCGCCTGTCATCGTGCACGCGATCACCGAGAAGGGCCGCGGGTACCAGCCGGCCCGGGATGATGAAGCCGACCAGTTCCACGCCGTGGGTCGCATCGACCCCACCTCCGGCGAGCCGGTCGGCGCGTCCTCCGCCACAGCGTGGACCGACGTCTTCGCAGAAGAACTGGTCGCCGTGGGGGAGGAGCGCCCCGAGATCATCGGCATCACGGCGGCGATGCTGCGTCCGACCGGGCTGCTTCCGTTCGCCCAGCGCTTCCCCGATCGCGTCCTCGACGTCGGCATCGCCGAGCAGCACGCCGTCGCGTCTGCGGCGGGGCTGGCATACGGCGGATTGCACCCCGTGGTGGCGCTCTACGCGACGTTCATGAATCGTGCCTTCGATCAGGTGATGATGGATGTCGCGCTGCACCGCGCGGGCGTCACATTCGTCCTGGACCGGGCCGGAGTGACCGGGCCGGACGGTCCCAGCCATCACGGGATCTGGGATCTGGCGATGCTGCAGCTCGTGCCGCACATCCGCATCGCCGCCCCGCGCGACGCGGAGCGGCTTCGCGAGGAGCTGCGCGAAGCGGTCGGCGTGGAGGATGCACCCACCGTCGTGCGGTTCCCGAAGGGCACGGTCAGCCCTACGCTGCCGGCGCTGGAGCGCCTTCGCGACGGCGTGGACGTGCTCGTCCGATCCGACGCGCAGGACGTGCTGATCGTGGGCATCGGCCCGATGGCGCATCTTGCGGTCGACGTGGCGCGCCGGCTCGGCGCGCAGGGGATCGGGGCCACCGTCGTGGACCCGAGGTGGGTCGTCCCCGTGCAGCCGTCCATCGTGGAGCTGGCGGCATCCCATCGCCTGGTGATCACCATCGAGGACGGGATCCGCGTGGGCGGCATCGGAACGCGCGTACGGCAGGTGCTGCGCGAAGCCGGGGTGGACACCGCCGTGGACGAACTGGGGCTCCCCGACGAGTTCATCCCGCACGCGACGCGGGAGCAGATCCTGGAGGATGCCGGGCTCACGCCCGCGAAGATCGCGCAGGACGTGGTATCGCAGGTGCTGGGCACCCGCATACCGGTGGCGCGCCCGACCGAGCAGCATCCCGATTGGATGGCCGGCGTTCCCACGCCCGACGACGAGGTGCGCGACGCGTAACCGGCAGTCTCGGCATCCCTCGCCGCAACGCACAGCGCCCGTCCTCACAACGAGGACGGGCGCTTGCGTGCGCAGGCTCTATCCTGCGATCCCCTTGATCATCGGGTGATGGAAGGTGTCGCCGAAGACACGCTCGGAGGCACCCTCGCGGTCCAGGTAGGGCGAGGCCCCACCATCGATGAACGGCCAGGCCGCCCCGAGGATCAGGCACAGGTCGATATCCTCGACCGCGGGGACGACCCCCTCGTCCAGCATCAGCTTGATCTCCTGCGCCAGACCGTCCTGCACCCGGCCGAGGATCTCGGCTTCGGTCGCGGGCGTGGAGCCGACGGCGCCCTTGAGCACCTTCTCGGCCGCCTTGGTCCATCCGGTGACCCTGCCGTTCTTGTCCTTCTCGACCACGTCGGGAAGCTCGGCGAGCCGGTGGAAGTTCTCCGACGCGAAGAACCGCCCGGGGAAGGCGTGCGCCATCGTGTCCTGCACGTGCGCGGCGACCTTCCAGCCGACCAGATCGATGAGCTGGAACGGGGTCATCGGCAGCCCGATCGGCGCGAACGCCTTCTCGACGGTCAGCAGCGGAGTGCCCTCGTAGATGGCCCGCGCGGCTTCGCCCATCACCTTGGCCAGCAGACGATTGACCACGAAGCCCGGGGCGTCGGCGGTCAGGACCGCGCTCTTGCCGAGCCCGCGGGCCACGACGAACGCGGTCGACAGGGCGGCATCGGTGGTCTGCGGCGTCGTGACGATCTCGATCAGGGGCATGACGGCGACCGGGTTGAAGAAGTGGAAGCCCACGAGCCGCTCTGGGTGGGCCAGCTTCGCGCCGATCTCCTCGACGGAGAGCGACGAGGTGTTCGTCGCGAGGATCGTGTCATCGGCGACGATCTTCTCGATGTCGCCGAAGACCTGCTGCTTGACGCCGACCTCTTCGAACACGGCCTCGATGACGAAGTCGCAGTCCGCGAACTCGGCCTTGTCGGTGGTGCCGCGAACGAGGGCACGGAGACGGTTGGCCGCATCGCCGTCGAGCCGGCCCTTGGCCTCGAGCTTGCCGATCTCCTCATGGATGGAGGCGATCCCCTTGTCCACGCGCGCCTGGTCGAGGTCGGTGATCAGCACGGGAACCTGCAGTTTGCGCAGGAACAGCAGCGCGAACTGGCCGGCCATGAGCCCGGCGCCGATGATGCCGACCTTGGTGACCTTCTTCGCGAGTGCCTTGTCCGGTGCTCCGACGGGCCGTTTCGCACGCTTCTGCACCAGATCGAACGCATACATCGACGCGGCGAACTGGTCGCCGGTGACGAGTTCGGCCAGCGCCTCGTCCTCGCGCGCGAAGCCTTCCGCCTTCGTGCCGCTCTTGGCCTTGTCGAGCAGCTCGAGCGCCGCGTACGGCGATCTGGGAATCAGACCGATCCGGCTCTCCAGCATGCCGCGCGCCATCTTGATCGCGATCGGCCATTTCGTGAGGCGTTCGATCTTGCCCGGCTCCTGCTTGCGGTCGACCTTGATCTTGCCGCCGAGCACCCCGTCCGCCCACTTCAGCGAGTCCTCGAGGTAGTTCGACGCGGGGAAGATCGCATCGACGATGCCGTAGTCGAAGGCCTGCGCCGGCTTGAGCATGCGGTTCTGCTTGAGCGGATTGGAGATGACCACCTCGAGTGCGTTCTCGATGCCGATCAGGTTGGGCAGCAGGTACGCGCCTCCCCACCCGGGGATGATGCCGAGGAACACCTCCGGCAACGCGATGGCGGCCGCCGACGCATCCACCGTGCGGTAGGTCGAGTTCAGCGCGATCTCGAGCCCGCCGCCGAGGGCGAGCCCGTTCACGAACGCGAACGACGGGACACCGAGCTCGGAGAGCCTGCCCAGCACCGAGTGTCCGAGCTGCGCGACCAGCCGCGCGGTCTCCTTGGACTCCACGCGGCTGATGTCGGACAGATCCGCTCCGGCGGCGAGGATGTACTGCTTGCCGGTGATCCCGACCGCGTGGATCTCGCCGGCCGCCGCACGGGCCTTCAGCCCGTCAAGGACGGTGCCGAGTTCCTTCAGGGTGGACGGCCCGAGTGTGTTCGGGCGAGTGTGGTCGCGGCCGTTGTCCAGCGTGATCAGTGCGAGCACTTTTCCCGAGCCGAGGCGGATGTCGCGTGCGCGGGAGTGAGTGACCACCTCTCCGTCGGCGAGGGCGTCCAGGGGCGAGAAGTCGACCTTCGCGTACTGATCGGATGCGGTCCTGGTCATCGTCGCGCTGCTCACTTCTTCCGCTTGCCGTTGTAGAAGGGGTTCTCCCAGATGACCGAGCCGCCCTGTCCGAGACCGACGCACATGGCGGTCAGACCGTAGCGCACGTCCGGACGCTCGGCGAACTGCGCCGCGAGCTGGATCATCAGACGCACACCGGATGCCGCCAGGGGGTGTCCCAGCGCGATCGCGCCGCCCCACTGGTTGACGCGGGGGTCGTCATCCGCGATTCCGAAGTGGTCAAGGAGCGAGATCACCTGGATGGCGAACGCCTCGTTCAGTTCGAACAGGCCGATGTCCTCGATGGTCAGGCCCGCCTTGCGCAGCGCCTTCTCGGTGGACGGGATCGGGCCGATGCCCATGATCTCGGGCTGCACTCCGGCGAACGCGAACGAGACGAGCTTCATCTTCGGCGTCAGTCCGAGCTCCTTCACGGCGGTGCCGCCGGCCAGCAGCGACATCGTCGCGCCGTCGGTGAGCGGCGACGAGGTCCCCGCCGTCACCCGACCGTGCGGGCGAAAGGGAGTCTTCAGCCCGGCGAGACCCTCCATCGTGGTCTCCGGACGCCGGCCCTCGTCCTCGGTGGCCAACCCCCACGTACCGTCGGCGTCCTTGATCGCCACCGGCACCAGGTCGGGCTGGAACTTGCCGGCCTCATAGGCGGCCTGCACCTTGTGCTGACTGAGCATTCCGAACCGGTCGGCGCGCTCCTTGGTCAGCTCGGGGAAGCGGTCGTGGATGCGCTCGGCGGTGAGACCCATGTTCAGGGCATCCGCACTGACGAGCTTCTCGGCGACGAACCTGGGGTTCGGGTCGACGTTGCTGCCGTCCAGCGGGTGGCGACCCATGTGCTCGACGCCGCCCGCCAGGGCGAGGTCGTACATGCCCATGCCGATGGATCCGGCCATCGTGGTGACGCTGGTCATCGCCCCCGCGCACATCCGGTCGATCGCGAAGCCGGGCACCGTCACGGGCAGGCCGGCGAGGATCGCCACGGAGCGGCCGAGGGTCAGGCCCTGGTCACCTGTCTGCGAGGTCGCGGCGATCGCGACGTCGTCGATGCGCTCCGCGGGAACGTTCGGGTTTCGCTCCATGAGCCCGATGCTCGCCTTGACCGCCAGGTCGTCGGCTCGGGTGTTCCAATACATGCCCTTCTCGCCGGCGCGCCCGAAGGGCGTACGCATACCATCGACGAAAAAGACGTCCGAGATCTCGGCCACTCTGCCTCCGTAATTAGGGATGACCTCAGCCTAGGAGGCGGGTCGAAAGGCCCGGTATCGGTTGGGTCGAACCTACGAAGCGTTCTCCGGGTCCGGAGCAGGGCTTTGCACGGATTGCACAAAGGCATCCGCGATCAGCTGTGCAGTCTGCGCAATCTGCCACGGGCGAGCGCCGAGTTCGGCCAACATCTCGCCGACGGATGCCGCGGTCAGAGGCACCGGAGGCGCCCAGGCCACCCGCCGCAGCAGTTCGGGGGTGAGCAGGTTCTCGGTGGGCATCGTGAGTTCTTCGGCGCGCGCCTCGACGACCGGTCGTGCGGCCTTCAACCGCGCGTCCGCCTCGGGATTGCGATCAGGCCACGCGCGCGCAGGCGGGATCGAATCCCCACCGCTCGCGCGCTCGAGCGGGAGATCGGGGTCGGCGCGTCCGGCCTCGAAGGCAGCCCACCATCTGTCCAGCTGAGTCCGGCTCGCCCGGCCGGTGAACTCCTTGATCTGCGCCAGCTCCTGCTTGCTCTTCGGGTCGGCGATGAGCGCCGCGAGCAGTGCACGGTCGGGAACGAGACGGCCCGGCGAGACATCCTGCTCTCGTGCGTAGTCCTCGCGCGCTGTCCACAGCGCCCGTGCGACGGCGAGCGCCCGGCGGCCCCGGACGGCGTGCAGCCCACTGAGACGCCGCCACGGCTCTTCCCGTGCCGGCTTCGGGATGCGATCGAGCACGGCGCGGAACTCCTCCGCCGCGAACTCCGTCTTCCCCTGTTCGGCGAGTTCGGCGACCAGCACGTCTCGCACGTCGACGAGATGCTCGACATCCAGCGCCGCATACTCGAGCCAGGACTGCGGGAGTGGGCGAGTGGACCAGTCCGAGGCGGAGTGCGCCTTGGCCAGGCTGATCCCGAGCGTGTCCTCCACGACGGCGCCGAGCCCGACGCGCGCGTGACCGAGCAGCCGTGCGGCCAATTCGGTGTCGAAGATGGTCTCCGGCTCCAACCCGAGCTCACGCAGCGAGGGCAGATCCTGGCTGGCGGCGTGCAGGACCCATTCCACCGAGCCGATCGCCTCTTGCAGCGCGCTGAAGTCTCCGACGGCGGGCGGGTCGAACAGGAACACGCCGGACCCGCGGCGGAACATCTGGACGAGATAGGCGCGCTGCGAGTAGCGGAAGCCCGAGGCGCGTTCCACATCGACGGCGACCGGGCCGGTTCCGCCGGAGAGCCTGGCGACGGCATCCGCGTACCCGGCGGCGTCGGTGATGACGGTGTACTCAGCCACGCGCAGCCTTGCGCGAGCCGAGCACAGCGATGTCCTCGGAGCCCGGCGGCAGACCGGCGAGCATGCACACCAACTCGGACCAGGCCTCCACGTGCGGCCTCATGCTGCCCTCGGGCGTCCAGGATGCGCGCAGCTCGATCTGCGCGCCGTCGCCTTCCGCGGCCAGCCCGCCGAAGCCCTTCGAGAGGGTCTTGGTCGCGGTGCCTGAGGCGGAGTGGTAGCGGGCGTGTCGGGAATCCAGGGCGTCCATCAGCCACGACCATGCCACATCCGCCAGGAGCGGGTCCACACCGATGTCAGGTTCCAGCGGCGCCTGGGCGAAGCACACGATGCGCCACGCACCGCCCCACGGTTCCGGCTCGTCCGGGTCGTGGAGCAGGATGAACCGCCCCGTCCCGTACGGCGAGTCCACGCCCTCCTGCTCCGGGCGGACGTCGCCGGCGAGGGCGATGCACTCGGGTGCGAGACCGGCCGGCGCGGGGATCTCCCGGACCGAGAGATCACTGCGGAACACGGTCGATCGCAGGTCCGCCGTCGCACGCTCGAACGACGGCGGCTCGGTCGGGGGACGATGGGCAGCCACGCCGAAAGACTAGAGTGGGGCCCCAATGGTCGTCTTCAGGCGCGCCGCGATGCGCGGTGCCTCTTCTCCCGCACTCCTTCTCGGAGTCAAGGCCGCGCTCACCGTGATCAGCGCCGCCTTGGCCGTCGTGCTCTCCGCGCTCACGGTGTTTTCCCTGCGCATCGCACGCCGCGTCGTCACGCCGGCAGTGCGGGTGGCGGACACCCGGATCCTCTCGCTGGACACCGCGGCCCAGACCATCACCCTGGCCCGCACACCGGACACCGAGCTGCCGGGCAGATACGGCCTCTTCACCGATGGCACCGAGAGCTACGTCAAGCTCGGCTCCGTCCTGGCCGAGGACGCCACCAGCGTTAAACGCAAGCTGCTAACCCACATCGGCACGCAGACCCGCATCTCACCGGATGCGGCCTTCAGCGGGTGGTACTACGACCAGCCGGGGGAGTTGCACCTCCCGTTCACCGCAGAGCTCATCGGATCCAGCGTCGGACCGTGTCCGGCGTGGCTGTTCCCCGCTGGCGACGGCGAGGTCTGGGTGATCCAGGTGCACGGGCGCGGCACGACCCGAGCCGAATGCCTCAGGGCGGTACCGGTCTTCCACGCCCTGGGCATCACCTCGCTGGTGGTGTCCTATCGCAACGACGGCGAGGCGCCGCGCAGCCGCACCGGTACGTACGCGCTGGGGGCGACCGAGTGGCGGGACGTCGATGCCGCTGTCGGTTTCGCCCGGCGCCGCGGAGCCCGCCGGATCATCCTGATGGGTTGGTCGATGGGCGGCGCCATCGCCCTGCAGCTCGAGCTGAACTCCGCACACCGCGAAGCGATCGCGGGACTGATCCTGGAGTCCCCGGTCGTGGACTGGCGGGCCGTCCTGGGGTACCAGGCCAAGCTGATGCGGCTCCCCGCCGCCGTCACCGGCATCGCGATCGGCGCGCTGAAGACGGAGTGGGCGACGCCCATGACGGGCGTCGGTGCGGCGATCCCCTTCGACCGTCTGGACGTGGTCGCCCGCGCATCCGAGCTGCGGCATCCGATCCTGATCCTGCACAGCGACGATGACGGCTTCGTCCCGTCGGACGCGTCCCACGACCTCGCGCTGGCACGGCCGGATCTGGTCGAGATGCAGGTCTTCGAGGTGGCGCGCCACACGAAGCTGTGGAACTACGACCAGGAGCGGTGGAGTCAGAGCATCCGCGGTTGGCTGGAGCGTCAGGGACTGACCGCGTCCTGACCGCCGCAGCGGCGACTTCGGTCAGGCAGCGCGCTTGGCGGCGACCTGGCGCTTGGCACGCCGGAGCATGCCGCTCATGCCGGCGATGCGCAGCGGGGAGACGGCCCGGGTGAGGCCGATGCTCTGCGGGAAGTCGTCGGGGATCGCGAGCACCTGATCGGCCGTCAGCCCGGTGATGCCCTGGACCAGGATGCTGGCGAATCCGCGCGTGGTGGGCGCCTCCTTGGGTGCGGTGGCGTGCATGGCGACCGTGCCATCGTCGTCCACATCGATGACGATGTAGACGGGGGACTGGCACTCCGCCACGCGCTCGCGCAGCTCCGGGTGCTCGTCGAACCGAGACGGTACGGCGGGCAGCTCGTTGGAGAATTCCAGCAGTAGCTGCAGGCGGTCGGCTTCAGGCAGCTCGAGGAACTCGTCGCGGATCTCCGCGAGAGAGTCGGGCAGAACGTGCGTGGTCATCTCCTCCATCTTCCCACGGCGCGATCCGACCCGGACGGATCGCGAGATCGCTCAGGCCGGAAGGCTCCCAGGCTCGGGGCCGATCACGATCGGCACGCGCACCGCGCTGCCCCACTCCGTCCACGACCCGTCGTAGTTGCGGACGTTGTCGAACCCGAGCAGATGCCGCAGGACGAACCAGGTGTGACTGGAACGTTCTCCGATCCGGCAGTACGCGATGACGTCGTCGCCGTCGGAGAGGCCGACCTCGCCGCGATAGATGGCGTCCAGCTCCGCGCGCGGCTTGAAACCGCCGTCTGGCGCCACCGCGCGCGCCCAGGGCACGCTCTTGGCCGTCGGGATGTGTCCCGCCCGCAGCGCCCCCTCTTCGGGGTAGGCCGGTGCGGTGGTCCGCGTTCCGTCGTACTCCTCCGGGGAGCGGACATCGATCAGCGGCTCGCCCAGGTGCGCGAGTACATCGTCCTTATAGGCGCGCAGACTGCTGTCATCGCGCACGACGACGGGATAGTCCGTCGGCTGCCGGGTCGGCGCATCGGTGGTGATCGGGCGACCTTCCGCGATCCACTTGTCGCGGCCGCCGTCCAGCAGTCGGACGTCCTCGTGGCCGAACAGTGAGAACACCCAGAGCGCGTAGGCGGCCCACCAGTTGTTCTTGTCGCCGTAGATGACGATCGTGTCGTCGCGCGAGATGCCCTTGCGGCTGAGCAGCTTCGCGAAGCCCTCGCCGTCCACATAGTCCCGGACCACCGGGTCGTTCAGCTCGGTATGCCAGTCGACTTTGACCGCGCCGGGGATGTGGCCGGTCTCGTAGAGGAGGACGTCCTCGTCGGATTCGACCACGACGAGGCCGGGCTCGTTCAGGCGCGCCTCCAGCCACTCGCCGGTGACGAGACGCCCAGGTTCGGAGTACTCGGCGAACTTGGGGGATGACGTGTCGAAGTCGACGGGCACCGGGGCTCCTCGGTCGGGGTGGCGGGATGGACGGCGTAGGGTGGGACCGTCTCTCCGAGCCTAGATTCCCGGGCGCGGGAGCGCACACACTCCGTAAGACCCCGACACAGGATCAGCAGGATGACACCCACCGCGACCCGCACGGGAATCGTTCACCTCACCGAACTCGCCCCGCAGATCTCGGGTGCGGAAATGGTCGCCTCGCTGGTGCCTCCGCCGCAGTTCACCGACGCGACGTTCGAGTCGTATCGCGCCGACCCGGCGTATCCGTCACAGCAGGACGCGAAGGACGCGCTGATGGCGTTCTCCGGCGTCGCTGCGCCGGCGGCGCGGACCGGCCTGTTCCGGCGAGCCAAGAAGGGGCCCGAGCTCAAGCCGGGCGTCTACCTGGATGGCGGGTTCGGTGTCGGCAAGACGCACCTCCTGGCCTCGATCTATCACGCGATGCAGGCTCGCCGGAAGTACTTCGGTTCGTTCATCGAGTACACCGCGCTGGTCGGGGCACTCGGATATCAGAACACCGTCGAGCTGTTCCGCGGCTCCGATCTGCTCTGCATCGACGAGTTCGAGCTGGACGATCCCGGCGACACGATGGTCATGACACGGCTGCTTGCCGAACTCGTCGCATCCGGCACGCGGCTGGCCGCGACATCCAACACTCCGCCGAACGCCCTGGGCGAAGGGCGTTTCGCCGCGCAGGACTTCCTGCGGGAGATCCACGCGATGGCCGCGAGCTTCCAGACTCAGCGCATCGACGGCACCGACTACCGGCATCGCGCCCTGGATGGACATGCCGCCGTGCTCACGGTGGC
Organism: Microbacterium sp. zg.B48; assembly: GCF_024623505.1. Lineage (NCBI taxonomy): Bacteria > Bacillati > Actinomycetota > Actinomycetes > Micrococcales > Microbacteriaceae > Microbacterium > Microbacterium sp. zg.B48. The sequence continues at coordinate 82,454 of NZ_JANJFE010000002.1, forward strand.
CGACTACCAGGCGACGATCGCGGATGCCGCCACCACCGGACTCGTTTCGGACGATGCCTTCCCGGCACTCGTGGCGCACCTGGCGACGGTGCATCCCTCGCGGTACATCCGTCTGATCGACGGCCTGTCGCTGGTCGGCTTGCGCGACGTCGCGCCGCTGACCGATCAGTCCGCGGCCCTGCGCTTCGTCGCGTTCATCGACCGCGTCTACGACGCTCAGTTGCCGATCAGAGCCACGGGGGAGAGCCTCGATCTGGTCTTCCCCGAGGAGATGCTCGCCGGCGGGTACCGCAAGAAGTACCTGCGCGCCATCTCGCGGCTGATCGCCTCGACTCTCGACTGAGCCTCATCCGCTTATTCACGTCGAGTTCTCACGCCGGCGAAACGTGATGTTTACGCTGAGCGACCTCGCGTAACAGACGCGAAACACGACCTGCCCGTCGCCGGAAACCCCCGCTCGTCAGACTGGCCTGGCCCGAACAGCCGCGACCCGACTCCGCGGCGGCTTCGGGCCACTGAGTAACACGACACATGGATGAGGACTCTCATGGATAGCGGAAACCTGGCCTGGTCTGTCGCTGCGACAGCACTAGTGCTCTTTATGACACCGGGCGTGGCCTTCTTCTACGGCGGCCTCGTCAAGGCGAAAAGCGTCGTCAGCATGATGATGATGAGCTTCGGGGCACTGGGCCTGGTGAGCGTGCTCTGGATCCTCTACGGGTTCAACATGAGCGCGGTCGGCTCCCCGTGGGCATTCGCCGGCAACCCCTTCTCCGACTTCGGCCTGGCCACGGCCGACAGCGACACGCTGGTCGGCGTCGCGTTCGGCGCGACGTTCGCGATCATCACCGTCGCGCTCATCTCCGGTGCCATCGCGGACCGGGCGAAGTTCGGCGCGTGGCTGATCTTCGCCGGTGTCTGGGTCACGCTGGTGTACTTCCCGGTCGCGGCATGGGTCTGGGGCGGCGGCTGGATCATGAGCCTCGGCGAGACCTTCGGCTTCTCCACGAGCGTCATCGACTACGCCGGTGGAACCGCAGTCCACATCAACGCCGGCGCCGCAGCACTGGCCCTGGCGCTCGTGCTGGGCAAGCGCATCGGATTCCAGAAGGGCATCCACAAGCCGCACAACGTTCCGCTGGTCATGCTCGGCGCGGCGATCCTGTGGTTCGGCTGGTTCGGCTTCAACGCCGGCGCCGAGGGCACGTTCAACCTGCTCGGCACCGAGGACTCCAGCGTCGGTCTCATCGTGATCAACACCATCGGAGCAACCGCGGCTGCCATCATCGGCTGGCTCATCGTCGAGAAGCTCAAGGACGGCAAGGCGACCTCTGTGGGTGCCGCCTCGGGCGCCGTCGCGGGCCTCGTCGCGATCACCCCGGCCTGCGCGAACCTCGCACCCGGCTGGGCGCTCCTGCTCGGCGTGGTCACCGGCGCGGTGTGCGCACTGGCGATCGAGCTGAAGTGGAAGCTCGGCTTCGACGACTCGCTCGACGTGGTGGGCATCCACCTCGTCGGTGGTCTGATCGGAACCGTCTACCTCGGCTTCTTCGCCACGGAGACCGGCCTGTTCCTCGGCGGCGGCTGGGAGCAGCTGGTCCTCCAGGTCATCGCCGCACTCGGGGTGATGGTCTACTCCTTCATCGTCGCGCTGCTCATCGGCTTCGCGATCGAGAAGACCATGGGCTTCCGGGTCAAGAACGAGGATGAGATCGCCGGCGTCGACACCGTGGTGCACGGCGAAGAGGGCTACGCCCTCGTCGACTGACCATCATCAGCACAGTGCAGGGCGTCGCGGGCAGCCGCGGCGCCCTTCGCTGTGCCCGGCGGACGGCGCCTAGTGTGAAGCCGTGACCGAACCCCGAGGCATCCTCAGCGCCCTCAAGCGCCTGTCCCGACCCGCGCGAGCGCCCGAGCCGATCCGCTCACGAGCGGGGACACCCGGACAGGATGCCGCCACCGCGACCATCGAGATCGAACCCCCCTCCGCGAGAGGGTTGCGGATCAGCTATGCGCCCGACCGGGACGGCGAACCGGATGCCGGGGAGATCGTCTGGACGTGGGTGCCGTACACAGAGAACGACGGCCGCGGCAAGGACCGCCCGGTGCTGGTGATCGGCCGGCAGGCCGACCGTCGGCGTGTCTTCGCGGTGCGGCTGACGAGCAGATCGCACGACGGGGACCGGGACTTCCTCAGCATCGGCGCGGGTCCGTGGGATGCCCAGGGGCGAGCCTCATGGGTCGACATCGATCAGATCTACAGCGTGCACACCGACGGCATGCGACGCGAGGCATCCGCGCTGGATCGCGAGCGGTTCTCCCGCGTCGCCGACGCGCTGCATCGCCGATACGGCTGGGAGGTGGAGAGCTGAACCTGCGGTCCGTGGTGGGCGATACCAGACTCGAACTGATGACCTCTTCCGTGTGAAGGAAGCGCGCTACCAACTGCGCCAATCGCCCATGACCTTGCGGGGTCGGCTTCCGATCCTACCGGATGCGCCGGGCTCCGACGAACGCCCGGGGCAGGTGACACGCGCGAGCTCCGCGTGGTTTTGCACGGCGCCGTGCATCGGCTAAAGTCATGGAAGTGCCCGGAGCAATCCGGAAACGCGGATGTAGCGCAGTTGGTAGCGCACAACCTTGCCAAGGTTGGGGTCGCGAGTTCGAGTCTCGTCATCCGCTCGAGTGTTGGGTCCCTCTCCGGAGGGACCATGGCACGTGGGGTCAAACCACACGCGGTGGCGTGGCCGAGCGGCTAGGCACCGGCCTGCAAAGCCGTTTACACGGGTTCGAATCCCGTCGCCACCTCCACTCACAACTGAACAGCCCTGCACGGGCGCGATTGGCGCAGCGGTAGCGCGCTTCCCTGACACGGAAGAGGTCACTGGTTCGATCCCAGTATCGCGCACAGAGAAGAACCCCCGGGATCCCGGGGGTTTTCTCCTTTCCGGGCCATCGCAATAGGGCGATCTTCGCGCAACTTTCGCGTAAAGCTTCAAAGTTTGCCCTTCTGAAAGCCCAAAACGTAGGGACACCACGCGTGCGAGTGGGCGCGCATAGGGCTTCACGCTGGCGGGAAGGGCACACCCCTGTGCGACCATGGTGCCGTGGCGTCCCGGTATGTGAGCGATCTCGCGAGAGCGAATTGGAGCTCACTCATCTCCGGCGCGGTGGGAGTCGCTCTGGCCGTGCTCATCGTGCTCTCGCGCAACGACCCCGCCGAGCGCGACCCGGCAACGGTGGCCATCGCGTTCTACCTTGTTGCATGGCCGGCGTTCGTGGCGATTTATCTGGCGTGGACACATGTCGTTTATGCTCAACGCGGTCCGAGGGGCCTCGCGACGGTGGCCCGGCAAGAGACTCGATCCCTGCGACGCTGGTGGACCCGCCTCCTGGGGTACGGTGGCGCCTCGAACTGGGCCCTGACCGGCGCGCTGGTCGCCGTCATGCTGACCATCGTCGTCGCTCAGAACCCGGCGTTCCAGGGGGATTGGCTGTTCATCCTCCTCGGTCTTCTCACGGTCGCCAGCTCATGGGCGATGATGGTCTACTCCTTCGCGCTCGAGTATCTTCGCCTGGCCTTCACGGACGAAGACGACGACGTCCCCATCGATATCAACATCGACGGCGATCCACGCTTCACCGACTATCTGACCCTCGCGATCCTGGTCTCCACCATGGCGGCGACGGTGTCGGCGACGATCCGCTCACGTCGAGCGTGGACGGTCGTCCGTATCAACGTCCTCTTCGCCTTCACGTTCAACACTGTGATCGTCGCGATGATGGTGTCGCTGCTGTTCGGCGGGATTCTCGGCTGACGGTCGCTCCGCTTTGAAGGTCTACGTTCGCGACGCCCACGCGGCCGGCGTGTACCTGCAGCCCGGCGACACGATCCTCACGCGCGCGGAGAGACTCGGCCAGATCTTCACGGACATCGTCGCGGGTAAGCGCTCCGAGACCGAAGACCTGAACTGATCCTCGACGTGAGTGTGAGGCTGGCCGCGGCGCAGTCCTGCGAGCGGACCGGACATGCTGGCGCTGGCGGCGAGGTACGCAACGACCGGAATCGCCACTCTCGAGACGGCGATGATCATCCCCGGAGCGCGAGGGTGAGCGGAAGGACCGCGGTCGCCCCGGCTCGGCGCAGCTCACGCGCCGCGACCGTCACCGTCCACCTGCTGTCGACGAGGTCGTCGACGAGCAGCACGGGACCGGTCGGAACGGCCAGGGCGGCCGCGCTGAACCGCTCCCAAACCCCGGCGAGCCGGAAGGCGCTGTTGCCGCCCGGCCCGCCGCTGGGCCCGCCCTCCACCGGGTCCAAGGCTCCCAGCATCGGCATCCGCCCAATGTCGGCGATTCCGCGCGCCAGGGAGTCCACGAGCTGCGGCCTCGATCGGGAGGGCATCGCCACCACGGCGACCGGACGCTCGGCCCACCCCCAGCCGGCCAGCACTCGGACGCAGGCGGCGAGCACGTTCGGCGGGATCGGGCTGTCCGCGGCGCCCGCCGCGAACATCTCGCGCAGGGTTCCACCCCATCCGAGGTCGGTCAGCCGGGCAAGCGCCCTGCCTTCGTCGGCCTGCTCCTCAGCGAGGATGCGGCCACGAACGGGCACGCCGAGCCGGTCGGCGCCGGTCGGCCACTGTCGCCTCGGTTCGAGCGGCACGCCGACACGGTCGAGGGCGGCGGATGCAGCTTCCGTGGCGTCGTCGCCGATCGCGGTGGGAAACCACGCTCCGGCGCAGTTGTCGCAGCGTCCGCACGGCGTCGCGGTGTCGTCGTCCAGGGAGCGCTGCAGAAACTCCATGCGGCACGAGGTGGTCTCCTCGTACTCGATCATGTGCTGCTGCTCGGCGACGCGTTCCGCGGCGATCCGTCGGTAGCGGTCCTCGTCGTACGTCCACGGTCGGCCGGTCGCCATCCATCCGCCCCGCACGCGGGCGACCGCCCCGTCGACATCCAGCACCTTCAGCAGCAGCTCCAGCGGCGTGCGCCGGATGTCGACCATGGCCTCCAGGGACGGCGTCGACAGCGGGCTTCCCGCGGCCGAAAGGGCCGAGAGCACGCGCTCGGCCCGGTCTCGGTCGGGCATCGACGCGGTGGCGAAGTAGTGCCAGATGTCGCGATCTTCGACGCCGGGAAGGAGGAGCACATCGGCGGAGGCGGTGGCGCGCCCTGCGCGGCCGACCTGCTGGTAGTACGACACCGGCGATGAGGGCGCACCGAGATGGATGACGAACCCGAGGTCGGGTTTGTCGAATCCCATGCCCAGAGCGCTGGTGGCGACGAGGGCTTTGACCCGGTTGTCCTTCAAGAGCGACTCGGACTCCTCGCGTTCGTCCGGATCGGTCTGACCGGTATACGCACGCACCTCGTACCCGCGGTCGCGCAGCAGCCGGGCCGTGTCGTTGGCCGCCGCAACGGTGAGCGTGTAGATGATTCCGGAGCCGGGGAGCTCGCCGAGATGGCTGAGAAGCCACGCGAGTCGGGTCGGCGCGTTCGGCAGGCGGAGCACGCCGAGCCGCAGCGACGTGCGAGCGAGGGCCCCGCGGATGATGAGGACCTCGGATGAGCCGGTGCTCTCGTCGGGCACGCCGAGCTGCTCGGCGACATCCGCCACGACGCGGCTGTTGGCGGTCGCGGTCGTCGCCAGCACCGGGACGCCCGCGGGTATGCGCGCGATGAGGTCGCGAAGTCGTCGATAGTCGGGGCGGAAGTCGTGACCCCAGTCGCTGATGCAATGTGCCTCGTCGACGACGAGAAGCCCGATCCGTGCCACCAGCTGTGGCAATTGCTCGTCGCGGAACGATGGGTTGTTGAGTCGCTCGGGAGAGACCAGCAGCACGTCGACCTCGTCGCGGTCGAGCTGCGCAAGCACATCAGCCCACTCGTGCGCGTTCGTCGAGTTGATCGCGACTGCCCGCACACCCGCTCGCTGCGCCGCGGCGATCTGGTCCCGCATGAGCGCCAGGAGGGGCGAGACCAGCACGGTGGGCCCTGCGCCGCGCCGGCGCAGGAGCAGGGTCGCGACGAAGTAGACCGCCGACTTCCCCCACCCGGTGCGCTGCACCACGAGCGCGCGGCGGTGACCGTCGACGAGGGCATCGATGGCCTCGAACTGGCCGTCGTGGAAGTCGGCGTCGTCGCGCCCGACGAGGGCGCGCAGGACATCGAGTGCCTCTGTCCGCGTGGGCGTAGTCAAGGTCATGCCCTCAACCCTGCCTCATGTCACCGACGTGGTGCCCGGCCGCACTCAGCCCGAACGGCACGTCGAGGCCTTCGTGACCGTGGCGGATCTATTCGATCGGCGGCGCGCTACGCCCCGACGACATCCTTCTACCCGAGGATGCCTTTGATTAGCCCGGGTCGAACGTGCCTCGAGTGCGAAGCCGGTCCTTTAGCGTGAATGGCCCCGAATCGTCGACGATCGTTTCGTAGATGGGACCGTGAGGTCTATCGAGGAAGGGGTGCGTATCGTTGCAGACGTGAGCGGCTCAGCGATCTTCGTCCTCCTGTGGGCGATTGCTGCGATCGGGATGGGCGCATTCTTCGCCCTGCGCCCTTTCGCGCTGGAGCGCACGGCCTCCCACTTGGGTCAGCGGATCGGCTACACCGAGCGGACAGGACGACTGCAGGTCCACCTCAACCGTATTGCTGGCCTGATGTTCGTGATCATCGGGGTCGTGCTGGTCCCCCTCGTCATCGTGGGAGTCTTGCCGCCCGGAGGCGCCTGAGGGCACGCCGATAGAAAGGCCTCGCAGACCGACCGCACGCCGGTCAACTACCGCGCAGTTTCGAACACCGCCACACTGGGGCGATGGTGGGCACGCGGCTCGTTTCGACGAGCGCAGGGGCGGTGGAGATCCTGCACGTGCCCGGGGACAGGTCAGCGGTGCTGTTCTTCCCCGGTGGTCATTGCCGCGCGACCACGGACTGCGGGCGGAGCTTGTATGCCGGGTTGGGCCACGAGGTGGTCTCCTTCTCACGTCCCGGCTATGGCGGTACCCGGGTTGGCCGGCTCACCGCTGCGGAGTTCACCCCGCTGGTGGGGGAGGTGTGTGAACAGCTGGGGATTTCCTCGGTCGCTGCCTCTGTGGGGGTTTCGTTCGGGGGGCTGCAGGCGGTGCACGTCGCTGCTGGCGGCGGGCCGACCGTGCAGCGCCTGATTCTTCACAGTTGCGCACCCTCGACCAAGCAATACCCCGACACCCGCGCAGAGGCGCTCCTCGGCCCGGTGGTGTTCTCGCCTCTCTTGCAGGGTGCGGTCTGGGGGTTGGTGCGAAGTGTCGTGCGGTCCGACGCCGGGTTACGAATGATGTTGTCCCAGCTATCGAACCTCCCCACCAGCCAGTGGTGGGATCAGATGAGTGTGGCCGACAGGGATGAGGCCCAGAGCCTGTTCCGTGCCATGCGCTCGGATTCCGGCTTCACGAATGACCTGCGCCAAGCGCATCCCCGCGGGGCTGACGCGCGGCGTAAGGCGATGTCGGCCGTAAAGTGCCCGACCATGGTGACGGCCTCCAGAAGCGACGGTGGGGTGTCGTTCACCCATGCGGAGGACTTCGCGCGCGTCATCCCCGACGCCGACCTCGTCGAACTCAGTGCCCCAAGTCACCTCTTCTGGATCGGCTCGCAGAAGACCCAACTGATGTCGACTCTGCATTCCTTCATCCAAGATTGACGGCTGGCACCCAGCGCCCCTTCGCGATTAAACCGCGCCGGCGTCCCGCCCGGAAGCCGGTCCGTCACCGCGACGCTGTAACGGGTTCGAGCACCGTTACTCAGCCCGAGTTGTGCCCGCACGGGATCCGCTATCGGTTAGATCCGGTTCTCGTGGCGTTTGGGCTTGAGGCGTTCGGGGGCATCGGTGACGGGGATCCATTCGCAAGTGAAGGACCCGGTGTAGCCGAAGAGGAACCCGAACCGGTCGTTGTGGACTTCCAGGTCGACGTGAAACGTGTTGGTTCGCTCGTCGAATGATTCCCTGAGGCGTGCGCGCCCGCTGAAGATCATGGGGAAACGGAAGGCGATCGGTCCTTCGTAGAAACGTTGAGCGTCAGAGGTGAGGATGAGCGCTCCGGTCTCATCGACGGTCAGGGCGAGGTCGACGGCGAGGTGCTGGTGGGTGCCGAGGTAGTCCACAATGCGCCCGTCCGCGAGCACCATCGTCGCGTCGAATCGGCTTCGGTGGTCGTTGATCGTGTACTCGCGGACGAAGGTGACAGTCTCTCGACCGAACGGGTCCCGATACGGATAGTTCTCGATGATGAACGGGATGTCGGTGCCGGTGTCAGGGATCAGGATGTTGCGGAGCCGTCCGATCTGCAGGAAAGGGACCGTCCACCAGGGTCCGCGTCGGATCTGGGTCATTGTCCCGAGACCGACGCACGCTTCACCCCGGTCGACTCCGACCCCGAAGCGGCGTTGCAACATCGGGTGCAGACGCTCAAAATCCCTGCCCATGGCTTCCTCGAAGATGGAACTCATCAGATAGCCGCCGGGTCGGGCAGTGTCGCGAGCGTGGGCGGCGCGTCACGAAGGTGATCGTCGCGTCGCGATCCGCCCAACGGTGCGCGGCGGCAGCGGGATGCCCGTGGCCTGCCCGGGTTCCAGAACCACAGGATGCTGTGCACGGGCCATCTCTCGGGCTCTTCCCCGCATTCGATCCAGATGCGGAGGCGGTCGAAACTCCACGCGGTCGCCCACCCCAGCAATGGTCGGGCCACCTTGTCGAGGAGGCGTCCCCATCCGGGCGTGTAGTCATACCCCGTGGTGAACCGTGTTCGTTCGCCCTCCACGGGCGCATACCGCCAATACCCGCGACCGCTACGGATTGGCGAGAACCGATCTGTGGTCGAGAACCGCAATGCCGAGGTGCGGGTTCCATCGGGTCGTGATCGCTCACCGAGGCTTACGCCCACCCCGGCAACCGTGTGGAACGGGACCCTGCGGGTGTAAGCGAAGCTCGTTGCGCCGTGCTCGTCAGTGCCGGCGGGACGGATGCTGGAGAAACGGAGATCCCACCGGCCGTGCTGCTCAGCATGCTGGGTTACGTCCCACACCTGTTCGAGAGGTGCGTCGATCTCGACCTCCACGAAGATGCCTCGATGCGCCACCCTCCGAGGCTAACCAGCACGCTCCGTTCACACACATTCGCCCCGCGGGAGGATCCGCTTGCGGATCGCGCGCGAAGCGCTTCAGCAGTCAGCTATGCGGGGCGTCGGGTGTCCCGCGAAATACTAAACAGTTCGAGTCCGGCCTAATCCGGATGCGCACACGCGAAGGCATGGCCGTCGCCAAGGCCAAAGGTCGCCTCCGCGGTAAGAAGCCGAAACTCTCGGCTGCGCAAGAGAGACATCTGGTGAACCTGCACCGCCACGGAACCCACACCATCCGCGATCGCGGAGCTGTTCGGCGTCGCACGTTCCACGGTCTACCGGGCCCACCCAACGTAATCGAGCGCGGCTACGCGCGCTTGAAGCAGTGGCGCGGCCTCGCCACCCGCTTCGACAGCACGCCGTCATCTACCGCGCCGCCGTCGTCCTAAAACGCCGTCATCGCCTGGGGACAGAGGTTGAGCGACGCTCCTGGTGCCTCGGCCAAAGAAGAGCGAGGGGAGCGAACAGCCAATGGGGAGCCGGATAGCGACGACTAGGCTCGTGCTGCCTCGGGCGACTTCAACTTGGCCTTGATCGCTGCGAATGCCGCGGACCAACCGCTTACCAAAGCTGCTGCCGTCGCGCTGGCTGCGGCCATCTGAGCGCCGGACTCGTTGACGGCCGCGAATCCGAACCAGACTGTGGCCGCAATGATCCCAGTAATCGCGATGCCGGAGATCAGTCGCAGTGCCGGGCGCAATCGCGGAACGCGATGATTCTGCACACTTTCCCCCTTCAAGTGTGACGACTATGAACCTCAGGATTCAACTGCACCACACTCGTACCGGTTTTGTATCCCCTCAAGACGGATCCTGCGTCACTAGCCCGACAAGGGCGCCGACTCGAAGGAACTTTCGTCAGAGCTCTCACGAGATCCTCGACGGTGTCCAGGACGGCTCCACGCAACGACGGGGTCTTGCCCGTATACGCGACTACAGGTGTGCCGGGCGCTGGCGACCTAGGGCGTGTCCTCCCTAATGCACGATTGGTCGGTGGCCCAGGGATGCTTGGAAGCGAACGAGATATCCGTCGGGGTCCGTGACGAGGAATTGGGTGACTCCGGCTTCGTCGAGGTCTCCGATGCGGTACCACTTCGTCTCGGGCGGCATGAATAGCGGGTAGTTGGCGTCGCGAAGTGACGTGAGAATTGGGTCAACGGTTGGGACGCTGATCTGGAAGTTGATTCCTCGTCCGAGTGGCGGTTCCAGCGGCGCGGTGATCCAGTTTCGCCCGACGCCGCGCTGCTCGAGCATGATGTGCGCGGAGCCTAGCGAGACGTAGGCGAAGCCCTCCTCGGGGCGCTGATAGTCGATCTCGAACCCGCAGAGCCCGCACCAGAATTGGATGCTCTTCAGCGTGTCGCGGACCAGCAGCTCGGGTACGAGTGCGGGGTCAGCCCCAGAAGAGTTCATCCACTCATCGTGACAGACTGTCCAACCGACGCAGCCAGAGGGCGATCGCACGGAGGACGCGGCACCGCCGCGGTAGGTGAGCGCGAGTTTGTCATAACGGGTCGCGAGACCACGCCATTGCTTCGTGTCGTTGAAGCCGCGTTCGACGACATTGCGACCCTTGTAGTCATCGTGGTCGTAGCCGAGGCGCAGGCCCTTCACGCTGTCGCCTTTTCGGGGAGGGAGAAGATGCCTATACCCGGAGGGTTTTGCGGGAAGGCTGGAGGGGCCCTCCTGGGATCGGCTCTACGACTCCGTCGGCTTGCTGGCATAAAGAAGGCGGCGCAGTTCGTTTGCCGGCGCTGAGCCTGAGATGATCAGTGCCGCCAGGTGCTGCGCTTCCTCCTCTGCTGCGCCTTCGTTTGTCACGCCGTCTTTGCTCAGGCCGAAGCCGTTTGTGCTCATGCGCTTCACCTCTCAGAGTCGTGGTTGTTCACCCGGCACGTCCCCGTCATGCGGTGTTCGCGTTGTACGCGTTGCCGGCCTGTCCGATGGACGCCTCGTCGATCTTGATGACCTTGACCACCTCGCGCACAGAGAAAACCCCCGGGATACCGGGGGTTTCTGTTTTTCGGGATTCACCTGCCGGGAACCGGCGGCGGTGTCGTCCACTGCTGACCGTTCCAATAGCGACGGCCCTGGCTGGAGTCGTACCAGCCTGCCGGCGCAGAGGGACCCGGTCCGCCACCGAGCGTCGGGCGACCGCGTTCGGCATCAGCAAGAAGGATGCCGTTCTTCACGGCGGTACGCATGATGAGATATCCGATCCACAGCACCAGCGCGATGGTGCCGAGGTACAGAACGATCCCCAGGACGATGAAGGCGAAACCGGCAGCGACGCCGGGGCCGTAGTCATTCATTCGACGGTGCCTTTCGTTGCAGTCTCGCCAACGTAGCGCGGATGCTCGTGGAACACTGGACCATGGCTGACCTCGACCGCACCGGCGCGGGGGCGGATGGGGCGCCCTCGTCGTTCCTGGCTGGATTGGCGGCCCAGCTCGCACGCGTCGAGAAGTTCAAGGACATCCTGGACCCGGCGGCAGTGCGCCGCGGGAGTCGCCTCGTCACGGAGTTCTTCCGCGAGCGCAGGGACGCGCTTCGCCACGCAGCGGGGCTTCCGGCCGGACCGGGAAGTTCCGCCCTGGGCAGGCGACTGGCCGCGCAAGACCTGGCTCGTTCACGCGACGTGCCGCTTGCGGTGTACTCCTACTGGAACACCGGTGCGCACGACGCTCCGGACATCGTCCGCGCGTGCACCGCCCAACTCCAACGGATGCATCCCGGCGTTCGACTCCTGGATGCTGTCAGCGTGCGGGAGCTGATCGACATCCCCTCGCGCATCCACACCGTCCTGGAGCGCGACCGTCCTGCACACTTCGCCGATTACGTGCGGAGCGCGCTCCTGGACCGTTACGGCGGGATCTGGGTCGACGCGACCTGCTGGGTGCCCCACCCGCTCGGCGAGGTGATCCGACCGCTCCTGAGCGGGGGCGTGCTCTACCCGCGCTGGGCGACCGGACAGATCGGCAATTGGTTCATCGCGGCCGTCCCCGGCTCGCTCGTCATCCGGCTGCAGCGCGCGGCGCTGGAGATGTGGTGGGCAGAGCGGGACGATCTGCCGGACTACTTCCTCTACCACCGCATCTTCGAGGCCCTGCGGGCACTGATCCCCGAGTTCCGTGGTCAATGGTCCGAGGCCGGCCATCTCTCGAGCGCGTCCAGCCACGTCCTGCAGCTGAGCATGATGGAGCCCTGGTCTGCCGACGTGGCAGGAGTGATCGATCAGATCTCCATCGTGCAGAAGCTCAGCTACAAATACGATCCCGCATCCGTGCCGGCCGGCTCGATCCTCCAGCACCTCCTCACCACCCGCCGCCTGACCTGATGGGATTCACCGCTCGTCGCTCCGGCAGTTCGCGCCGCGGGCCCTCTGAATGGAGGTGGCGAGCGGGCACGATACGTGACGCCACGACGAGCCCTCACCGGCGAACATGTCCTCCGAAAGATCGACGAACATCTCGATGCCGCCGCCCGGGAGCGCCCGGAAATACGACGTGATCGGATCTCCCTCGACAGTCGGTGCGGTCACCACCAGCTCCGCCCCGGCCGCACCCGCACCGTCGACGCAAGCGATCGCGTCCGCCGGCATCTGCTCGCCCTGGGTCAGCTCCACCGTTCCGCAGGATGGCAGCGGGTCACGCTGCCTGAATGCCGGCGGCCCGGGATCGAAGAGGTCGTCGACGTCGACGCGGGGCTCCTCGACGACGGTGTCAGGGGGCATGGTCGACCCCTCGTGCGGACGTGCCGCCCCGCTGGGGGAGCATCCCGCCAGGAACGCGCTGACCGCGACGACCACCGTGACGACCTTCACCGCAGCACCGGCGCTCATCGCACAAGACTCCGGCACGGTGCTTCCCCTTGTCCACTCGCACCTCTGCCGGAATGCGAGGCGTGGGCCGGGGAACGCGCCGGCGCACAGCCTGGAAATCAGAAAGGTGCGGGCTGAAGGTCGCATTCCGGGTCAGGGGCGAAGGCCACCGTGCTGACCGGGATGTCGGTGTAGGTCCGGCCGGTGGGGCTGGTCCATTCCAGAACACCGCCGCCCCGCTGTCGGACCCGCCATGCGGTGTGGTGTTTCAGGGAATGATGTCGACGGCACAGGTGCGCCAGGTTCTGCGCCGTGGTCGGGCCGCCGGTGGCATGGTCGACGGTGTGGTCGGTGTCGCACCGGCGAGCCGGCATGCGACATCCGGGAAAGCGGCAGTGCTGATCGCGGACGCGCAGGTGCCGGCGCAGCTCTTCGCCGGGCCGGTACCGGTCCACGGCCAGCACCTCACCGGTGATCGGGTGCGTGAGGACGCGGTCCCACCCGGGGGCGTTCGCGGTCAGGATCCGGGCGGTCTCGGCATCGATCGGGGAGTGCCCCTCCAGCATCCCGATCTCGAACGGGTCGGCGACAGCGTCGCCGATCAGCGTCAGCACGGGAACGGTCACGGTCACGCTGGCGTGGACTGCGGCTAGTCCGGTCGGCCCGGTGTGCGCGGTCGGATCGGTGGCCAGCAGCAGGTCTGCGAAGATGTCCGCCCGCAGCTCATCGACACCCCGGGTGTCGACCTCTGCGCGGCTCGGCACGGCCTCGCCCCAGCCACCCCCCGCGGGTTGCACCGCATCGGCGGGGCCGACCGGATCGCGACCGTCTTGGACGGCATGGGCGAGCTGGGTGAGGCGGTCCCGGATGCCGTGGGCGATCACCGACGGGACGATCCCGTGCACCTCGGACATCGCATCATCCAGGTCGGTGACCCACACGCGCCGCTGCCCGCGGGCGCGACGCTGCCGCTGATCGATGGTGGACTCCGCGAACCACTCGGCACGTCGTTTCGCGACCGGGGCAAGCCTCGACGCGGACTCGGTCTTGGCGAACTCCAGCACAGACCCTTCGAACTCGGCCCGCAGCTCCGGCCGGTCGATCACCGTTCCGGCCATCACAATGATCCGGGCGTGGGCGGCCGAGATCTCACCGGCCGCGAGCGCCGCCAGCGTCTCGCGGTATCCGCCGACCAGGGCGGCGGCCTCACCCAGCCGGCGCTGCACGGACCGGTCGCTGACGCGCCATACCGCCCCGATCTCCGCCGCGACCGACCGATACGGGAACTCCGCGGCACTGGTCGCTGCCGGGTCCTCTTCGGCCGCCCAGTCCGCCGCGATCCGCTGGGCGTCCGCCAGCAGCTGTGCCTCCACCGCCTGCAGCCGCGCCATCTCCCGCCGCGCGTCCGCCAGCTGCGGCAACAACGTCGCCAACCGCGCATCCGCCCGCTCTTTCGCGGCGATCGCGGGGCTGTTCATGTATCCATTCTGACCGGGGCCACCGACATCCGGCACGAGGAGCACGACGCCCGGAACGGCCTCACCGGAGCGTCCGGAGCGCCTCTCCCGCTAGCGTTGACGCCGGACCTGAAGCCGCCCCCGAAGCCGGAAAGGAGAGCCGCATGAGCGCGCTCGCCGACCGCATCCGGGCTGCCCTGCATTCCGCAGCGGACCCCACCCGCGCGGCCGGGCAGCAGGCGTACATGAAATCGACGATCCCGTTCCGCGGAGTGCGCCTGCCCAATGTGCGGCGCCTCACGCGGGCGGCGGTGGAATCGGCGGGGGCGGCTGACCCGGCGGCACTTCGGGATGCCGCCCGGGAGCTGTGGGACGACGCGGAGTATCGCGAGGAGCGTTACGCGGCGGCCGCCCTCCTGGCCGTGGACGGCGCCGCTGCCGACGCGGCCGTCGTGCCGATCATCGAGCACATGGTGCGGACCGGAAGGTGGTGGGACTACACCGACGAGCTCTCGCACCGCCTCGCCGCTCTGCACGATCGCGAACCCGCCGCCACGGCCGATCTCGTGCGGAGGTGGAGCACTGATCCCGACATGTGGATCCGGCGGATCGCGATCATCTCGCAACTGGGTAGGCGCGATCGCGTCGACCTCGAACTGCTCGCGGCGGTGATCGAGCCGAACCTCGCCGACCGCGAGTTCTTCATCAGAAAGGCGATCGGCTGGGCGCTGCGGGAGTGTGCGCGGGTGCATCCGGAATGGGTGCGCGCCTACGCCGAGACGCACGAGCTGAGCCCGCTCAGCCGGCGTGAAGCGCTCAAGCACCTCTGACGCACCGCAACTAGACTGGGACGCATGGGATTGCGCGTTTCGCCGACTGCGACCGTCGTCGCGGCCGGGACGCGAACGCTCGGCGCCTGAGCGGGCGGGGCGCCACGCGCCCGAAGCTGAGTAGCCTTGATCCGAGCCACCCCTGGAGAGTCCCTTGACTGACGCCGCCCTCCCGCCGGACGTGACCTATCCCGCCGACGGATTCGCCCTCTTCCCCGACCGCTCCGTCGTCGCGCTGCGCGTCAACGGTGAGCTGAAGGACCTCGCCACCACGGTCACGGAGGCCGATTCCGTCGAACCCGTGGCGATCGACAGTCCCGACGGTCTTGCGATCCTGCGCCACTCGGCGGCGCACGTGCTCGCGCAGGCGGTGCAGCGGATCAACCCGCAGGCCAACCTGGGCATCGGCCCGCCGATCACCGATGGGTTCTACTACGACTTCGGCGTGCAGGAGCCGTTCACGCCCGAGGATGTGAAGGCCATCGCCAAGGAGATGCAGCGCATCATCCGCGAAGGCCAGCGATTCGTGCGACGGGTCGTCAGCGACGAGGAAGCACGGGCCGAGCTGGCCGCGGAGCCGTTCAAGCTGGAGCTGATCGGCCTGAAGGGCGGCATCGGCTCGGGCAAGGAAGCCGCCGAAGGCGCCTCCGTCGAGGTGGGCGCGGGCGAACTGACGATCTACGACAACGTGAACCGCGACGGCGACGTCGTCTGGAAGGACCTGTGCCGCGGTCCGCACCTGCCGAGCACCCGGCTGATCGGCAACGGCTGGGACCTGACCCGCATCGCCGCCGCGTACTGGCGGGGCAGCGAGAAGAACCCGCAGCTGCAGCGCATCTACGGCACGGCGTGGCCGTCGAAGGACGAGCTGCGCGCCTACCAGCAGCGTCTCGAGGAGGCCGCCAAGCGCGACCACCGGCGTCTGGGCAAGGAGCTGGACCTGTTCTCGTTCCCCGACGAGATCGGCTCCGGCTTGTCGGTGTGGCATCCGCGCGGCGGCATCGTGCGTCAGGAGATGGAGCAGCACGCGCTGCACCGTCACCGTGCAGCCGGCTACAGCTACGTGTACACGCCGCACATCACGAAGAAGGACCTCTTCATCGAGTCCAACCACCTGGTCACCTACGCCGAGGGCATGTTCCCGCCCATCCACATGGATGAAGAGCGGAACGAGAACGGTGAGATCACCAAGCAGGGCGTGGATTACTACCTCAAGCCGATGAACTGCCCGATGCACATCCTGATCTACCGGGAACGCGCGCGCAGCTACCGCGATCTGCCGATGCGGCTCGCGGAGAACGGCACGGTCTACCGCAACGAGCTCTCCGGCGCCCTGCACGGCCTGACGCGTGTTCGCGGCTTCACCCAGGACGACGCGCATCTGTTCGTGACGCCCGAGCAGCTCGAGGGCGAGGTCGCCGACGTGCTGGAGTTCGTCCTGTCGCTGCTGCGCGACTTCGGGCTCAGCGACTTCGAACTGGAGCTGTCGATGCGCGACGACGAGAAGTCGAAGTGGATCGGCGATGAGGCGCACTGGGCCGAGGCGACCGACGCGCTGCGTCGCGTGGCCATGGCCAGCGGTCTGAAGCTCACCGAGGTCGCCGGCGAGGCGGCGTTCTACGGCCCGAAGATCGACCTGAAGGTCAGGGATGCGATCGGTCGCACGTGGCAGCTGTCCACCGTGCAGCTGGACTTCAACCTCCCGGAGCGGTTCGATCTCGAGTTCACGGACCGTGACGGGACCAAGAAGCGCCCGGTCATGATCCACCGCGCGCTGATGGGTTCGATCGAGCGGTTCTTCGCGATCCTGCTCGAGCACTACGCCGGCGCGTTCCCGGTCTGGCTGGCACCCGTGCAGGTGGTCGGCATCCCCGTCGCCGAGGAGTACGCGGACTATCTGAACGACGTGATCGTCGCACTGCGCCGCCAGGGCGTGCGCGCAGAGCTCGACGCCAGCGACGATCGCATGCAGAAGAAGATCCGCACGCACACGACGCAGAAGGTGCCGCTCCAGCTCATCGCGGGGGAGCAGGACCGTGCCGGCGGCACCGTGTCCTTCCGGTTCCGCGACGGCTCGCAGGAGAACGGCGTCCCGATCGACGACGCCGTGCAGCGCATCTTGACGTCCATCTCGACGAGGGTGCTGGTGAACACCGCGGAGGATCTGGCGTGACCGACGATGCCGAGCTGGTGGATGCCGCCACGCTGGCCGGCGTGCCGGACGAGTTCCAGCGACTGTGGACCCCGCACCGGATGGCATACATCCAGGCGGGTCCACAGCCGCTGCGGGACGCGTGCCCGTTCTGCGCCGCCCCGAAGATGTCCGACGAGGACGCGCTGATCGTGGCGCGCGGCGAGACGGCCTTCGTGCTGCTGAACCTCTACCCGTACAACTCGGGCCACCTGCTGGTGTGCCCGTATCGGCACATCTCGCAGTACGACGAGGCGACGGCTGAGGAGGTCGCCGAGATCGGCGCGCTCACGCAGCGCGGAATGCGGGTGCTGCGCGAGGTCTCCCGGTGCGACGGCTTCAACATCGGGATGAACCAGGGTCACGTCGCCGGTGCGGGCATCGACGGCCACCTGCACCAGCACATCGTGCCGCGGTGGACGGCCGACGCGAACTTCTTCCCCATCATCGCCAAGACCAAGGCGCTGCCCCAGCTGCTCGGCGAGGTGCGCCGGGTCGTGGCCGACGCCTGGAACGCCTGAACGCCCGGATCAGCGGACGCGACGGACCCCGAACTGCATGCGCGGGTGCGCGTAGGCCTCCTGCGACTCGACGAGCTGCAGCTCGCGCTCACCGGACAGATGGGTGCGCTCCAGCAGGTCGAACACGCTGGATGCTGTCCGTGCCAGTGCATCCGCGGCATCCCCGCTGCGTCGGTAGTGGGCGGTGAACAGTGCCGCCGTCACGTCGCCCGACCCGTTCGCCTTCATCGGCAGCAGCGGGGTCTGGACGATCCAGGCACCGGTCTGGTCGACCGCGAGCATCTCGATGGTGTCGGCTTCGCGGTCCGGGCGCTCCACGCTGGTGACCAGCACGACCCGAGGGCCGGTGGCGCGCACGAGGTCCACCGCCTCCACAGTCGATTCCAGAGTGTCGGGCTGCGTGTCGGTGAGGAAGCCGAGCTCGAACTGGTTGGGCGTGATGATGTCGGCCGCAGGAACGACCCGGTCGCGCAGCAGCACCGGGATCGCCGGTGCGACGAAGCATCCGGACTTCGCGTTGCCCATCACCGGATCGCAGGCGTACAGGGCGTCGGGATTGGCCGCCTTCACACGCGCGACGGCGTCCAGGATGACATCCGCGATGCCCTCGCCGCCCTGATACCCCGACAGGACCACATCGATCTGCCCCAGCACGCCCCGCTCCTCGATGCCGACGATGATCTCGCGCACATCATCCGGACTGAGCATCGGACCACGCCACGAGCCGTAGCCGGTGTGGTTGGAGAAGGCCACGGTGTACACCGGCAGCACCTCCACCCCGATCCGCTGGAGCGGAAAGACTGCGGCGGAGTTGCCGACGTGACCGTACGCGACGGCGGACTGGATCGAGAGGATCTTCACCGCTCGATTCTCCACCCATGCACCGGTCCTGCAGACCGCCGGTGGCCTGGTGCCTGCGGCGGAGAGCAACGCGGCGGCCCAACTAAGATCAGGAAGTATGACTGACAGCACCACACCCGCGCCCTCATCCGCTCAGCACGGATCGAGCCGCGTCAAGCGCGGACTCGCCGAGATGCTCAAGGGCGGCGTCATCATGGACGTCGTCACAGTCGAGCAGGCCCGCATCGCCGAGGATGCCGGTGCGGTCGCGGTGATGGCGCTCGAGCGGGTTCCGGCCGACATCCGCGCGCAGGGCGGGGTGTCGCGCATGAGCGACCCCGACATGATCGACGGCATCATCGAGGCCGTCTCGATCCCCGTGATGGCCAAGGCCCGGATCGGCCACTTCGTCGAGGCGCAGGTCCTGCAGCAGCTCGGCGTGGACTACATCGACGAGTCCGAGGTGCTCTCGCCCGCCGACTACGTCAACCACATCGACAAGTGGAAGTTCACCGTCCCGTTCGTGTGCGGTGCGACCAACCTCGGCGAGGCGCTGCGCCGCATCAACGAGGGCGCGGCGATGATCCGCTCCAAGGGGGAGGCCGGCACCGGGGATGTCTCCGAGGCCACCAAGCACATCCGCAAGATCTCGGGGGAGATCAACCACCTCCGCTCGCTGACGAAGGACGAGCTCTACGTCGCCGCCAAGGATCTGCAGGCGCCCTACGAGCTGGTCGCCGAGATCGCCGAGACGGGCAAGCTGCCCGTCGTCCTGTTCGTCGCCGGCGGCGTGGCCACCCCCGCGGATGCCGCGATGATGATGCAGCTGGGCGCGGACGGCGTGTTCGTCGGCTCCGGCATCTTCAAGTCAGGCAATCCGGCGGAGCGCGCCGCAGCGATCGTCAAGGCCACCACCTTCTACGACGACGCGAAGGTCATCGCCGAGGTCTCACGCGGCCTGGGCGAGGCCATGGTCGGCATCAACGTCACCGATCTTGCCGCCCCGCACCGCCTATCCGAGCGCGGCTGGTAGCGGCGACCTCCGGCTGGGTCGGGGAATGGCTGAGCGACCCCGCGTGGGCGTGCTCGCGCTGCAGGGCGACGTGCGCGAACACGCTCGCGTGCTGACCGATCTCGGCGCGGACGTCCTGCTCGTGCGGCGTCCGGATGAGCTGGCGGACGTGCAGGGGCTGGTGCTGCCGGGCGGCGAATCCAGCGTGATCGACAAGCTCTCGCGCGCGTTCGGGATGCAGCGTCCGATCCGCGACGCGATCGCTGCCGGCATGCCGGTCTACGGCACGTGTGCCGGACTGATCCTGCTGGCCGATCGCATCACCGACGGCATCGAGGGGCAGGAGAGCTTCGGCGGACTCGACGTCACCGTGCAGCGCAACGCGTTCGGCGGTCAGGTGGAGTCCTTCGAGACCGATCTGGACGTGCCGGTGCTCGACGGGCCGCCGGTCCACGCGGTCTTCATCCGCGCCCCCCTGGTGGTCGCCGTGGGGCCGGGGGTCCAGGCGATCGCCCGTCTCGAGGATGGCCGGGTGGTCGCGGTGCGTACCGACACCCTCCTGGGCACCTCCTTCCACCCCGAGGTGACCGGCGAACACCGTTTCCACAGCCTCTTCCTCGAGACCGTACGGGCGGCCTGACGCACGGCGCGAGAGGACCGGCGCGCATCCGCGCACGTGACTGCGACCGCAGCCACGTAAACTGGGGGAATGTCCGGCCACTCCAAGTGGGCGACCACGAAGCACAAGAAGGCGATCATCGATTCGCGCCGTGCCAAGTCGTTCGCCAAGCTCATCAAGAACATCGAGGTCGCAGCCAAGATCGGCGGCGCGGACCTCGCGGGAAACCCCACCCTTCAGGACGCCGTCCAGAAGGCCAAGAAGACCTCGGTTCCGATCGACAACATCAACCGCGCGGTCAAGCGCGGTGCCGGGCTGACCGGTGAGTCGGTCGACTATCAGACGATCCTCTACGAGGGCTACGGGCCGAATGGCGTCGCCCTCCTGATCGAGTGCCTCACCGACAACCGCAACCGTGCGGCCGCCGAGGTGCGCACCGCGATGACGCGCAACGGCGGCACGATGGCCGACCCCGGCAGTGTCGCCTACAACTTCCATCGCAAGGGCGTGATCGTCGTCTCGGGCGAGGGGACCAGCGAGGACGACGTCATGCTGGCCGTCCTGGAGGCCGGTGCGGAGGAGATCGAGCCGCACGCGGAGGGCTTCGAGATCCTCACCGATCCGTCCGAGCTGGTGACGGTCCGCTCCGCGCTGCAGGAGGCGGGCATCGACTACGAGTCGGCAGACGTCGAATTCGTCCCGACGCTGAAGGTCGAGGTGGACGCCGACACGGCGCGCAAGGTCTTCCGTCTGATCGACGCGCTCGAAGACAGCGACGATGTGCAGAACGTCTACAGCAACTTCGACCTGACCGCCGACGTGCAGGCCGAACTGGAAACGGACGAGTAGGCGACAACTGCCGCTCGCCGGGCGCGCCGTCGGCGCCCGCCGGTCGAGCCCGCTTAGCGTGGGGGAGTGACAGCCCTTCGCGTTATCGGCATCGACCCGGGCCTGACCCGCTGTGGCGTCGGCGTGGTCGATGTCGCCCGCGACCGGTCCGCGACGCTGGTGCACGTCGGTGTCGTCCGCTCCGACCCGGGCCAGCCGATCGAACGGCGTCTCGCGACGATCGCCGCCGGCATCCGCGCCGTCATCGACCTGCATGCGCCGACGGTCATGGCAGTGGAGCGCGTCTTCTCGCAGAACAACCGCCATTCCGTGATGGGCACGGCACAGGCGAGCGGCATCGCCCTGCTGATCGCGGGCGAGCGCGGGCTCGCGGCCACGACGCACACGCCGACCGAGGTCAAGGCCGCGGTGACCGGCTACGGCGCAGCCGACAAGCGCCAGGTGCAGGCGATGATCGCCCGCATCCTGCGCCTGGACGAAGTGCCGCAGCCGGCCGACGCCGCCGACGCGCTCGCGCTCGCGCTCTGCCATGCGTGGCGCGGGGGCACGGCACAGGCTCCGACCGGCGGAACCCTCACGCCCGCGCAGCGCGCGTGGGCGGACGCGGAGCGCCTTGCCCGACGATGAGTGTGTCGGTCGAACAAAACTGCGAACAGCCTCGTAGGCTCGTCGCATGATCTCCTCCCTGCGCGGTCGGGCCGCCCACGTCGAGACCGACTCGCTCGTCCTGGAAGTCGGCGGCGTCGGGCTCACGATCGCCGTCACCCCGCACGTCGCGGCGGCCACCGACGTCGGGGACGAGGTGTACCTGCACACCCACCTCATCGTCCGGGAGGACGCGCTCTCGCTGTTCGGCTTCGAAAGCCGCGACGAGCTCCTCGTCTTCACCCAGCTGCTCAGCGTGACCGGAGTCGGCCCCAAATCCGCGCTCGGAGTCCTCGCCGCCCTCAGTGTGACGCAGATCGCCGACGCGGTCGCCTCCGACGACGACGCGCCGTTCCGGCGCGTCTCGGGCATCGGCCCGAAGACGGCGAAGCTCATCGTCGTGCAGCTGGCCGGCAAGATCGCCGCCCCGTCGCCTTCGGGCGCTGGGCGTCGGGATGCCGCTCCCGATGTCGCCGCCCAGGTCATGCAGGCGCTGGTCGGGCTGGGCTGGAACGAGCGCGCCGCCGCCGAAGCCGTCTCCGCCGCCGCGGAGCAGGCCTCACCGGCTGAGCGGGCGGCCGTGCCGTCGCTGCTGCGCCTGACTCTGGCCACCCTGGGCCCCGCCCGCAAGGAGCACGCCGGTGGATGACGTCCGCGACGCCGACGAGCCGGTCGACGACATCGAGCTGGCGATCGAGGGAGCACTGCGTCCGGCCTCACTGTCCGAGTTCGTCGGGCAGCAGAAGGTGCGCGGGCAGCTCCAGCTGCTGCTGGACGCCGCCCGCATCCAGCAGCGTCCGGCGGATCACATCCTGCTGTCCGGACCCCCCGGGCTGGGCAAGACCACGCTGGCGATGATCGTCGCGCACGAGAGCGGCCGGCCGCTGCGCCTGTCCAGCGGGCCCGCGATCCAGCACGCCGGCGACCTGGCGGCGCTGCTGTCCAGCTTGACGCCCGGTGAGGTCCTGTTCATCGACGAGGTGCACCGGATGGCCCGCTCCGCCGAGGAGATGCTGTATCTGGCCATGGAGGACTTCCGCATCGACATCATGGTCGGGAAGGGTGCCGGGGCCACCAGCATCCCCCTGGACCTGGCGCCGTTCACGCTGGTCGGCGCCACCACCCGATCGGGGCTGCTGCCCAACCCGCTGCGCGACCGGTTCGGCTTCACCGGTCACCTCGAGTACTACGAGCCCGCCGAGCTGGAGCGGGTCATCGAGCGGTCCGCGGTGATGCTCGCGGTCGACCTGCCACCGGCCTCACGCGCCGAGATCGCCCGCCGGTCGCGGGGGACACCTCGGATCGCGAACCGACTTCTCCGGCGTGTCCGCGACTTCATGATCGTGCGCGGTGGTGGTGGCGACACGGCGACCGTCGACGCCGCGTTGGACCTCTACGACGTCGACGCGATCGGACTGGATCGCCTCGACCGCGCCGTGCTGGATGCCCTCGTGCGTCGCTTCGGCGGTGGCCCGGTGGGCCTGAGCACGCTCGCCGTGGCGGTCGGCGAGGAGCCGGAGACGATCGAGTCGGTCGTGGAGCCCTACCTCGTGCGGATCGGCTTCATCGGTCGCACGCCGCGCGGGCGCGTGGCGATGCCGTCGGCCTTCGCACACCTGGGCGTTCGGCAGGCAGACTCTGCGCTCAGATTCAATGATCTATAATCGCTGGAGGCTCTCGCCTACCCTCCTCATGCAAGGCAGCGCCGCAACGGCGCGCGCCTGATTCGAAAGGTGCTCTCGCCTCCATGGACATCGCCACGTTCTTCGGCAATTACGGCCTCATCATCCTGCTGGTCGTCCTCCTCGTCTTCATGTTCTGGAGTTCGCGTCGGCGGATGCAGAAGCAGAAGACCGAGCAGGAGCAGAAGGCCCGCCAGACCGTTCCCGGCGCCGAGGTGCTGCTCCAGGGCGGTCTCTACGGCACCATCGTCGCCTTCGACCCGGAGAACCTCGACCAGCCCGCGCTCGTGGAAATCGCGCCCGGCGTCCAGATCAAGGTGCACAGCCAGGCCATCCTCCGCGTCGTGGACCCCGCCGAGGGCGTCGTGACCGAGGACGAGCTCATCGAGGCCGAAGAGAGCGAGGCCGGTTACATCGACGGCGTCGCCAGCGGTTCGATCAGCTCGATCAGCGACGACTACCGCGCGGCCGAACCGCTGCCGCCCGTCGACCCCGACACCGACCTGGACAACAAGCCCAAGGCCTGACCCGCTCGCCCTCCCGGGCTCCCAGAAAGCTGACCCCTCGTGGCGACTTCCACCCCCGTCCGTCATGCCTGGCGCGCGCTGACCGGTCTTCTGATCGTCACCGCGGTGCTGTTCGGCATCAACGCGCTCGGCGTCCATGTCTTCAAAGCCAGCTCGTGGACCCCCGAGCTCGCGCTCGACCTCCAGGGCGGGACGCAGATCATCCTCGAGGCGCAGACCGCCGACGGGGCGGCGCCCTCGAACGAGCAGCTGAACCAGGCGGTCACGATCATCCGCCAGCGGGTGGACGCGTCCGGTGTCGGCGAGGCCGACGTGACGACCGAGGGCGGCCGGAACATCGTCGTCCAGATCCCCGGCCAGGCCGATGAGCAGACCCGCCAGCGGATCGAGGCCTCGGCCCAGCTCCAGCTGCGCGGGGTCCTTTACACCGGTCAGCCGGCGACGACATTCGTCGGCCCGGACGGCACGTCCACGCCGTTCCCGACGCCCGATCCTTCGCTGAACGCGACGCCGACGACCGAGCCGACGAACGGGAGCGATCCCGCGTGGATCACCGAGGCGCTGTTCGCGCAGTTCCAGGCCTACGACTGCGCGAACCCCGACAACGATCCGGCGAACGCTCCCAAGGACCAGCCGCTGATCACCTGCGACGTGGACGGCACCGTCAAGTACATCCTCGGACCGGTGGAGCTGGACGGTTCGTCCATCTCGGACGCGACGTTCGGGCTGGAGCAGACGACCGGTCGCTGGGCCGTCAACATCAAGTTCGACGACGCGGGCACCAAGACGTTCGGTCAGATCAGTCAGCGGCTGTTCGGCGCGACCACGCCGCTGAACCAGTTCGCGTTCGTCCTGGACGGCAGTGTGCTCTCGGCCCCCTCGATGAACGCCATCATCCTCGGCGGCGACCCGAGCATCACCGGCAGCTTCACTCAGGAGACCGCCAAGACGCTCGCCGACCAGCTCAAGTACGGGGCGCTGCCGCTCAGCTTCGAAGTGGTCAGCTCGGACACGATCTCGGCGACCCTCGGATCGCAACAGCTGCAGATCGGCTTGATCGCGGGGCTGATCGGCCTGGCGCTCGTGGCCATCTACTCCCTGATCGTCTACCGCGCCCTCGGGATGGTGATCATCGCCTCCCTGATCGTGATGGGTGTGCTGACGTACGTCACCATCTGCATCCTGGCCTGGCGCATGGGCTTCCGCCTCTCGCTCGCCGGCGTCGCCGGCCTGATCGTCTCCATCGGATTCACGGCCGACTCGTTCATCGTCTACTTCGAACGAATACGGGACGAACTGCGCGACGGCAAGTCCATCACCGGGGCGGTCGAGGACGGCTGGAGCCGCGCGAAGCGCACCATCTACATCTCGAAGTCGATCAACGTGCTCGCCGCCGTGGTGCTGTACATCCTGGCCGACGCCACCGTGAAGGGCTTCGCGTTCACCCTCGGTCTGACCACCGTCATCGACGTGCTGATCTTCATCCTGTTCACGCACCCGGTGATGCAGCTGCTCGCCCGCACGCGGTTCTTCGGTTCCGGTCACCCGCTCTCCGGCATGGATCCGGCAGCACTGGGAGCGGTGTACCGAGGGCGCGCGCAGTTCCGCGCACCGGCGGTCGCGTCGACCAAGACCGCGGCGGAACGACGAGCGTCCCGCTCACGCGGTGAGGCCGAACGGCGTCAGACCATCGCCGAGCGCAAACAGGCGGAGCTGGCCGAGCTTCCGGCCAGCGGCAAACCGTCCCCGCGCGAGAAGGAGGGAGAGCTCTGATGCGTTCCATGAGTCAGCTCGGAAACGACCTCTACACCGGCAAGACCTCTTTCCCGTTCGTCGGGCGTCGCCGTCTGTGGTTCATCATCGCGGCGATCCTGGTGATCGGCTCGGCGCTGGTTCCGCTCGTGCGGCCCATCCAGTTCTCGATCGAATTCACCGGCGGGTCCCAGTTCACGGTGACCAACGTCACCGCCCCGGACCAGCAGCTGGCCACCGAGGCTGTCCAGTCCGTGGTGCCCGATGCGACGACGAAGGTCACCACGGTCGGGGACAGCAACGTCCGCGTCCAGACCGACCAGCTGACGCCCGGCGAGACCCAGCAGGTGACCGACGCGCTGGCTGAGATCTACGCCGTTCCGGTCACCGAGGTGACCTCGTCCTTCATCGGGCCCAGCTGGGGCGCCGATGTCACCCGGCAGTCGCTGTGGGGTCTGGCGATCTTCCTCGCGCTGACCTTCCTGATCCTCGCCCTGTACTTCCGGACGTGGAAGATGTCGGCCGCCTCGATCATCGGCCTGCTCGACGTGCTCGTCATCACGGTCGGCGTCTACGCCCTCTGCGGATTCGAGATCTCCCCGGCGGCGGTCATCGGCTTCCTGACGATCCTCTCGTACGCGCTCTATGACACGACTGTCGTGTTCGACAAGATCCGGGAGAACACGACCGAGGACGGCGAAGTGTCCGGCCGCACCTTCGGGGAGTCCGTGAACCTCGCGGTGAACCAGACGCTGATCCGCTCGATCAACACGACCGTGGTGGCGATCCTGCCGACCGGTGCGATCCTGTTCATCGGCGCGCTGTGGCTCGGCGCGCAGACCCTCACCGACATCTCGCTGGCGATCTTCGTCGGCACCATCGTGGCGGCCTACTCGACCGTGTTCGTGGCCGCACCGCTGTATTCGCTGCTGCGCGAGAACGAGCCGAACATCAAGACACGCGACGCCCGCGTTCTGGCGGCGCGCGAACGTGCCGGGCAGCCGGTCTAGACCGGCCTCCCGGCGCGGCTGCCGCTGCTGGCCACGGGCATAGGATTGACGGATCCGGGGAGGGGAGGAATCGATGACCGAGACCGTTCCCCCCGCCCAGTCCTCGTCGCTGCGACGGCTCGTACCGCGCATCTTCTCCCGCTCGGCCCGGCGCGACGACGTCGAGCAGCTGCTGCGCACGGTGCGCACGCACCACCCCAAGGGCGATCTGTCGATCATCGAGCGTGCGTACACCGTTGCCGATCAGGCCCACTCCGGGCAGACCCGCCAGAGCGGCGAGCCGTACATCACCCACCCGCTCGCGGTCGCCCAGATCCTCGCCGACCTCGGGCTGGGTCCCAAGGCGATCGCCGCCGCGCTGCTGCACGACACGGTCGAGGACACCGCATACGCACTGGACACGCTGACGGCCGAGTTCGGCGACGAAGTGTCGATGCTCGTGGACGGGGTCACCAAGCTCGACAAGGTCAAGTATGGCGAGAGCGCGCAGGCCGAGACCGTCCGCAAGATGATCGTCGCGATGTCCCGCGACATCCGGGTGCTGCTGATCAAGCTCGCCGACCGCCTCCACAACGCCCGGACGTGGGGTTTCGTACCCCCGGAGAAGGCGCGCAAGAAGGCGACCGAGACGCTGGAGATCTACGCTCCGCTGGCGCACCGGCTCGGCATCCAGACCATCAAATCCGAACTCGAGGATCTGTCCTTCGCGGTCATGCACCCCAAGCTGTACGCCGAGATCGAAAGTCTCGTCAAGCAGCGCACACCCCAGCGCGAGCAATACGTGCAGAACGTCATCGAGGCGGTGGACAGCGACCTGCGTGAGCTGCGCATCCGCGGACGCGTGCTGGGACGGCCCAAGCAGCTGTACTCCGTCTACCAGAAGATGGTGGTCCGCGGCCGCGAGTTCGACGACATCTACGACCTCATCGGCATCCGGGTCCTGGTCGGCAGCGTCCGGGACTGCTACGCGGTCCTCGGCGCGATCCACGCGCGCTGGACTCCTCTGCCCGGCCGGTTCAAGGACTACATCGCGACGCCGAAGTTCAATCTCTACCAGTCGCTGCACACCACGGTGATGGGCCCGGGTGGGCGGACGGTGGAGATCCAGATCCGCACCAACGAGATGCACCAGCAGGCCGAGTACGGCGTGGCCGCGCACTGGAAGTACAAGGAACGCCTGATCGGCGGCAAGCCGGACGCGAAGTCGATGGACGCCGACATGGCGTGGCTCGCCCACATCTCCGACTGGCAGGCCGAGACGGCGGACCCGGGAGAGTTCCTGGACTCGCTCCGCTTCGAGATCGGCGCGAAAGAGGTCTACGTCTTCACGCCGAAGGGCCGGGTCATCGGCCTGCCCAGCGGCGCCACGCCGGTGGACTTCGCGTACGCGGTGCACACCGAGATCGGGCACCGCACGATGGGCTCGAAGGTCAACGGCCGGCTGGTGCCGCTGGAGACCGAACTGCAAAGCGGCGACGTGGTCGAGGTCTTCACCTCGAAGAACCCGGATGCCGGACCCAGTCAGGACTGGCTGACCTTCGTCAAGAGCACGCGTGCGCGCAGCAAGATCCGTGGCTGGTTCACCAAGGAGCGGCGCGAGGAGGCCATCGAGCAGGGCAAGGAGGCGATCGCCCGCGCGATGCGCCGTCAGAACCTGCCCCTGCAGAGGCTGATGAGCCAGGACTCGTTCGCCGAGGTTGCGCAGTCCCTGAAGTACGAGGACGTCTCGGCGCTGTACGCCGCAGTGGGCGAGGGCCACGTCTCCACGCAGTCCGTGATCGAGAAGGTGACGGCGCTGGTCAGCGCGGACGACACCTCGACCGGACCGATCGACCTTCCGCAGGTGGGCCGGTCGCGAGCCCAGCGCGGCGGTGACTCCGGTGTGCTGGTGCGCGGAGCGCCGGACATCCTGGTCAAGCTCGCCAAATGCTGCACCCCCGTGCCCGGCGACGAAGTGGTCGGGTTCGTCACACGCGGCAGCGGCGTCTCGGTGCACCGCACCGACTGCACCAACATCAGCTCCCTGATGCAGGATCCGGAGCGGCTGATCGAGGTCGAGTGGGCACCGACGAGCAAGAGCGTGTTCCTGGTTCAGATCCAGATCGAAGCGCTGGACCGGTCAGGTCTGCTCAGTGACGTCACGCGCGTGCTGAGCGAGCATCATGTGAACATCCTCTCCGCCACCGTCTCCACCACCAACGATCGACTGGCGCTGAGCCGGTTCGTCTTCGAGATGGGCGACATCGTCCACCTCGAGCGGGTCCTGAACGCGGTGCGACGCATCGACGCCGTCTACGACGTCTACCGCGTCACCTCCTCCTGATCCACCGCACCCCGCGCCGCCAGGCCCCGCAGGAATGCCAGCGCAGATCGCTTGTTCGGCAGCGCGCCGTGCGCTGCCATCCAGGCGATCGCCCGCGCGGGCAGTCCGGGAACGGCATCGGCCAGCAGCCGCGCGGCGCGCGCGTGCTCGTCGTCGACGACTCGTGACAGATCTGCGAGAGTGCGCACCGGGTCGGTGACCCACACGCCGCTGATGCGCATCAGATCGACCGGATCGACGTTGAGGTCGCGGTAGAGCAGCCGGCGGCCCATCACCTGGTGCAGCCGGCGCGGCACAGCCCGTTGCACGGTATGGCGGGTCGGCGGGACATGGAGGCCGCCGTGGACCCATGCTGCGCTCAGGTGCGTCGCGGCGAGGGTGTCTCCGAGGATTGCCCGCAGCGATCCGGCACGCAGTTCCCGTGTCTCGACGGCGTCGGCGGGGATGTACGCGTCCCCGAGTTCGACGAGGTGGCCGTCCAGACGCGCCGCCGACAACTCAGCCTGCGACAGACGCCCGTCCGCGAAGTAGAGGAACGGCGAGGACATGGCAGCCACTGTGGCTCATGCCGGTGAACCGCGGGTGGCGTGCCGCTGACTCTGTGGAGAACCCGTCCCTCCGATCAGCCGGGAGGAGCGCTCAGCCGCCGAGCGCGTTGAGCCACGCCCGGCGCGCCTGGAGCGCCTCGGTCGCCTTCGCGATGGCCGCCTCGTTGCCCGACTTCTGCGCCTTCGCCAGTTCGTCCTCGAGCTTCGCGATGGCTTCGGTGAGCTGACGCGTCATGTCGTTGGCGCGCGCTTTCGTCTCGGGGTTGTTGCGCTTCCAATCCGTCTCCTCGCGACTGCGCAGCGCGGTCTCGATCCTGCGCAGATCGTCGTCCAGGACGCGTTCCTTGTCGCGGGGGAAGATCCGGCCGATGTCATCCCACTGGCGCTGGATGGCGGTGAGGGCACTTCGCGCCTGGACCAGGTCGCGTTCGTCAGCGATGCTCCGTGCCTGCTCCAACAGCGCCCGCTTGGCGTCGATCTTCTCGCGGGATTCCTCTTCGTCCGCGGCCTCGCGCGCGCCGCGCGCGCTGTAGAGGGCATCGCCGGCGGCTTTGAACCGCGCCCACAGCGCGTCGTCGGCCTTCTTGCCGGCGCGACCGGCGGACTTCCACTGATCCAGCAGCTCGCGGTAGGCGGTGATGCCGTCCTCGCCCTTCGGGGCGAGCGCTTCGGCCTTCTCGACGAGCTTGGCCTTCTGGTCCCGCACCGTCTTGTGCGCCTCGTCCAGTTCGGCGTAGAACTCGCGGCGGTGCTTGTCCACGGTCGCGCGAGCGTCGCGGAATCGCTTCCACAGCTGCTGACCGGTCGACTTCGGCAGGCGTGGGCCGTTCTGCTGCTGCGACTGCCACTCGTCGAACATCGACGCGAGGTCGACCGAGGCCTGCTTCCACTGCACGGTGCGCGGGTCGCGCGCGGCGAGGGCCTCGGCCTTCTCCACGAGTTCGGTGCGAACGCGCACGGCCTCCTCCACGGCCTGCCGGGATGCGGCGGCCTCGGATTCGGATGCTGCGGCGAGCGTACCGGTGAGCGCGAGCACACGCGCGTCCAGCGCCGCCAGGTTGCCCACCGCCGCCGCGTCCTGCAGCTTGGCGTGCAGGGCGCGCGCAGTCGCGCGCAGGTCGGACGGCGATACACCGCCACGACGGGAGCGCACCTCGAGCAGCGCGACCTCGCTTGCCAGGTCGGAGAACTTGCGCCGGTAGTACGCGAGCGCCTCTTCGGCGGATCCGTCCGGATACTGTCCGACCACGCGCCAGCCGTCCGCCTCGCGCACCGAGACGGTGCCGTCTTCCTCGACGCGGCCCCACGGTTCCGTCTCGGCCTCCGGCGGTGCGGCGTCCGCGGGCGACGGCATGGCCTTCGCCGGGGAGGGCATGGCCTTGCCGGGTGCGGGGACCGCAGGTGCGCCGGCGGGTGTCACGTCGGCGGGCGTCACGTCGGTGGGCGTTCCGTCGGCGGACGCCACGTCGGTGGGCGCCGCGTCGGCCTGTGTCGCGTCCGCGGGCGCGGCGTCTGCCGATGGCGCGTCGGCCGGTGTGGCGTCGGCGGGCGCCGCGGTCTGGTCCGCTTCGGTGCCGGGATCGTTCTCCGGCTCGGAATCGGTGGTGGACGGGGGAGTGGACTCTGCTGCGGCAGTCACGGGATGCACCTCATCGCGGCTCTCGCCGCCTGTGGGGGATGGACGGCCCCAGCCTAGTACGGCGAGGCCGGGCAACCGAGAGCGCGGGCGCCCGGCTCGCACTCGTCAGGGAGCTGTGGTGGGTGTCGGGACGGGCACGGACGAGTCGCTCGGGGCCGGCGTCACGGCCGGCGAACCGCCCGGCGCCGGAGTCGACGTCGGCGCCGGCGAGGTCGAGGAAGAGGGGGTCGGAGTGGGAGCTCCCGGGCCCGACATGAAGTACGCGGCCTGACCGGCGATGACCGCGAGGATCAGGACTGCGCCGCCGATGCCGGCGATGAGGTTGTCGCGCGTGCGTCGCCGCGCCTGCCCCTCGTGGAACGCCCGGCGTGCCTGGTAGACACGGGCGCGTTCCCGCTCCGCACGCGTGTCACGCTGCTTTCCACCCGGCGCCACGGGACCTCCCTCGTTCCCGGGTCGTCCCGGCCGGCTTGATCCTACGGCGCGGGCCGGATCGCCGCCAAACCAGCCACCGCGCCGGAGTCGCAGGGGCCGGTTAGCCTTGATCGGTGACCTCCACCGCGCTCTTCCAAGGGCAGACCCCGCTCGCGGTGCGCATGAGACCGACCTCCCTCGACGAAGTGGCCGGTCAGTCGCACCTCCTGCGCCCCGGCTCCCCGCTCGTGCTGCTGGCGCGGCCGGATGTGTCCACGGGGGCTGCGTCCTCGGTGATCCTGTGGGGACCGCCCGGAACCGGCAAGACCACCCTCGCCCAGGCCATCGCCCGCTCTTCCGGACGCCGCTTCGTCGAGCTGTCGGCCGTGACCGCCGGAGTCCGCGACGTCCGCGAGGTCATGCAGGAGGCGCTGACCCAACGCGACCTGTACGGACAGTCCACCATCCTGTTCCTGGACGAGATCCACCGCTTCACGAAGGCTCAGCAGGACGCGCTCCTGCCTGGTGTCGAGAACGGCTGGGTGGTGCTGATCGCCGCCACCACCGAGAATCCGTCCTTCTCGGTGATCTCTCCGCTGCTGTCCCGGTCGCTGCTGCTGACCTTGCAGCCGCTCACCGACGATGACCTCGGGATGCTGCTTGACCGCGCCGTGGCCGATCCCCGGGGCCTCGGCGGGGCCGTGACGCTGCTGCCGGAGGCCCGTGACGCTCTCGTGCGACTTGCGTCGGGGGATGCCCGCCGCGCGCTGACGGCGCTCGAGGCGGCGGCATCCCTCGCCGAACCTGTCAGCGACGAGGGCGCCGAGCCGGGGGACGAGCCGCACGAGGCCGTCGCGCCCCCGGAGATCACCGCCGACGACGTGTCCAATGCGGTGGACCGGGCCCTGCTCCGCTACGACCGGCAGGGGGACGAGCACTACGACGTGATCAGCGCCTTCATCAAGTCCATCCGCGGGTCGGACGTGGATGCCTCGCTGCACTACCTCGCGCGCATGATCGAGGCGGGGGAGGATCCGCGGTTCATCGCACGACGGCTGATCATCTCCGCAGCGGAGGACATCGGGCTCGCCGACCCGCAGGCTCTGCCGCTCGCGGTCGCGGCCGCCGACGCGGTGCAGTTCATCGGGATGCCGGAGGGACGCATCCCGCTGGCCGAGGCGACCGCATACCTGGCCACCACCGCGAAGTCGAACGCCGCGTACCTGGCGATCGACAAGGCGATCGCGGACGTCCGAGCCGGAGGTTTCGGCCGCGTGCCCCCGCCGCTGCGCGACGCGCACTACCCCGGCGCCAAACGGCTCGGCCACGGCAAGGGCTACCGATATCCGCACGACTCGGACGTGGGTGTGGTCGCACAGCAATACCTTCCCGAGGAACTGGCCGGGCGGCGCTACTACGAGCCCACCAACCACGGTCAGGAACGCGAGGTCCAGGCACGCCTGGACAAGATCCGCCGAATCCTGGGGTCCGGCTCCTGAGCGGGTCCACAGCCCGCACCTGCTAAGCTGGACCGGCTCGAAACCCAGTTTTCGGGTATCTCCTGCCCCCAACACACCTTCGGTGCGCCCCGACGTGCGCCCCGGATGGGAAGGGCAGCAGATACGTCCATGAGTCGCGAAAGACGCGGCCATGTCATTTTGGAAGGACACATCCGTGCCCACGAAGTCCCAGGACCGCCGCAAGGTCCGCCTGTCTCGCGCGCTCGGCATCCCGCTGACGCCGAAAGCCGCCAAGTACCTCGAGAAGCGCCCGTACGCTCCCGGCGAGCACGGCCGCACCAAGCGCAAGCAGGACAGCGACTACGCCGTGCGTCTGCGCGAGAAGCAGCGTCTGCGCGAGCAGTACGGCATCCGCGAGAAGCAGATGCGCAACACCTTCAACGAGGCCCGCCGCACCCAGGGCCTGACCGGTGAGAACCTGGTCGAGCTCCTCGAGATGCGTCTGGACGCGCTCGTGCTGCGTGCCGGTTTCGCCCGCACCACGGCTCAGGCCCGCCAGCTCGTCGTGCACCGCCACATCCTCGTCGACGGCCAGCTCGTCGACCGCCCGTCGTTCCGCGTCAAGCCGGGACAGCTCATCCACGTCAAGGCCAAGAGCGAGGGCACCGAGCCCTTCCAGGTCGCAGCCGCCGGCGGTCACGCCGAGGTCCTGCCCCCGGTTCCGGGCTACCTCGAGGTCGAGCTGGACAAGCTGCACGCACGTCTGCTGCGTCGTCCCAAGCGCGCTGAGGTCCCGGTCACCGGTGACGTCCAGCTCGTCGTGGAGTACTACGCCGCGCGATAGCGCGTTTCTGCAGAAGGGCGCCGGGGAGACCCGGCGCCCTTCTGCATGCGTGCGCGTACACTCGATTCTCGAAGATCGAGCCTGCGAGCGTACCGGCGCACCCCTACGATGGGGGAGTGCCGCGCCTGCGGACGAGGAAAGTGGTGACATGAAAAGCCTGCTGTGGTTCCTGTTCGG
Source organism: Microbacterium sp. zg.B48 (assembly GCF_024623505.1). Classification (NCBI taxonomy): domain Bacteria; kingdom Bacillati; phylum Actinomycetota; class Actinomycetes; order Micrococcales; family Microbacteriaceae; genus Microbacterium; species Microbacterium sp. zg.B48. The sequence continues at coordinate 116,771 of NZ_JANJFE010000002.1, forward strand.
CGTGATCGGCGGTTTCGTCGCCGCACATCTCATGAACAAGGACCCCCGCGGCCACGAAGTCCTCGCCGATGTGGACGCTCGCATCACGGAGTTCACCGACCGGATCGGCGACGCCTATCGCGAGCAGGAAGCGCGCTTCTCCGGGATCGTGGACGAGGTCAAGGATGCCGCGAGCGACGCGTACGGCGCCGCGAAGGCATCCGCGGCTGACGCAGTGGACGCGGTGAAGGACGGCGCGACGGATGCGGTCGCAGCCTCTGCGGATGCGGCATCCCGCACCGTCGATGCGGGCGAGTCCGCCGCCAAGAAGCTCACCGACTGATCGACCCGCCCGGCGGTGTCCCCCGATGGGGGACGCCGCCCTTGTTCGAGGATTCCCATGAAAACCGCAGAGCTCGCCGACCGTTTCCTCCGCTATTTCGAGAAGCGCGACCACACCATCGTGCCCTCGGCGTCGCTGGTCACCGATGACCCTGCGCTGCTGTTCACGGTGGCCGGCATGGTCCCGTTCATCCCGTACCTGAGCGGTGTGGTTCCGGCGCCGTACCCGCGTGCTGCGGATATCCAGAAGTGCATCCGCACCAACGACATCGAAGAGGTCGGCAAGACTCCGCGCCACGGCACGTTCTTCCAGATGCTCGGCAACTGGTCGTTCGGCGACTACTTCAAGGAGGGCGCGATCACGTACGCGTGGGAGCTGCTGACCTCCTCCGAGTCGGACGGCGGACTCGGATTCGACCCGAAGGACCTCTGGGTCACCGTCTACAAGGACGACGACGAGGCCGCCCGGCTGTGGCGCACGATCGCCGGCCTGCCCGAGGAGCGGATCCAGCGGCTGGACAAGGACACCAACTACTGGAGCACCGGGCTTCCGGGGCCGGCCGGCCCGTGCTCGGAGATCTTCTTCGACCAGGGTCCCGCCTACGGCGTGGACGGAGGTCCCGCCACCGACGATGACCGGTACGTGGAGATCTGGAACCTCGTCTTCATGCAGTACGCGATCGACGACGTCACCTCGAAATACGACTTCCGCATCGTCGGCGAGCTCCCGCAGAAGAACATCGACACCGGCATGGGGCTCGAGCGGATCGCGTTCATCAAGCAGGGCGTGCAGAACATGTACGAGACCGACCAGGTGCGGCCGGTGCTCGATCTGGCATCCGAACTGAGCGGGCGGCGCTACGGAGCGGACCACGGGGACGACGTGCGCATGCGCATCATCGCCGACCACGTCCGCTCCTCGCTGATGCTGCTCGCCGACGGCGTGACCCCCACCAACGAGGGGCGCGGCTACATCCTGCGCCGTCTGATGCGCCGCGGCATCCGCTCGATGCGCCTGCTCGGCGTGGACGGGCCGACCTTCCCGGAGCTGTTCGCCGCGTCGCGCGACGCGATGAAGGACGTGTACCCCGAGCTGGAGACGGAGTATGCGCGGCTGTCCGCGTACGCGATCGCCGAGGAGGAGACCTTCCTGCGCACCCTGGCGGCGGGGACCACGACCCTGGACCTCTCGGTCGCCGAGACCAAGAAGTCCGGCGGCACCACGATCGCAGGCTCCGAAGCCTTTCTCCTGCACGACACCTACGGCTTCCCGATCGACCTCACCCTCGAGATCGCCGAAGAGGCCGGACTCACGGTCGACCGCGCCGCGTTCGACACGCTCATGCTGGAGCAGCGTACGCGGGCCAAGGCGGATGCCCGTTCCCGCAAGCGCGCTCTGGCCGACCACGGCGTCTACCGGGAGTTCCGCGCCAAGGGCGAGACGGTCTTCACCGGGTACACCGACCTGGAGACCGAGTCCACGATCCTCGGGCTGCTCGTCGACGGCGTGTCCGTGGACCGCGCGACGGCCGGCCAGATCGCCGAGGTGATCCTCGCCGACACGGCGCTGTACGCGGAATCCGGCGGCCAGGTCGCCGACAAGGGCATCATCGTCGGCCCGGGGTACGAGCTGGACGTGCTCGACGTGCAGAAGCCGGTGCCCGGCCTGATCAGTCACACCGTCCAGGTCACCTCCGGCGACGTGGGCGTCGGCCAGCCGGCGACATCCGTCGTGGATGCCGTCAACCGCCGGGCCGCGCGTCAGGCGCACTCCGCGACCCATCTGGTCCACGCCGCCCTGCGGGACACGCTCGGCAAGAGCGCCACGCAGGCCGGCTCGCTCAACCGCGCCGGGTACATGCGCCTGGACTTCACCTGGGGCCAGGCCCTGTCGCCGGAGACGCGCACCGAGATCGAGGAGATCGCGAACAACGCCGTCCGCGACAACCTCGAGGTGACCACGCGGGTGGTGTCCCTCGACGAGGCGAAGTCCCTCGGCGCGATGGCCCTGTTCGGCGAGAAGTACGGTGACACGGTGCGCATGGTGGACATCGGCGGCCCCTGGTCGCGTGAGCTGTGCGCGGGAACCCACGTCTCCTCCAGCGCAGAGATCGGGCTGGTGAACCTCGTCGGCGAATCCTCGGTCGGCGCCTCGAACCGTCGCGTCGAGGCGCTGGTCGGGCTGGATGCGTTCCGCGACCTCGCCGCCGAGCGGGCCATCGTCTCGCAGCTCACCTCCACGCTGAAGACCCCGCGCGACCAGCTGCCCGCGCGCATCGCCGAGCTGACCGCCAGCCTCAAGGCGGCGGAGAAGCGGATCGCCGCCTTCGAGTCCCGTGCACTGACCGAGCGCATCCCGGCCCTGGCCGCCAACGCCGAGACGGTGGGGCCGCATCGGGTGGTCGCCGAGACGATCGGCACAGTCTCCTCGGCCGATGACGTGCGGTCGTTGGCCCTCGGCGTGCGCGACCGGCTCGGCACCGAACCCGGCATCGTCGCGATCGGCGCCGAGGTCGGCGGCCGGCCTGTGGTGCTCGTGGCCACCAACGAGGCGGCCCGCCAGGCCGGTGCACGCGCCGGAGCGCTGGCCAAGGTCGCCGCGACCGCTCTCGGCGGCGGTGGGGGTGGCCGCGATGACGTCGCCCAGGGCGGCGGCACGGACGCGACGGCCCTGCCGGCCGCACTGAACGCCGTCAAGGCCGCGCTCGGGTCCCGGTGACGGACTTCAGGCGGGGGGTGCGGCTCGGCATCGATGTCGGCCGCGCGCGGGTCGGTGTGGCACGCTGCGACCCGGACGGGATGCTCGCGACTCCGGTGGAGACCGTTCCCCGCAACGAGGCGTCGATTCCGCGGATCGTCGCGCTTGCCGGGGAGCACGAGGCGCGCGAACTCCTGGTCGGGCTACCGCTGAACATGCGCGGCGAGGACACCGCCTCGACCACGGACGCGCGAGCCTTCGCGGCGGACCTGGCCGCGGCATCCGGCCTGCCGGTCCGCCTGGTCGACGAACGGCTGAGCACGGTCTCTGCGCACGCTGCGCTGAGAGACTCGGGTAGAACCCAGCGTTCATCTCGTAGCATTGTTGACCAGGTCGCCGCCGTCGTTCTCCTCCAGCAAGCACTCGATGTCGAGAAGAGCACGGGACGACCGGCCGGATCACCCGTTCCCCCGGCCCAGGAGCCCACCTGACATGCCCGAAGCGAAATCGCCGTTCGATGATCCGTTCGCGGACCTGTTCGGCAAACTCCCCGATCCGCGTGAGCGACGTGCGTCGGGCGAGGACGCCCCGCGCGGCACCTCCGAACCCCTGACGCCGACCGGCGGACACACCCCGGCAGGGGGTCGCCCGCTCTCTCGCCGCGAGGCCCGCGAGGCAGCCGCACGCCAGGCCGCTGCGCACAGGGTTCCCGCGGAGGACCCGCGGACCGCGACCCGCGCGAAAGCTCCCGCCCCCGCGGCACCATCGGCCGCCGCGCCGGCAGCGCGGTCCGTGCCGGCAGCGTCCGCCCTCTCCTCCCCTTCCGTGCTGCCGGTCGACGACGCGGACGACTGGCCCGTCGCCGCCGGCGCGGCAACCCCGCCGCCGTACAGCCGGAGCGGCGAGTCCGCTGCCCCCCGCCCGGCGGCGACCGCGACATTGGAGGACCTCTTCACCGGCGAGCAGAGGACCGACAGCCTCGGGCAGGAGCCGCCGTCGGGCAAGCGGCGCAAGCGCCGCACCGGCGCATGGATCGCCCTCGGGGTCGTCCTGGTCCTGCTGGGCGGTATCGCCGGAGCGGGGCTGTGGGTCTGGAACACGTATGAGCCGCAGATCCGCGAGGTGATGGGCTGGCAGGAACCGAAGGACTTCGACCCCGGCCTGGCCGACGGCGAGGCGTTCGTGACGATCGCCTCCGGCGACACCGGCGCGCCGATCTCCCAGAGCCTGTTCGACGCGGGCGTGACCAAGACACCCGGCGCCTTCTACGACTACCTGATCGACACCGGCCAGAATCCGCCCTTCGTCCCGGGCGTGTTCAAGCTGCAGAAGCAGATGACCTCGGCCGCCGCGCTGGAAGCGCTGCTGAATCCCGCGAACAAGCTGGAGAACAGCGCCCAGCTCCGCGAGGGGCTGACCGTGGAGCAGTCGCTGCCGATCCTGGCCGAAGGCACCGGGCTGCCCGTCGAGGACTTCCAGGCGGCGGTGGCCAACCCCGCGGACTACGGCGTTGCGGCGGACAGCCTCGAAGGATGGCTGTTCCCCGCGACGTACACGTTCGACCCCGGTGCCAGCGCGCCCGAGATCATCAGGACGCTGGTCGATCGCACCGTGCAATCCCTGGATGCCGCGGCGGTGCCCGTCGATGACCGGCAGCGGGTGCTGACGATCGCCTCGATCATCCAGCGCGAGGCGCGCTTCGAGGCGGACTTCTACAAGGTCTCCCGCGTGATCCAGAACCGTCTGTCCCCGGACAACCAGCAGACCTTCGGAAAGCTCGAGATGGACTCGACCGCCCAGTACGGGTACGGCGAGGCGGACGGCACGGCCAGCACGTCCGAGGAAGCGCAGTTCAACGACAACCCGTGGAACACGTATGTGCACCCCGGCCTGCCGATCGGACCGATCTCCAACCCGGGTGACACGGCCATCGACGCCGCGATGCACCCGGCCGACGGCGACTGGCTGTACTTCGTGACGGTCAACCTCGACACGGGTGAGACGGTCTTCACGTCGAACCTCGCGGATCACAACCGTGCGGTCGCCCAGTGGCAGGCGTGGTGCAGCGAGAACCCCGATTCGGGATGCTGAAACCCGACGCCACGCGCCTGGAAGTATGGGGCGACCCCGTCGCCCACAGCCGCTCGCCTCAGCTGCACGCAGCGGCCTACCGCGCACTCGGGCTTAACTGGACCTACGAGCGGCGCCGCGTCACCGCCGCAGCCTTCACCGGAGAGCTGGCCGGGCTCTCCGACCGCTGGCGGGGCCTGTCGCTGACGATGCCGCTCAAAGGGCAGGCCTTCCACGCCTCCGCCCAGCGAGACCGCCGCGCGGAACTGACCGGAGCGGTCAACACGCTGCTGCTGACCGACGACGTGCCCCGCGGATTCAACACGGACGTCGGCGGGATCGTGCGCGCGCTCGGCGACGAGGGCGTCCACGAGGTGGACCGCGGCCGCATCGTCGGCGCCGGAGCCACGGCGATGTCGGCTCTCGTCGCGCTCAGCGAGCTCGGCGCAGACCGTGTCGAGGTCGTCGCGCGGCGCCCCGCAGCGGTTGCGCCGCTCGCCCGGCTCGGGACGACGCTCGGCCTCGAGGTCATCGGCGTGTCCTTCGACGCGCCCGTCCACACCGACGCGACGGTCACGATCGCCACCCTCCCCGGCGACGCCGAGGTGCCCCCCGCCGCTGCGGACGCGCTGGCCCGGTCCGGCGGCCTCCTGTTCGACGTCGTGTACGGCCACTGGCCCACCGTCCTGGCGTCCGCGTGGGAGCGCGCCGGCCGTCCGGCGACCTCCGGGCTGGGGATGCTGCTGCATCAGGCCCTCCTTCAGGTGCGCGTCTTCGTCACCGGGGGCACCGAGGATGCCCTCGAGGGCGAGAGCCTGGTGCTCGCCGAAATGCACTCGGCCGTCGTGGGAGACTAGGGGAATGCTCCGCGTGCTCACGGCCGGTGAATCCCACGGCCCCGAACTGGTCGCCATCATGGAGGGTCTGCCCGCCGGCGTCCCCGTGTCGCGCACCGCGATCCAAGCCGACCTCGCCCGCAGGAAGCTCGGCTACGGCCGCGGCTCGCGCATGAAGTTCGAAGAGGACGAACTCACGATCTCCGGCGGCGTCCGGCACGGGTCCAGCCTGGGCAGCCCCATCGCGCTGCGGATCGGCAACACCGAGTGGCCCAAGTGGGTCGAGGTGATGAATCCCGATCCGGTCGATCTGACCGACATGTCCCGCGGACGCGGCGCCCCCCTGACCAGGCCCCGGCCCGGCCACGCCGACCTGGTCGGCATGCAGAAGTACGGATTCGACGAGGCGCGTCCGATCCTCGAGCGCGCCAGCGCCCGGGAGACCGCCGCGCGCGTCGCGCTGGGAGCGATCGCGCGGGCATTCCTGGCCGAACTGGGCATCCGGCTGGTCAGTCACACGCTCTCCATCGGTCCGGTCCGCGTCCCCGAAGACGCGCCGCTGCCCACCCCCGACGACGTCGGGCAGCTCGACGCCGACCCGCTGCGCTGCTTCGACCCGGCCACTTCCGCCCTCATGGTCGAAGAGGTCGACGACGCGCGCAAGGACGGCGACACGCTCGGCGGCATCGTGGAGGTGCTCGCCTACGGCCTCCCGCCCGGGCTGGGCTCGCACGTGCACTGGGACCGCCGCCTGGACGCCAAGCTGTCGCAGGCGCTGATGAGCATCCAGGCGATCAAGGGCGTCGAAGTCGGGGACGGATTCCTCACCACCACGCGGCGCGGATCCGCCGCCCACGACGAGCTGTTCGCCACCGAGCGGGGCATCACCCGCTCCAGCGACCGCGCCGGCGGCATCGAAGGCGGCATGTCCACCGGCACCGTCCTGCGCATCCGCGCCGGTATGAAGCCGATCGCCACGGTGCCGCATTCGCTGCGCACCATCGACGTCGCCACCGGCGAGAGCGCTTCGGCCCATCACCAGCGATCCGATGTCTGCGCGGTTCCGGCTGCGGGCGTCGTCGCCGAGGCGATGGCCGCCCTCGTCCTGGCAGAAGTGGTGCTGGAGAAGTTCGGCGGGGACAGCGTCGCCGAGACGCGACGCAACCTCGAGGGATACCTGGCCGCCATCCCGGAGACCCTGCGCACGCGCAGCACGAGCGATCCCGCGCTCATCGAGCATGACCTCGCCCGATAGCGCGATCGTCCTGATCGGACCGATGGGTGCGGGCAAGACCAGCGTGGGCCGCCGGGTGGCACGCGCGCTGGGGCAGACCTTCACCGACACGGACAAGGCGATCGTGCGCGACCACGGGCCGATCCCTGAGCTCTTCGACCGCTTCGGCGAGGCGCGCTTCCGTGAGATCGAGCGGACGGCCGTCTCGGAAGCCCTGGCCCACGGCGGCGTGGTCGCCCTCGGCGGTGGCGCCATCCTGGACGCCGACACCCGGGCGGATCTGTCCGCGCATCGGGTCGTGCTGTTGACGGTCTCGCCGCACATCGTGGCCGCCCGCCTGCACGGCAGCGACCGGCCCCTGCTGGCCGACGCCGATCCGCTCGCCCGCTGGCAGCGGATCTTCGCCGAACGCCGCGGCCTGTACGAGGAGGTCGCCGACGTCACCTTCGACACCTCCTCGGGTCCGCTGGCCGCCGTCGTCGCCGCGATCGCGGCGTGGGCGCAGAACACGCAGAGCGCCGAGGAGGACGCATGACCGAAACGACCACCATCTCCGTGTCCGGGGACGCAGGCTACGACATCACCATCGGGCGCGGCATCCTCGACCTGGTCGGTGCCGCGCTGGATCCCGCAGTGCGCAAGGTTCTGGTCGTGCACCCGCCGACCCTGGGCGCCGCCGCCGCGGAGCTGCGCGAGCGGCTGATGGCGGAGGGCGGCCGTGAGGTGCTGCTCGCCGAGATTCCGGACGCCGAGCAGGGCAAGCGCGTGGAAGTGGCCGCCTTCTGCTGGCAGGTGATGGGGAAAGCAGACTTCACCCGCACGGATGCCGTCGTCGGATTCGGCGGCGGAGCGGTCACCGACCTGGCCGGATTCGTCGCGGCCACCTGGCTGCGCGGCGTACAGGTCGTCCAGGTGCCCACCACGGTGCTGGGTATGGTCGACGCCGCCGTCGGCGGCAAGACCGGCATCAACACGGCAGAGGGCAAGAACCTCGTGGGCGCCTTCTGGTCGCCGCGGGCCGTGGTCTGCGACCTGAGCACGCTGGAGTCCCTCTCGCCCAACGAGGCGGTGGCCGGCTTCGCCGAGGTCGTCAAGGCGGGGTTCATCTGGCATCCGGAGATCCTGGACATCATCGAGGCCGACAGCACCGCCGCAGTGGATCCGACCAGCGACTCCTTCCGGCGCTGCATCGAACTGGCGATCGGCATGAAGGCCCACGTCGTGGGGGAGGACTTCCGCGAAGGCGGCCTTCGCGAGGTGCTCAACTACGGCCACACCCTGGGCCACGCCATCGAGCACGCCGAGCGCTATCGCTGGCGTCACGGTGCAGCGATCTCGGTGGGCATGATGTACGCCGCCGAACTGTCACGTCTGGCCGGACGCCTGCCGGATGCCGCGGTCCAGCGTCACCGCGACGTCCTGGAGCTGCTGGGTCTGCCCACCACGTACCGTGCCGGCGCGTGGCCGCAGCTGCTTGCCACCATGCAGCGCGACAAGAAGAGCCGCGCCGGCATGCTGCGCTTCATCGTCTTGGACGACATCGCGCGGCCGACGGTGCTGCGAGCGCCGGACGAGTCGCTCCTGTTCGCCGCCTACCAGGAGGTCGCAGGCTGATGTCGGCGAACCTTCCCCGCCGTCTGCTGCTGGTGAACGGACCGAACCTGAACCTGCTCGGCACGCGCGAGCCGGACGTCTACGGATCCCAGACACTCGCGGACGTCGAGCAGCTCACCGCGGCGACCGCGGCCGCGAGCGGCTTCGACATCCGTGCGGTGCAGAGCAACCACGAGGGGGTCCTGATCGACGCGATCCACGCGGCGCGGCAGGACTGCGCGGGAATCATCATCAATCCAGGCGGCCTGACGCACACCTCGGTCGTGTTGCGCGACGCGCTGTCGGCCGTTGCGCTGCCGGTCGCCGAAGTGCACATCAGCAACGTCCAGGAACGGGAGGCCTTCCGGCATCACTCCTACGTCGCGGATGTCGCCGTCGTCCACGTGATCGGCGAGGGCGTGGCGGGGTATGCGAGCGCCACGAGGCGCCTGATCGAGGTCCTCACCGGGCAGGCGGACGGCTGAGACCTGCCCGCCCCCGCCGAATCCCGTAGAATCGATCGTCGGCAACTACCGGCCGCGGTTCCTGAGCTAGGCGAAGGGCGGCGACCTCGCCTCGGCGCTTGCGCCCCGTGCCCCTCACGATCGGAATCACCCAGTCATGGCATCCACCGCAGACATCAGAAACGGCGTCGTCCTCAGCATCGACGGACAGCTGTGGAACGTCATCGAGTTCCAGCACGTCAAGCCCGGCAAGGGCGGCGCATTCGTGCGCACCAAGTTGAAGAACGTCGTCTCCGGCAAGACGGTGGACCGCACCTACAACGCCGGTGCGAAGATCGAGATCGAGAACGTCGACCGCCGTGACTTCACGTACCTGTACAACGACGGCGAAGGTTTCGTGTTCATGGACGTCGCCGACTACGACCAGCTGACCGTCCCCGCGAGCGTCGTCGGCGATGCCGCGAACTTCCTGCTGGAGAACCAGCAGGTCCAGATCGCGCTGAACAACGGCAATCCCCTCTACGTCGAGCTCCCGGCATCCGTGGTGCTGGAGATCACCTACACCGAGCCCGGCCTGCAGGGCGACCGGTCATCGGCCGGAACCAAACCCGCCACCGTCGAGACCGGCTATGAGATCCAGGTCCCGCTGTTCCTGGAGACCGGCACGAAGGTCAAGGTCGATACGCGCACGGGCGACTACCTCGGTCGCGTCAACTAGCGCGGGCGAGCTTTCTTCTGATGAGCGCCCGCACCAAGGCGCGCAAGCGTGCCCTCGACATCCTGTTCCAGTCCGACGTTCGCGGCGACGACCTCGCCGTCACCCTCGCCGCCGAGGCGACGCGAGCCGCGAACGAACCCGCCCGCGAGTCCTCGTGGCTGTATGCCCGCGAGATCGTCGACGGCGTGATCGACAACCGCGACGAGATCGACGAGCAGATCAGCACCTTCGCCAAGGACTGGTCTCTGGCCCGAATGCCCGCCGTGGATCGCGCTCTGCTGCGGATGGGCGTCTGGGAGATCCTGTACAACGACGAGGTGCCCACCGCCGTCGCGATCGATGAGGCCGTCGACCTGGCCAAGGAATTCTCCACGGACGACTCCGGCGCCTTCGTGCACGGAGTGCTCGCGCGGATCGCCCGCTCGTCCTGATCGGGGCGTCCGATCCGCCGCCGCACAGCCGGCCCGCAGGAGCGCCGCAGGGTCGCACCGTAGAATCGGGGCGTTCACAAGACGACGTCATCTGAGGAATTTGGGAGCGCCATGAGGATCACCGGCCTCGGCCACGCCGGCATGTTCATCGAGACCCGCGGCGGCAGCATCCTGTGCGACCCGGTGATCGGCCCGACGTTCTTCGGGGCGTGGTTCCCGTTCCCGGACAACCGAGGACTGGACTGGGCGACGTACGGAAACGCCGACTTCCTGTACATCTCGCACCGGCACCGCGATCACTTCGACCCCGCGCTGATGGAGCGCTTCGTCCCGAAGGACATCAAGGTCCTGCTGCCGGACTATCCCACCGACGATCTCGAGCAGGATCTGCGTGCTCTCGGATACTCGAACATCATCCACACCCAGGCCGGTGTGCCACTGGAGTTCGGCGACCTGAAGGTGATGGTCACGCCGCTGCGCGCGCCGAGCGACGGTCCGATCGGCGATTCCAGTCTCTCCGTGGACGACGGCACCGCCAGCATCCTGAACCAGAACGACTCGCATCCGCTCGACCTGGACGCGCTGCTGGGCTTCAGCAAGCCCGACGCCTACTTCACCCAGGTCTCGGGCGCGATCTGGTGGCCGATGGTCTACGACCTGCCCCAGGAGGCGAAGCAGAACTTCGCACGGCTCAAACGCGATGCGCAGAACAAGCGCGCGATGTACTACATCGAGAAGGTCGGCGCGGAGCACGTCTTCCCGATGGCCGGACCGCCGATGTTCCTGCGCGAAGAGCTGTTCCGCTACAACGGATACGGCCTCGAAGACGACTCGATCTTCACCGACCAGCGGCAGTTCCTCGAGCACATGGCTCAGCTGCGCCCCGAGCAGAAGGGCTACCTGTACCTGCCCGGGACGGTCGTCGAACTGGACCACGGCCAGATCGCCGTCACCCAGACGCTGTACACCGACGACGAGATCGAGCACATCTTCGGCGACAAATGGGCGTACCTGGCCGAACAGCGCGATTCCCGGCAGGACGAGGTCGCCCGCGAAGAGGCATCGCGCGCAGCGGTACTGCCCCCGGCCGAGATGCTCGCCGCCCTCAAGGAGTGGTGGGAGCCGCTGCTGCGTCGCGGACGGATCTTCCGCGACGGCGTCGGGGGACCGGTGCGCTACACGATCGGCGAACTGGACATGGTCGTCGATTTCCCGAAGGCGAAGGTGCGGGAGTATGCGGGGGAGGAGACCGGGTACTGGTTCACCATCCCGGCCGACCTGGTCTCGACGAACATCCGCGACCACGAGATCGACTGGTCGAACTCGATCTTCCTCTCGATGCAGTTCCAGGCCGGCCGAGTGGGCAAGTTCAACGAGTTCATCTACACCTTCATGAAGTGCCTGTCCCGCGACCGGATCGAGTACGTCGAGAACTGGTACGCGGAGCAGTCCGATGTGTCCGAGGACGTGCAGCTGGGCGACTGGGTGGTGCAGCGCCGGTGCCCGCACCTGCGGGCGGACCTGTCCAAGACCGGCAAGATCGAGGACGGCGTGCTCACCTGCAGCCTGCACGACTGGAAGTGGGACCTCGCCAGCGGCAAGTGCCTCACCACGCACGGGCATCCGATCCGCTCCCGTACCGCCGAGGACGCCCTCTCGCGCGAGGCGACCGCTCCCGCCGTGGCGTGACGACTGCCCGCCCGTGAACGGGCGCGGTATCACCGGGCGTCCTGATCGCGGCCGCTGTCATTCCACCTGGCGGCTGGGCCGGTTCGCGCGTGCTGCCAGCACGCCCACGAGCGGGCTGAGCACCAGACTCACCGCCCACGTGAGCTTTGCGGGGGGCGCACCCCAGATCAGCGCGACCGGTATGGAGGCGAGGAAGACGACGGGCGTGACCAGCGCCGCCGCGACGCCCAGGAGGTTCGCACGGCCGGGAAGCGGGGACCGCTCCAGCCCCCGCGCGCGGGCGACCTGGAACATGGCGATCTGGCAGAACGCGACCAGGGCGATGTTGGCGGCATAGCAGGCGGTCGGAAGGGGCAGTGCGGCAGTGGCCGGATCGCTGATCCCCTGGGTGGTGTACGCGATCAGGATCACGGCCGCGGCAGCCGCGAGATTGATCGCCGTGGTGACCGCGTCCAATCCGCGCAGGCGGCGCATGAGCCGAACATTCACCCGCCAGAACACCACGATGACCGTGCGGCGAATCCGTAGATCGCGTCGAAGAACGAGATGCCTCGCCCGAACTCGACCGACGAGCGCGAGAGGTACGACGCCGGTCGTGCGCGCGGGCGCGGAGCGTCGCGGCTGCGCGCGTCCGCCGGGCTTGCATCTGCCACGTGCTCAGCGTGCCAGTGCCGGCCGCACCGCACGGAGGCGCACCGTGATCCGGGTCGGGTAGGATTGAGCGAAGCAACCTTTAACCCCGTCCTGTGAGGCGGAGAAGGGAGCGGCGGATGAGCACGCGCACTGTGCTGCATGAAGCCGACATCGCCCGGGCCCTGACTCGGATCTCCCACGAGATCCTCGAGTCCAACAAGGGGCCCGATGGTCTCGTGATCCTCGGCATACCCACTCGCGGCGTCGCACTGGCCAATCGCATCGCCACGCTGATCGGCGAGTTCAGCGGAACGGTCGTGCCGGTCGGCGCGCTGGATGTGACGATGTACCGCGACGACCTGCACCGGAATCCGACCCGGGCACCGCAGCCCACCTCCATCCCCTCCGGCGGGATCGACGGAGCCGTGGTCGTCCTCGTCGACGATGTGCTCTTCTCCGGCCGCAGCATCCGGGCAGCGTTGGACGCGCTCCAGGACATCGGCCGCCCCGCCGCGGTCCGCCTCGCGACCCTCATCGACCGCGGCCACCGCGAGCTGCCGATCCGGCCGGACTTCGTCGGGAAGAACCTGCCGAGCGCATCCGACGAACGGGTGAACGTGCGACTGGCCGAAGTGGACGGCGAGGAGTTCGTCACGATCGAGGGGGCCGACCGGTGAGACACCTGCTGGATACCAAGACCCTGTCCCGCGCGGACGCGCTGGAGATCCTCGACGTCGCCGAGGACATGGCCGACACCCAGCAGCGCGAGATCAAGAAGCTTCCGACGCTGCGCGGCAAGACCGTGGTGAACCTCTTCTTCGAGGACTCCACGCGAACCCGCATCTCCTTCGAGGCCGCCGCGAAGCGGCTCAGCGCCGACGTCATCAACTTCTCCGCGAAGGGCTCCAGCGTCTCGAAGGGGGAGTCGCTGCAGGACACCGCGCAGACACTCCAGGCCATGGGCGCGGATGCCGTCGTCATCCGTCACGGCGCGTCGGGCGCGTCACGCACCCTCGCCACCAGCGGCTGGATCAGCGCCGGCGTGGTCAACGCAGGGGACGGCACGCACGAGCACCCGACCCAGGCGCTGCTGGACGCGTTCACCATTCGCAAGCGTCGCTTCGGCCGCGACAGCCGCGGTCGCGACCTGTCCGGCGTCACCGTCGCGATCGTCGGCGACATCCTGCACTCGCGGGTGGCGCGCTCGAACGTCTGGCTGCTGAACACACTGGGCGCAGAGGTGACGCTGGTCGCCCCGCCTACCCTCCTCCCGCAGGACATGTCGGCCTGGCCGGCGCGGGTGATCTACGACCTGGACGACGCGGTCGCCGCGCAGCCGGACGCCCTGATGATGCTGCGGATCCAGCTGGAACGGATGAACGCCGCCTATTTCCCCACTGAGCGGGAGTATTCCCGTCGCTGGGGCTTGGACGCGCGCAGGCTGGAGGTGCTGGGGGCCGGTAGCATGGTGATGCATCCCGGCCCGATGAACCGAGGCCTGGAGATCTCCGCCGAAGCCGCCGATTCCTCCCGATCGACCGTGCTCGATCAAGTGACGAACGGCGTGTCCGTGCGGATGGCGGTGCTCTACCTGCTGTTGGCGGGTGAACGTGCTGAGGGACGACCCGCGAACGACGAAAGGGAGGACGCATGATGACCGCCCTTGACAGCGGCTCCGGCCGCCGATTCCGAGCCGAGACGCTCCTGGTCCGCGGTGCGCGGATCGAGGGAGGTGGCACCGGCGACCTGATCCTCGAGGACGGACGCATCGCCGAGTCCGGTGGCACGCTCAGCCGTGCCGGCGCAACCGTGATCGACGCCGACGGCCTGGTCGCGCTGCCGGGCCTGGTGGATCTGCACACGCATCTGCGCGAGCCCGGATTCGAGGCATCCGAGACGGTGCTCACCGGTTCGAGGGCCGCCGCAGCCGGCGGCTACACGGCCGTGTTCGCCATGCCCAACACTTCACCTGTCGCCGACACCGCCGGTGTCGTCGAGCAGGAGCTCGCCCTCGGCGAGGCGGCCGGTTACGTGACCGTCCAGCCCATCGGCGCGGTCACGGTCGGACAACGGGGCGAGCGTCTGGCCGAACTCGGCGCCATGGCCGATTCCCGGGCCGCAGTCCGCGTCTTCAGCGACGACGGCTCGTGCGTGTGGGATCCGCTGATCATGCGCCGCGCCCTGGAGTACGTGAAGGCCTTCGACGGCGTCATCGCGCAGCACGCGCAGGACCCGCGACTGACCGAAGGCGCCCAGATGAACGAGGGCGCGGTCTCGGCCGAACTGGGGCTGGCCGGCTGGCCGGCCGTGGCAGAGGAGTCCATCATCGCCCGCGACGTGCTGCTGGCCGAGCACGTCGGATCGCGCCTGCACGTGTGCCACCTCTCCACCGCAGGATCGGTCGACATCATCCGCTGGGCGAAGCGGCGCGGCGTGAACGTGACCGCGGAGGTCACCCCCCACCACCTCCTGCTCACCGACGAGCTTGCTCGCGGGTACGACGCCTCGTTCAAGGTGAATCCTCCCCTGCGGCGCGAGGAGGACGTCCGCGCGGTGCGCCGGGGACTGGCCGACGGCACCATCGACATCGTGGCCACCGACCATGCGCCGCACCCCGCCGAGGCGAAGGCCTGCGAGTGGCAGTCGGCTGCGAACGGGATGGTCGGCCTGGAGAGCGCACTGCGCGTCGTCCAGCTCGCCATGGTCGACACCGGACTGCTGGCGTGGCCCGATGTCGCACGGGTCATGTCGCGCACCCCCGCCCGTATCGGCCGCCTCCGCGGGCACGGCACTCCGCTCGCGACGGGGGAAGCGGCATCCCTCACCCTCTACGACCCCGCGCCGACACGGACGTTCTCGACGGCCGATCTGCACGGGCGCAGCCGCAACTCGCCCTACCTCGGACGCGAACTGCCCGGCGAGGTGCGCTGGACGGTCTACGGCGGCGTGGTCACGGTCGCCGACGGCGCGCTCCTGGACACACCGGGGGTGCGCGCATGACGCGCGAAGGGGCACTGGCCGTGATGGTCTTGGTCGCGCTGGTGCTGATCGGGCTGCTGGCATGGGCGTGGTGGCGGCGGACCCGCCGCGACTCCGGACTGCGCGCCCCGGTCGGAGAGGCTCCGGCGGATGCCGCAGTCCTCAGCCGCCACGAGGGCCTGTACGTCGCGACCACCCGGCACGGGGAGCCCCTCGAGCGCCTCGCCATCCGCGGCCTGGGCTTCCGGTCCCGCGCCGACCTGACCGTGACCAGCGCCGGCGTGGCCATCGACCTGACCGGTCAGCCGCGTCTGTTCCTGCCCACCGCCCAGATCGACGACGTCGCCCAGGCGACCGTAGCGATAGACCGCGTCGTGGAGCGCGACGGGCTGGTCCGCATCTCGTGGCGGCTCGACGATCAGGACGTCGTTGACTCCTACTTCCGGCCACAGGGCGCCTCCGCCCGCGTGGTGGCCGACGAGATCTCCGCACTCTCTCAGCAGACAGGAAAGAACGAATGACTGTCCCCCTCGACATCCGCGCCGTCGGCGCTCCCTCCGATCCCGCCGTCCTCGTACTCGAGGACGGCACCCGTCACGTCGGACGCGCCTACGGCGCCCGCGGAACGACCCTGGGCGAGGTGGTCTTCGCCACCGGCATGACCGGCTACCAGGAGACCCTCACCGACCCGTCCTACGCCGGCCAGATCGTGCTGCAGACCGCTCCGCACATCGGGAACACCGGCATGAACGCGCAGGACACCGAGTCGCGCCGGATCTGGGTCGCCGGCTACATCGTGCGGGACCCCTCGCGCGTCGTGTCGAACTGGCGTTCAGAGGAATCGCTCGACGACGCGCTCGTCAGCGACGGCGTCGTCGGCATCAGCGGCATCGACACCCGTGCGATCACCCGGCACATCCGCTCGGCCGGCAGCATGCGCGGCGGCATCTTCTCGGGCGAGGCCGCTGACCTCGACCCGGGCGAGCAGCTCGAGGTCGTCCGGGCCGCCCCGGAGATGACCGGGCAGAACCTCTCCGCTCAGGTCTCGGTGGACCGGCCCGAGGTGACCCCCGCCGTGGTGCGGGCTGGCGTTGAGCGGATCGGGAACCTGGCGGTGCTCGACCTCGGCGTGAAGCAGTCCACGATCGACAATCTGGCCGCGCGCGGCTTCGAGGTCCATGTCCTGCCGCAGGACGTCACCATCGAGGACATCCGCGCCATCGACCCGGTCGCCGTCTTCTACTCGAACGGCCCGGGCGACCCGGCGGCTTCGGACGACCATGTGGACGTGCTGCGCGGCGTCCTCGACGACGGTCTGCCGTTCTTCGGGATCTGCTTCGGCAACCAGCTGCTCGGCCGTGCCCTCGGACTGGGCACCTACAAGCTGCCGTTCGGACATCGCGGCATCAACCAGCCGGTGCTGGATCGGACGACCGGACGCGTCGAGATCACCTCGCACAACCACGGCTTCGCCGTGGAGGCGCCGCTGGAGGGCGAGTTCGACAGCCCCAACGGCTACGGACGCGTCGAGGTGAGCCACGTGGACCTCAACGACAACGTGGTCGAGGGGCTGCGGGCGCTGGACATCCCGGCCTTCTCCGTGCAGTACCACCCCGAGGCGGCGGCCGGTCCGCACGACGCCAACTACCTGTTCGACCGGTTCCGCGACCTGGTCCTGGCCACCCGGAAGGGCAACAACTGATGCCGAAGCGCGAAGATATCAAGAGCGTCCTGGTCATCGGCTCCGGGCCGATCGTGATCGGCCAGGCGTGCGAGTTCGACTACTCCGGGACGCAGGCGTGCCGCGTGCTCCGCGAGGAGGGCGTGCGCGTCATCCTGGTCAACTCCAACCCGGCCACGATCATGACCGACCCGGACTTCGCCGACGCGACCTACATCGAGCCCATCACGTGGCAGGTCATCGAGACGATCATCGCCAAGGAGCGTCCCGACGCGATCCTGCCCACCCTGGGTGGCCAGACGGCGCTGAACGCCGCGATCGATCTGCACAATCACGGGATCCTCGAGAAGTACGACATCGAGCTGATCGGAGCCAGCTTCGAGGCCATCAACAAGGGCGAAGACCGCCAGATCTTCAAGCAGCTCGTCCTGGATGCCGGTGCCGAGGTGGCCCGCAGCCACATCGCGCACACGATGGACGAGGTCCTCGCCGCCGCCGACGACCTGGGCTACCCGCTCGTGGTCCGGCCGAGCTTCACGATGGGCGGACTGGGCTCCGGTTTCGCCTACGACGAGCGCGACCTGCGGCGCATGGCCGGCG
The DNA here is from genome assembly GCF_024623505.1 of Microbacterium sp. zg.B48. Taxonomy (NCBI): domain Bacteria; kingdom Bacillati; phylum Actinomycetota; class Actinomycetes; order Micrococcales; family Microbacteriaceae; genus Microbacterium; species Microbacterium sp. zg.B48. The sequence goes on from NZ_JANJFE010000002.1 coordinate 134,718, forward strand.
CCGGTCTGCACGACTCGCCCACCAGCGAGGTCCTGCTCGAGGAGTCCATCCTGGGCTGGAAGGAGTACGAGCTCGAGCTCATGCGGGACACCGCCGACAACACGGTGGTGGTCTGCTCCATCGAGAACGTCGACCCGGTCGGCGTGCACACCGGAGATTCGATCACCGTCGCGCCCGCGCTGACGCTCACCGACCGCGAGTACCAGAAGCTTCGCGACATCGGCATCGACATCATCCGCGCGGTGGGCGTGGACACCGGCGGATGCAACATCCAGTTCGCCGTCGACCCCGCCGACGGTCGGGTCATCGTCATCGAGATGAACCCGCGCGTCTCGCGCTCTTCCGCCCTCGCGTCCAAGGCCACCGGCTTCCCGATCGCGAAGATCGCGGCGAAGCTCGCGATCGGCTACCGCCTGGATGAGATCCCCAACGACATCACCAAGGTCACCCCGGCCAGCTTCGAGCCCACGCTGGACTACGTCGTGGTCAAGGTGCCGCGGTTCAATTTCGAGAAGTTCCCCGCGGCCGACACCACCCTGACGACGACCATGAAATCCGTCGGCGAGGCGATGGCGATCGGGCGCAACTACGCCACCGCCCTGCAGAAGGCGCTGCGGTCGCTGGAGAAGCGCGGGTCCAGCTTCCACTGGGGGAGCGAGCCGCGTTCCGTGGACGAGCTGATCGAGATCGCCCGGACCCCCACCGACGGCCGCATCGTGGTCGTCCAGCAGGCGCTGCGCAAGGGCGGCACGATCGAGCAGCTGTTCCAGGCGACCGGCATCGACCCGTGGTTCCTGGACCAGATCGTCCTGATCAACGAGATCGCCGAGACCGTGCACGCGGCCGCGGAGCTGGACGTGGACACCCTGCGCCTCGCGAAGGAGCACGGGTTCAGCGACGCCCAGATCGCGCAGCTGCGCGGCGACGCGGAGACGGCGGTGCGCGGCATCCGTCACGCCCTCGGCCTGCGCCCGGTCTACAAGACGGTCGACACCTGTGCCGGTGAGTTCCCGGCGCTGACGCCGTACCACTACTCCAGCTACGACTTCGAGACCGAGGTCGCGCCGTCCGAGCGGACCAAGGTCGTCATCATCGGTTCCGGCCCGAACCGCATCGGGCAGGGCGTCGAGTTCGACTATTCCTGCGTGCACGCCTCGTTCGCGCTGTCGGCGGCCGGCTACGAGACGGTCATGGTCAACTGCAACCCCGAGACCGTCTCGACCGATTACGACACCAGCGACCGGCTGTACTTCGAGCCGCTCACCCTGGAGGACGTGCTCGAGGTGCTGCACGCCGAAGCCCAGTCCGGTCAGATCCTCGGAGTGATCTGTCAGCTCGGCGGCCAGACCCCCCTGGGCCTGGCGAAGGGCATCGAGGATGCCGGCTACCGCATCCTCGGCACCAGCCCGGCGGCCATCGACATGGCCGAGGAGCGGGAGCTGTTCTCGCAGCTCCTGGACGAGGCCGGCCTGATCGCACCGCGTCACGGCACCGCCACCGACGCGGACGGGGCCCTCGCCATCGCCGCGGAGATCGGCTACCCCGTGCTGGTGCGGCCGAGCTTCGTCCTCGGCGGCCGCGGCATGGAGATCATCTACGACGCCCCGAGCGTGCTCGACTACTTCGTGCGCATCGCCGATCAGGCGATCATCGGCCCCGGCATGCCGCTGCTGGTGGACCGCTTCCTGGACGACGCGATCGAGGTCGACGTGGACGCGCTCTACGACGGGTCCGAGCTGTACATCGGGGGAGTGATGGAGCACCTCGAGGAGGCCGGCATCCACTCCGGCGATTCCAGCTGCACCCTGCCGCCGATCTCGCTCGGACGGACCGAGATCGACCGCGTCCGGGTCGCGACGCTCGCGATCGCGAAGGGCGTCGGAGTGCAGGGCCTGATCAACGTCCAGTTCGCGATCAGCGCCGGAGTCCTCTACGTGATCGAGGCCAACCCGAGGGCCAGCCGCACCGTCCCGTTCGTGTCCAAGGCGCTGGGGATCCCGCTGGCCAAGGCCGCCGCGCGCATCATGACCGGCTCGAGCATCGCCGAGCTGAAGGCCGAGGGCCTGCTGCCGGAGGTCGACGGGTCACGGGTTCCGCTGGATTCGCCGGTGTCGGTGAAGGAGGCGGTGCTGCCCTTCAAGCGCTTCCGGACCAAGGACGGCCAGACCGTCGATTCCGTGCTGGGTCCCGAGATGCGCTCGACCGGTGAGGTCATGGGCATCGACCGCGACTTCCCCCGCGCGTTCGCCAAGAGCCAGGAGGCCGCGTACGGCGGCATGCCGCTGTCGGGCACGGTGTTCATCTCCGTCGCCGACAGTGACAAACGCGCCGTCATCCTGCCGGCCCACCGCCTGCAGGAACTCGGCTTCACCCTCCTGGCCACCGAGGGGACGGCCGAGATCCTCGCGCGGAACGGCATCGACGTGCAGGTCGTGAACAAGTTCAGCGCGACATTGGACTCCGGCGAGACCAACGTCGTCGACCTGATCAACGCGGGCAAGATCGACATCGTGGTCAACACCCCCAGCGGCCGGTCCGCCAGGGCGGACGGCTACGAGATCCGCGCGGCCGCCGTCGCGGCCGACAAGGCGCTGTTCACCACGATGGCCGTGCTCGGGGCCGCGGTCAGCTCCTTCGACGCGGTGCGTGCCGGCTACGACGTGAAGAGCCTGCAGGAGTACGCGGCAGACCGGGCGGCGCGCCTTGAGCGATGACCGCCTGAGCGCACCCGGGTTCGGCGACCGGGTCCGTGCCGCCCTTGCCGCGGCCGGTCCGCTCTGCGTCGGGATCGACCCGCATCCGCAGCTGCTGGAGGCGTGGGGGCTGGCGGCCTCGGCAGCCGGCGCGCGCGAGTTCGGCCTGCGCGTGGTGGATGCCGCCGCCGGCCGGGTCGGCATCGTCAAACCGCAGGTGTCCTTCTTCGAGCGCTACGGCTCCGCGGGCTTCGCCGCCCTGGAGGACGTGCTGGGCGCGGCACGCGCAGCCGGTGTCCTGGTTATCGCGGACGCCAAGCGCGGCGACATCGGCACCACGATGGACGCGTACGCCGAGGCCTGGCTGACCCCCGGCTCCGCACTGGAGTCCGACGCGATGACGGTGAACCCGTTCCTGGGGATCGGCGCGCTGGAGGGAACGTTCGCGTTGGCCGAGCGCACCGGCAAGGGCGTGTTCGTCCTGGCCGCGACCAGCAACGCGGAGGCGTTCCCGCTGCAGCGCGCCACTCTGGCGGCAGGCGGGACGGTCTCGGCGGGCATCGTCGCGGAGGTCTCCGCGCACAACGCCGGCACGGCCGGCCACGGCTCGTGGGGCAGCATCGGCCTCGTGATCGGCTCCACCGTCGACTGGTCCGATGCCGGGCTGGACGCGCTGACCCCGCCCGCCCCGATCCTCGCGCCCGGCTTCGGTCACCAGGGCGCCGGGCCGGCTGACCTGCCCCGGCGGTTCGGCTCCTCCGCCCCGCTGGTCATCGCGTCCGAGAGCCGCAGCCTGCTGTCGGCAGGACCGGCCGGCCTCGCGCAGGCCATCGATTCGCGGGTTCAGGAGTACAGGAGCTGGCATGACTGACCCCCGGACTCCGGCCCCCACGGCCCCCCGTGCGGCTCCCGGCTCGCCGACGCGGCCCCCCGAGGTGGATCGTCTGGCGGCATCGCGTCGCGCGGTCGCCGCGCGCCGCGCCCGCGCCGCGCTGAAGAAGGACGTCGCGATGCGGGTGATCACCCCGCAGGAGCTGGCGCGCCGCGCCTTCGCCGATCCGACCTCTCCGGCCGGCACGATGCGTGTCACGGAGTACCTCACCAGCCTCCCCGCGATCGGCGAGGGCAAACGCGACCGCATCCTGGAGGAGCTGCAGATCTCGCCCGTCAAACGGCTCGGCGGGCTGGGTGCCCGTCAGCGCCGCGTGCTGAGCTCGTTCCTGGACGCCCGATGGCCGGAGCGGCAGGCCCGCGGCGGCCGCAGCCGGCTCGTCGTGCTCGCCGGACCGACGGCGGTGGGCAAGGGAACCGTCGCCGCGCGGATCCACGAACAGCACCCCGAGATCCACCTGTCCGTGTCCGCGACGACGCGACCGCCGCGACCCGGCGAGGTCGAGGGCCAGCACTACTTCTTCGTCGACGACGCCGAGTTCGATCGTCTGATCGAATCCGGCGAGCTCCTGGAACACGCCACCGTGCACAACAAGTACCGCTATGGCACGCCGCGACGGCCCATCGAGGAGGCGCTGGCGGCCGGACGGACGGTCCTGCTGGAGATCGATCTGCAGGGCGCACGACAGGTGCGTGCGGCCGAGCCGTCCGCGACGCTGGTGTTCCTGCTGCCGCCGAGCTGGGACGAACTGGTGCAGCGGCTCGTCGGCCGCGGCACCGAGGACGACGAGGAGCGGGCGCGGCGCCTGCGTACCGCGAAGGCCGAACTGGCCGCCCAGAACGAGTTCGATTTCCTCGTCGTCAACGACGACGTCGCCGCAGCGGCCCAGGAGGTCGTAGAATTGGTGGATGCGCCCGCGCGCCCATCTGCGCGCGTCTGAGAGCGCGAACACGTTTTCACCCGACATCCGTCGCAAAAACCCAGGAGGTTTCGCCGTGGCCGGAAAGAACCAGGGGATCATCGATCCCCCCATCGACAGCCTGCTTCAGAAGGTCGACTCGAAGTATCAGCTGGTCATCTACGCGTCCAAGCGCGCGCGCCAGATCAACGACTACTACTCCGACCTGCACGAGGGCAACCTGTTCGACAACGTCGGCCCGCTGGTCGACTCCACCGTCGAGGACAAGCCCCTCACGATCGCCCTGCACGAGATCCACGAGGACAAGCTCCGCCTTCGCCCGGCTGAGTGATCACGGCGATGCCGCATGCGCGCCGTCCATCCCGGGCGGCGCTGTGACACCGCGTGACGGCGGCGTCGGCCGCGGTCGCGATACTGGAGCGATCCGAGCCGACTCCGCCAGGAACCTGGAGCATCGATGACCGAGCTGCGTCTGTTCACCTCCGAATCCGTGACGGAGGGGCACCCGGACAAGATCTGCGACCAGATCTCGGACAGCATCCTCGATGCGATCCTCGCCGAGGATCCGCACGGTCGCGTCGCGGTCGAGACGCTGGTCACCACCGGACTGGTCCACGTCGCCGGTGAGGTCTCCACGAGCGCCTACGTCGAGATCCCCGCGATCGTGCGCGGCGTCGTGAACCGCATCGGCTACACCTCCAGCGACACCGGCTTCGACGGCGACTCCTGCGGTGTGAGCGTGTCGATCGGGGCGCAGTCCTCGGACATCGCCGCCGGCGTGGACAAGGCCTTCGAACGCCGCGAGGGCGGATCGACCGACCCCCGCGACGAGCAGGGCGCCGGCGACCAGGGCATCATGTTCGGCTACGCCACCACCGAGACGCCTCAGCTGATGCCGATGGCCGCGTGGACCGCGCACCGGATGGCCGAGCGACTGGCCGACGCGCGCCGCAGCGGGGCCCTGCCGTTCCTGCGTCCGGATGGCAAGACCCAGGTGACTCTCGGTTACGACGGACAGACTCCGAAGACGGTGGAATCCGTGGTGCTGTCCACGCAGCACCACCCCGACATCTCCCAGAAGGCGTTGCGCGCCGCCGTCCGCGCCGAGGTCATCGACCCCGTCCTGGATGCCACCGGCCTGGCACTGCCGGATGTCGAGTTCTACATCAACCCGGCGGGTCCGTTCATCACCGGCGGGCCCAAGGGCGACGCCGGCCTGACCGGCCGCAAGATCATCATCGACACCTACGGCGGCGCCGCCCGCCACGGCGGAGGCGCCTTCAGCGGGAAGGACCCCTCCAAGGTCGACCGTTCGGCGGCGTACGCGATGCGCTGGGTCGCCAAGAACGCGGTGGCCGCAGGCCTCGCCGACCGGCTCGAAGTCCAGATCGCCTACGCGATCGGCAAGGCCAACCCGGTCGGCCTGTACGTGGAGTCCTTCGGCACCGGCCACGTCGCCGACGAGGTGATCACCCGCGCCATCCTGGATGTGTTCGACCTGCGCCCCAAGGCGATCATCGACGCCCTCGACCTGCTGCGCCCCATCTACGCACAGACCGCCGCCTACGGGCACTTCGGCCGCGAACTGCCCGACTTCACGTGGGAGCGCACCGACCGCGTCGACGATCTGCGCGCAGCCGCCGGGCTGTGACGCCGCGCCGCTACGCGGCGGGGTACCGCAGATGACGGCCTCGCGCCGCGTCGCGCGTGTCCTGATCGACTCGCCCCTGCCGCAGCTGGACCGCCTGTTCGACTACGCGATCCCCGAGGAGCTCGCCGAGGCTGTGCGCCCCGGCGTGCGCATCCGGGTCCCGCTGCGCAGCGCCGGTCGAGTGCTGGACGCGTACGTCGTGGAACTGGGTGAACCCGACGCCACGGACCGTCCGCTGTCCGAGGTGGACGCCGTCGTCTCCACGGTGCCCGTGCTGACCCCCCGCCTGTACGCGCTGGCGCGCCGCGCCGCGGACCGGGCCGCGGGTTCTGCAACCGACATCCTGCGGCTGGCGATCCCCAAGCGCATGGTGCGCGCGGAGAAGACCTGGCTCGCGGGTGACCCCCCGGGCGAACCGGTGGTCAGCGAGGAGAACCGGCAATGGGCCGCCGCCGTGCTGGGGCCGTACCCCGCGCTGGTGGAATGCCTGGAGCATCGCGGGCGCGGGGCGCTGGACGCCCGCCCCGAGCCGGTGCGCCTGCCGGGCGGAGCGACCACCGGCTCGTGGGCCGTGCTGCTCGCCGCCGCCGCCGTGCGCACCCTGGCGGCGGGCCGCAGCGCGATCCTGGTGGTGCCCGACCACCGCGACCAGGCACAGCTGGAGACCGCCCTGGCCGCCCGAGCCCCGGCGGACGCGATCCTGCGCAACGACGCACGGCAGAGCTCCCCGGCCCGCTACGCGGCGTTCCTGCGCATGCTGGCACCCGTGCCCAGCATCGTGGTGGGCAATCGGTCCTCCGTCTACGCGCCCGCGCACGCCCCTGGCCTGATCGCGATCTGGGACGATGGAGATCCGCTGCTCGCCGAGCCGTTGAGTCCGGGGGTGCACGCCCGCGACGCCGCCCTTCTCCGGCAGGAGTTGGACGAGTGCTCCGTGGTCTTCGCCGGCCACACCCGCACCACGGACGTCGAACGGCTCGTCTCGCTGGGCTGGGTCCGCGATGTCTCCGCGGCGCGACGCGCCTCGCCTCGGGTGGTGCTGAGCGCGACCAAGGAGGGCGAGTCCCCGGGCGCCCGTGTGCCCTCGGCCGCGTTCGCGGCAGCACGGGAAGCGCTGCGCACCGGCCCCGTGCTGGTCCAGGTGTCCCGTCCTGGGTACGCACCGGTGCTCGTCTGCGCCGACTGCCGAACCCCGGCTCGCTGCCCGGCATGCGGGGGCCCGCTGCACGCCGCACGGCGCGGCGCGGTGCCGGGGTGCGGCTGGTGCGGTCGCCAGGCGACCGCATGGGCATGCCCGCGCTGCGAGTCGGTCCGCATCCGAATGGCATCCTCCGGCAGCGAACGCACCGCGGATGACCTGGGACGGGCCTTCCCCGACACCCGGATCATCCTCGCCGACGGCGAGCACCCTGTGCTGAGCGTGGAGGGTCGCCCGGCGTTGGTGGTCGCCACGCGCGGGGCCGAGCCGGTCGCCGAGGGGGGCTATCGCGCAGTCATCCTGCTGGACGGGGATCGGATGCTGCTGGCCGACGATCTGCGCATCGGCGAGTCGTGCCTGCGGTGGTGGTCCAACGCGGCCGCCCTGGCCGCGCCCGGGGCGCCCGTGCACCTGGTCGGCGTCACCGGAGCCATCGCCCGTGCCCTGGCCACCTGGACTCAACCCGCATACGCCCGCGCCGAGCTGGCCGATCGTGCGCCACTGCGCATGCCGCCCACCGTCCGCGTCGCAGCGCTGGAGGGCAGCGCGGCCGCAGTCGATGCCGCGCTGGGCGCACTCCGCACGGCGGTGCCCTCGCTCGAGGACGAAGCGATCCTCGGTCCGGTGCCCACCGAGGCGGGCGCGCGGGCGCTGGTCCGCTTCGAGTACGCCCTCGGCGGGCGCGTGACCGAGAGCCTGCGCGGTTCGATCGTGGCGGACGCGCTGCGCGTGCGGAAGAACCCGAAGACTCGCGCGCCGGGCACCCGCAATACACTCAGAGTGCGGGTCGACGTACCCGACCTGGACCTGTGAGGAACGTCATGCGCCTCGTCTTCGCCGGCACGCCCCATGCCGCCGTCCCCTCGCTGCGCGCGCTCGCTTCGTCCGGGCACGAGATCGTCGCGGTGGTCACGCGCCGTGATGCACCCGTCGGCCGCAAGCGGGTGATCACCCCCTCGCCGGTGGCGGCAGCGGCCGAGGACCTCGGGATCCCGACGATCCGCACGGATCGCCTGGACGCCGAGGCGACCGCTCGGATCGCGGCGCTGGAACCGGACCTCGGCGTGATCGTCGCGTACGGCGGCCTGGTCCGCGAACCTCTGCTGTCCGCGCCGCGGCAGGGGTGGATCAACCTGCACTTCTCGCTGCTTCCGCGCTGGCGGGGTGCCGCTCCGGTGCAGCACGCGCTGATCGCCGGCGACCGGGTCACCGGTGCGGCGGTGTTCCAGCTCGTTCCCGCGCTCGATGCCGGAGACATCTACGCCGCGCGCGAGTACGTCGTTCCGGACGGCGCCACTGCCGGAGACGTACTGAGCGCGCTCTCGGTCGACGGCGCGACGCTCCTGCACGAGGTGGTCGACGCGATCGCCGCGGGCACCGCGCACGCCACCCCGCAGACCGGCGAAACGACGCTCGCCCCGAAGCTCGGCGATGAGGACGGCCGGCTGCGGTGGCAGGAGCCCCGGGACGCGGTGCTCGCGCGACTGCGCGGGGTGACGCCCGAACCCGGAGCGCACACGACCTTCGACGGTGCACGGGTGAAGATCCTCGCCGCACGCGAGGCAGCCGAGAACGCCCCGCATCTCGAGCCGGGGGCGGTGGCCGCGCAGGACGGCGCCGTCCTGATCGGCACCGCCACCGACCCGGTCATGCTGGATCGGATCCAACCCGCCGGAAAGGCTCCCATGAACGCTGCAGACTGGTGGCGCGGGCGCCGCGACGCGGGCACCCCGCCCCGGGCCGGCTCGTGAGCTCCGCCGACACCTCCCGGCGGGTCGCATTCGAGACGATCCGCGCGGTGAACGAATCCGACGCCTACGCCAACCTCCTGCTGCCCAAGGCCATCGCGCGGGCCGGGCTGAGCACCGCGGACGCCGCGCTGGCCACCGAGCTGACCTACGGCACCCTGCGTCGGCAGGGCACCTACGATGCCGTCATCCAGATCGCGGCGGACCGCGGCATCCAGGAGATCGACCCGGCCGTGCTGGACGCTCTCCGGCTGGGCGTGCACCAGCTGCTCTCGACGCGGGTGGCCTCGCACGCCGCCGTGAACGAATCGGTCGATCTCGCACGCAGCGCGGGCAGCCGCGGCGCGTCCGGCTTCGCGAACGCGGTGCTGCGCCGGGTGTCCAGGGACACTCCGGGGGAGTGGATGTCGCGCGTCGCTGCGAGCGCACGCTCGGACGACGAACGTCTCGGGCTGGTCCACTCGCACCCGGTGTGGATCGTCCGGGCGTTCCGGCGAGCGCTGGCCGCCGAGGGGCGCGCCGACGAACTGGAAGCGCTCCTCACGGCGGACAACGCGGCGCCGCGCGTCACCATGGCGGCGCTGCCCGGCCTGGCCGCGGTGCCCGAGGACGCGCGGCACACGCCGTACTCGCCGTTCGGATTCCGCCTCGGCGGCGGCGACCCCGAGCGACTGGTCCGGGAGTCCGCGGGTCGGGTGCGCGTGCAGGACGAAGGCTCCCAGCTCGCGGCGCTCGCGCTGACCCGTGCCGTCCCCGCGCGGCCCGGCGAGGTGTGGCTGGACCTGTGTGCCGGCCCCGGCGGCAAGACAGCGGTGCTGGCCGCGGAGGCGCTGCAAGTCGGCGCGCGCCTGGAGGCCAACGAGGTCTCACCGGTCCGCGCCGGCCTGGTCCGGCATGCGATCGCCGGCATCCCGTTGGAGGTGCCGGTCTCGGAGGAGGACGGACGGACCCGACCGGGCTCCGGCGGGTATGACCGGATCCTGGTCGACGCACCGTGCACCGGGCTCGGTGCGCTGCGCCGACGACCGGAGGCGCGCTGGCGCAAGTCCCCGGCCGACGTCGCGGAACTGACCCAGCTGCAGGGCGAGCTGCTCGCCGCTGCGATCGGCGGGCTGCGCCCCGGGGGCGTGGTGGCCTACGTCACCTGCTCCCCGCACCTGGGCGAGACGGCGGGCGTGGTCAGCGAGGCCAGACGCGCTTTCGGGGACTCCATCGAGGAGCTCGACGCGCGTGCGGTGCTGCGCGGCATCTCCGATGCCGAACCTGACCTGCCGGCGCAGAAGGACGGCTCCGGCCGGGCCCAGTTGTGGCCGCACCGCCACAACACCGATGCGATGTCCATCACGCTGCTGCGCCGGTCCTGAGACCGAGGACGTGGGCCCGCGCGGCCCTCGACCATAATGGACGCGTGCACAGCCTTGACCATGACCGAGCCGGCAGTCGTACCGGGACCACCAGCGCCGTGCGCATCAACCCCAGCATCCTCGCCGCCGACTTCGTGAACATGCAGGCCGAACTGGCGCGGATCGAGGGTGCCGACTTCGTCCACGTCGACGTCATGGACAACCATTTCGTGCCGAACCTGACCTTCGGTCCGCAGATGGTCTCGCGCATCCAGGACACCAGCCCGGTGCCGCTGGACGTGCATCTGATGATCGACCAGCCGGAGCGGTGGGCGCCGGAGTACGCGCAGCTCGGTGCCGCCTCGGTCACCTTCCACCTGGAGGCAGCGACCGATCCGGTCGCGCTGGCGCGGCGGCTGCGTGCCATCGGGTCCCGCGCCGGGATCGCGGTCAAGCCGGCCACGCCGATCGAGGGGCTGTTCGACGTGCTGGACGAGTTCGACCAGATCCTGGTGATGACCGTCGAACCGGGCTTCGGCGGGCAATCCTTCATGCCGGAGACGATGCCGAAGCTGCGCCTGCTCTCCGACGAGGCCCGCCGCCGCGGATCTTCGGTGTGGCTGCAGGTGGACGGCGGCATCGGCGAGTCCACCATCGCCCAGGCGGCCGAAGCGGGCGCGGACACGTTCGTCGCAGGCTCCGCCGTCTTCGGGGCGGCCGATCCGGGCGCCGCGATCTCCTCCCTGCGCGCCTCGGCGGGCCGCCACCGGCACACGCACTGAAAGGACAGCCATGGAGTCGGTCGCACCACCTCCGGACGAGCCGCCCGCTGCGCCCGCGCGGCCCGCGGCCCGCGGCCTGCGGGCAGCGGCAGCCCGGCCGGCGCGGCACGTGCTCAGTGCGTACAGCGGGGAGCACGGGGTCTACGGCATCGTCCTGGTGACCGCGCTGATCGCGGTGGGCTGGGATGACGACACCGATCTGGAGGTGCTGGTGTTCGTGGTCGGCACCGTCCTGGTGTTCTGGCTCGCGCACATCTACGCCTCCGTGGTGGCCAGCCGGGCCGCCGCCCCCCCGATGCCCCTGCGCGCGGCTCTGAGCCACGGCATCCGGCACAGCTCCGGCATGCTCGTGGCCATGCTGGTCCCCGCGCTGCTGCTGTCGCTGGGGGCGCTCGGGCTGGTCGAGGAGTACACCGCGTACTTCCTCGCGCTCGGCAGCGGCCTGGTGATGCTCGCGCTCATCGGCTACGCGAACGCGGCCCGCAACGGCAGCTCGTGGGGCTGGCGACTGGCCGGCATCGCGTCCACCACGGTGCTCGGGGCGCTGGTGATCGGGCTGAGCATCCTCGCGCACTGACCCCATCGGCGTCGGGGGCCGCCCCGGTTCGGTACCCTGGCAATGTGAAGACGTTCGACACGCTGTTCGCTGAGCTGACTGCCAAGGCAGCCGCCCGACCCGAAGGATCGGGAACGGTCGCGCAGCTTGACGCGGGCGTGCACGCGATCGGCAAGAAGATCGTCGAAGAGGCGGCCGAGGTCTGGATGGCAGCCGAATACGAGTCGACGGATGCCGCGGCCGAGGAGATCTCGCAGCTGCTGTACCACCTGCAGGTGCTGATGCTCGCCAAGGGCCTCAGCCTCGAAGATGTCTACCGACATCTCTGAGCCGCACCCCGCCGACCGCCCCGAATCCGAAAGCTCCTCCGCCATGCTGCGAATCGCCGTGCCGAACAAGGGGTCGCTCGCCGACACCGCCGCCGAGATGCTCCAGGAGGCCGGGTACATCGGCCGCCGGGACCCCAAAGACCTCCACGTGATCGACCCCGCCAACGAGGTCGAGTTCTTCTACCTGCGCCCCAAGGACATCGCCACCTACGTCGGCTCCCGCGCGCTGGATGTGGGGATCACCGGACGCGATCTGCTGATGGATGCCCGCATGCCCGGCGCGCGCGAGATCGAGGCGCTCGGCTTCGGGGAATCGACGTTCCGCTTCGCCTCCCCGCCCGGCGCGTTCACCTCCGTGGAGGACCTCGAGGGCGTCCGTGTCGCGACCGCGTACCCGGGACTGGTGGACGGCTTCCTGGACGAGCGCGGCGTCGCGGTCGATCTGGTTCCGCTGGACGGTGCAGTGGAATCGGCGGTGCGCCTGGGTGTCGCGGATGCCGTCGCCGATGTCGTCTCGACCGGCACCACGCTGCGTCAGGCAGGCCTGGAGATCTTCGGTCCGGTGATCCTGGAGTCCGAAGCCGTGCTGATCGGGGGACCCGAGGAGGTCCGCGGCACCGACACCCTGCTGCGCAGACTGCGCGGCGTGATGGTGGCGCGCCGCTTCGTGCTGATCGACTACGACCTGCCGGTGCACCTGATCGATGCCGCTGTGGCGATCGCACCCGGCATCGAATCGCCGACGATCTCTCCGCTGCGCGACCCGGAGTGGGTGGCGGTGCGCGTGATGAGCGCGCGCAAGGACGTGAACCAGGTCATGGACGCGCTGTACGCCATCGGCGCGCGGGCCATCCTGGTCACGGCCATCCACAACGCGAGGCTGTAGCGATGGCCGTGGTCTGCCGAGTCATCCCGTGCCTGGACGTGGCGGCGGGACGCGTCGTGAAGGGCGTGAACTTCGAGAACCTGCGCGACATGGGCGATCCGGTGCAGCTGGCGCGCGAGTACTTCGCGCAGGGCGCCGACGAGCTGACCTTCCTGGATGTCACCGCCACCGTCGATGAGCGCGCCACGACATACGACGTGGTCAGACGCACCGCCGAAGAGGTCTTCATTCCGCTCACCGTCGGGGGCGGGGTCCGCTCGGCCGAGGACGTGGCACGGCTGCTGGGCGTCGGCGCCGACAAGGTGGGCGTCAACTCCGCAGCGATCGCCCGGCCCGAGCTGGTCTCGGAGATCGCGGACCGCTTCGGCGCGCAGGTGCTCGTCCTCTCGCTCGATGTGAAGCGGGCGCCCGGTACCCACTCCGGGTTCGTGGTCACCACGCACGGCGGTCGCACCCTGACCACGCTGGACGCACTCGACTGGGCGCGAGAGGCCATCGAGCGCGGCGCGGGTGAGCTGCTGGTCAACTCGATCGACGCGGACGGCACCAAAGCCGGGTTCGATCTGGAACTGGTCTCGCTCATGCGCGAGGCCGCCAGCGTTCCCGTGATCGCGTCCGGCGGAGCGGGCCGTGCCGAGGACTTCGCACCGGCCATCGCGGCAGGTGCCGACGCCGTCCTGGCAGCCAGCGTCTTCCACTCCGGTCAGCTGACCGTCGGCGACGTGAAAGCGGCCATGGCCGCCGAAGGGATCGAGGTGCGTGCGTGACCGACACCGTGGACGAACGCATCGCGCGGGTCGCCTTCACCCCCGAAGGGCTGGTGGCCGCGATCATCCAGCAGTGGGACACGCGAGAGGTCCTGATGCTGGGGTGGATGGACGCCGAGGCGCTGCGCCGCACGCTCACGACGGGGCGCGTGACCTTCTGGTCCCGCTCCCGCCGCGAGTACTGGCGCAAGGGGGACACCTCCGGCAACATCCAGCTCGTGCGCAGCGCGCGCCTGGACTGCGACGGCGACGCCATCCTGGTGGAGGTCGACCAGGTCGGCCCGGCCTGCCACACCGGCACGCGCACCTGCTTCGACGCCGACGACCTGCACGCCGTACCCGGCCCGCCCAGATGATCCGGCGCGCCCGCCTCCTCGCCGTTCTGACCACGCTGGCCGTCGGCGCGATGGGCGTCATCTCCTCCACGCAGACCTGGCTGGTCGCGACGCTGGACGACGGAGCCCAGCACACGCTCGCCGTCGCCGGCGCCGCGGCGGTCCCCGTGCTCACCCCGCTGAGCCTGGCGGTGCTCGCCCTGGGCGCAGCGCTGTCGATCGTGGGCGTGGTGCTGCGGTACGTCTTCGGCGCCCTGACCGTGGCCATCGCCGCGCTGCTGGGCTGGCTGAGCGCACAGATCGCGATCCACAATCCGATCGCCGCGGTCGCCTCCACCGTCACCACCGCCACCGGGATCACCGGCGAAGATGCCGTCGCCGAGCTGGTGTCCTCGGTGACCGCCACACCCTGGCCCGCCGTGACCCTGGCAGGCAGCATCGTGCTGCTCGCGGCGGGGCTGTTCACACTCGTTTCCGCCCGCTTCTGGGGCAGGAGCGGGCACAAGTACGACGCCGATGCGGGGTCCTCGGCCGCCGCCGACCCGGCATCCCGCCCGTTCGACGCCGTCGACTCGTGGGATGACATCTCCCGCGGCGCCGACCCGACCGCGGGGCCGACGGTCGGACCCCGCTAGACTTGCCGCACCCGCGCTATCCCGGAGGAAATTCAATGAGCAACCCCATCGGCGACCCTGGTCACGGACACTCGCCTGCCGCATGGACCGCCGTCATCATCATGCTTGCGGCGGTCACGCTCGGCACGGTCGCCTACTGGTTCGACGTGGCGTGGCTGGTGTGGGCGTCCGCTGCTCTTCTCGTGGTCGGCGCGCTGGTCGGCTGGGGTCTTTCCAAGGCGGGCTACGGAGTCAACGGCTCGAAGTACACCCCGAAAGAGCATTGAACATGCTCGCCGACCTCACGGCCGGCGCGGTTCAGGATGCCGAGGCCCGTGCCTCCGTGCGGCCCCTCGCCGGCGTCGAACAGGCGGCGCTCGCGCAACCCGCCGCGCGGGACGCGCTCGCTTTCCTGGCACCCGCACCCCGGGTGAAGATCATCGCCGAGGTCAAGCGGGCCAGCCCGTCGCGCGGTGACCTGGCGGCGATTCCGGACCCCGCACTGCAGGCCCGCCGGTACGAGCAGGGCGGCGCATCCGCGATCTCCGTGCTCACCGAGGGCCGCCGGTTCAAGGGCAGCCTCGCCGACCTGGAAGCAGTGCACGCGGCCGTCGAGCTGCCGGTCCTGCGCAAGGACTTCATCGCGACGGAGTATCAGGTGCTCGAAGCGCGCGCGTCCGGAGCGGATCTCGTGCTGCTGATCGTCGCGAGCCTCGAGCAGGACCTGCTCGAGCGGCTGCACGCGCTCACGATCCAGCTCGGCATGACTGCGCTGGTGGAGACGCACTCCGCCGACGAGGTCGCCCGTGCTGCCGACGTCGGTGCCCGCCTGATCGGCGTGAACGCACGCGACCTTTCGACGTTCGCCCTGGACCGCGACCTGTTCGGCCGACTGGCCGAAGGCATTCCCGCGGACGCGATCAAGATCGCCGAGTCGGCGGTGCTCGCTCCGGCCGACGTCGCACATTACCGAACCGCCGGCGCCGACGTGGTGCTCATCGGCGAAGCCCTGGTGACGGGGGATCCCGTCGCCACCCTGACTGCTTTCCTGGAGGCTGGATCATGAGTCTGCGTGAGGCACCCGGACCCTACTTCGGCGAGTTCGGCGGGCGTTTCATGCCCGAGTCGCTCGTCGCCGCGATCGACGAACTGACCGCCGTCTACGAGGACGCGATGGCCGACCCGGCCTTCCAGGCCGAGTTGCTCGGCCTGCTGCACTCGTACGCCGGACGGCCCTCGGCTCTGACCGAGGTGCCCCGGTTCGCCGCGCACGCCGGCGGAGGACGGATCTTCCTCAAGCGGGAGGATCTGAACCACACCGGCTCGCACAAGATCAACAACGTGCTCGGCCAGGCGCTGCTGACCAAGCGCCTCGGCAAGACCCGGGTCATCGCCGAGACGGGCGCCGGTCAGCACGGCGTGGCGACGGCCACGGCTGCCGCTCTGTTCGGGTTCGACTGCACCATCTACATGGGCGAGGTCGACACGCAGCGCCAGGCGCTGAACGTCGCCCGAATGCGCCTGCTCGGCGCCGAGGTGATTCCGGTCACCACGGGATCGCGCACGCTCAAGGACGCCATCAACGACGCCTACCGCGACTGGGTGGCGAGCGTGGAGACGACGAACTACATCTTCGGCACGGCCGCCGGACCGCACCCGTTCCCGGCGATGGTGCGCGACTTCCAGCGCATCATCGGCGAAGAGGCGCGCGCGCAGCTGCTGGATGAGATCGGCCGTCTTCCCGATGCCGTCTTCGCCTGCGTCGGGGGCGGATCCAACGCCATCGGCATGTTCGATGCGTTCCTGGACGACGACGGCGTCGCGCTGTACGGCGTGGAGGCGGCCGGCGACGGTGTGGACACGCCCCGGCACGCGGCTTCGATCGAACGCGGTCGCCCCGGCATCCTGCACGGTGCGAAGACTTTCGTGCTGCAGGACGAGGACGGTCAGACGGTCGAGTCCCACTCCATCTCCGCGGGCCTGGACTACCCCGGTGTGGGCCCCGAGCATGCCTGGCTGGCCTCCATCGGACGCGCCGAGTACATCCCGGCGACGGACGACGAAGCGATGCAGGCGCTGCGGCTGCTGTCCGAGACCGAGGGGATCATCCCCGCGATCGAATCCGCCCACGCCCTGGCCGGAGCCATCCGCATCGGCCGGGAGATGGGCCCGGATGCCGTGACCGCGATCTGCCTGTCCGGTCGTGGCGACAAAGACATGGACACCGCGGCCCGCTACTTCGAGCTGTACGACGCCAACGCGGCGCTGGAGGGACCGCCCGTGGCGGCACCGCCCCCCGCCGACGCAGCCAAGGGCGAGGGGACCGAGCTGTGAGCTCACGCGTATCGGCCGCGATCGATGCAGCGCACGCGGACGGGCGCGGCGCGTTCGTCGGCTACCTGCCCGTGGGCTTCCCCGACCTGCAGACCAGCATCGACGCGGCGGTCACCATCGCCGAGAACGGCGTCGACGTGCTCGAGCTGGGTCCGCCGTACTCGGACCCGGTGATGGACGGCACGGTGATCCAGGAGGCGACCCAGGCCGCTCTGGCCGGAGGGTTCCGCCTTCGGGACACATTCACTGCGGTGCGCGAGATCACGCGACGCGTGGAGGTCCCCGTTCTGGTGATGACGTACTGGAACCCGGTCATGCAGTACGGCGTCGACCGTTACGCCGACGACCTGCTCGCCGCCGGCGGTGCCGGACTGATCACCCCCGACATCACGCCCGACGCCGCAGCAGACTGGATCGCCGCCAGTGAGCGCACCGGCCTGGACCGCGTCTTCCTGGCCGCACCGACCTCCACCGATGAGCGTCTGGACATGATCGTGAAGGCCTCCACCGGCTTCGTCTACACGGTCTCGACGATGGGCATCACCGGAGAACGGGCGCAGCTGGACGCCGCGGCCCGCCGTCTGGTCGAAAGGCTCCGCACGCACGACGCGGATGCGCTGCGCGCGTGCGTGGGGATCGGCATCTCCACGGCGGACCAGGTCAGTGACGTGCTGGCATATGCCGATGGCGCCATCGTCGGCACCGCGTTGGTGCGCGCGCTGCGCGACGGAGGGCTGGAGGCACTGGCCGAGACCGCTCGGGCGCTGTCTGCCGGTACCCGGCGCCGCGCCTAGACTCGTACGCATGTTGTTCGCCCCAACGAGCGCGGTCCACGGTGTGCTCGCCAGCATCCCGAGCCCGACGGTCAGCTATTTCGACATCGGACCCCTGCGGATCCATGTCTACGCACTGTGCATCATCGCCGGCATCATCGCTGCGGTGCTGCTCACGAACTGGCGCCTGACCCGCCGCGGCGCCGAGCCCTGGGTGGTCATCGACATCTGCCTCATCGCGGTGCCGCTGGGGATCATCGGGGCGCGGATCTTCCACGTGCTCACCCATCCCGGGTACTACTTCGCAGAGGGCGCGGACTTCTGGGCGGTCTTCCGCATCTGGGAGGGCGGGATCGCGATCTACGGCGCCCTCATCGGCGGCGCCATCGGCGCGTGGCTGGGCTGCCGGTGGACCGGCATCCGGTTCTGGACGTTCGCCGACGCGCTGGCACCAGGGCTGCTCCTGGCCCAGGCGATGGGCCGCTTCGGCAACTGGTTCAACCAGGAGCTGTTCGGCCTGCCCACGGATCTGCCGTGGGGCCTGGAGATCGACAGCGACAACCCCGCGTTCCCCGAGGGTCTGACACCGGGCACGCTCTTTCACCCCACGTTCCTCTACGAGGTGATCTGGAACTCGCTCGGCGTGCTGTTCCTGCTCTGGGTCGGCCGCAGATTCCGCCTGCAGTGGGGCCGGCTGTTCGCCCTCTACCTCATCTGGTACAGCGCTGGCCGCATCGTCTGGGAGTCGATCCGCCTGGATCCGAGCGAGATCATCCTGGGGCTGCGCAGCAACGTCTGGGCCGCCATCGTCGGAGTCCTGATCGGTCTGGCCCTCTTCTTCATCCAGAAACGGCGGCACCCGGGGCTGGAGCCCTCGCCCTATGTCCCCGGCCGCGAATGGTCGCCGCCAGGCACTGTACAATCGCAAGGCGACTTCGTCGACGTCAGCGAACCACCGGCCGACGAACTCGTTACGGGCACCGCCACAAGCACAGTCGCCTCGAAGTAGCGGTTCACCGAACGGTGAACCGGCTTCCGCAATTCAGGGCCGACGTCGTCCCATCATGAACATGGATGTGAGGACGGTAGGTATGTCTTCGAGCCTCGGTCTTGAACGGCACGGGCACGGCACCGCCGAGCACGCTTTCGGCACGCTTCCGCCGAAGCAGGGCATGTACAACCCTGCCTTCGAGAAGGACGCCTGCGGGCTGGCGATGGTGGCGACCCTGCGCGGCGAGGCGGGGCACGACATCATCGACCTCGCCCTGACCGCGCTGCGCAATCTCGAGCACCGCGGTGCCATCGGCTCCGATGCCGGCACCGGAGACGGCGCCGGCATCCTCACCCAGATGCCCGACGCTTTCCTGCGTGCTGTCGTGGACTTCGCGCTGCCGCCGGTGGGGGAGTACGCCGCCGGCATGATCTTCCTGCCCCGCGACGAGGAGCTGCGGGCGGCCGAGAAGTCCGGGATCGAGCGCATCGCCGCGGCCGAGAACCTCGTCGTGCTCGGGTGGCGCGACGTGCCGACCGTCGATGAGCATCTCGGCAAACTGGCTTTCGAGGCCCGGCCCGTGTTCGAGCAGCTGTTCGTGTCGCGTCCCGCTGTCGGTGACCAGGCGGCACTGTCCGGGATCGCGCTGGACAGGCGGGTCTTCCGTCTGCGCAAGCGCGCCGGCAACGAGCTGGGCTCCTACATCGTCTCGCTCTCGTCCCGGACGCTCGGATACAAGGGCATGGTCACCACCCTGCAGCTGGAGCCGTTCTACCCCGACCTGCAGGACGAGCGATTCGCGTCGGAGCTGGCCGTGGTGCACTCGCGCTACTCCACCAACACCTTCCCGTCGTGGCCGCTGGCCCAGCCGCTGCGGATGCTCGCGCACAACGGCGAGATCAACACCGTGCGCGGAAACCGCAACTGGATGCGCGCGCGTCAGTCGCAGCTGGAATCCGAACTGCTGGGCGAGATCGATCCGCTGCTGCCGATCTGCACCGAAGGGGCGAGCGACTCCGCGTCGTTCGACGAGGTCCTCGAACTTCTGACGCTGACCGGCCGGAGCCTTCCGCACGCGATCATGATGATGGTCCCGGAGGCCTACGAGAAGCAGGCCGACATCGATCCGAAGCTGCGCGCCTTCTACGACTACCACTCCATGCAGATGGAGCCGTGGGACGGGCCGGCCGCACTCATCTTCACCGACGGCACGCTCGTCGGCGCGACCCTGGACCGCAACGGACTGCGTCCGGGCCGGTGGACCGAGACGACCGACGGTCTGATCGTGATCGGCAGCGAAACGGGCGTGCTCGACTTCGCACCGGAGCGGATCAAGCGCCGCGGACGGCTGCGTCCGGGCCGGATGTTCCTGGTCGACACCGCCTCGCGCCGGATCGTCGAAGAGGACGAGATCAAGGCGCAGCTGGCCGACCAGGAGCCGTGGGCGGAATGGCTCGACGCGGGACGGGTGCGCCTGGCGGATCTGCCCGAGCGCGAGCACATCGTGCATCCGATCGCCTCGATCACCCGGCGTCAGCGCACGTTCGGCTACACCGAGGAGGAGGTCCGCATCCTCCTGACCCCGATGGGCCAGACCGGCGCGGAGCCGCTCGGCGCGATGGGCAGCGACACGCCGGTGGCCGTCCTCAGCGAGCGCCCCCGCCTGCTGTTCGACTACTTCACGCAGCAGTTCGCCCAGGTGACCAACCCGCCGCTGGACTCGATCCGCGAAGAGGTGGTCACCAGCCTGAAACTCGGCCTCGGCCCGGAGTCCAACCTGCTGTCCTGGGGTCCCGGGCACGCTCGGTCTGTCACCCTGGATTTCCCGGTCATCGACAACGACGAGCTCGCGAAGATCCAGCACATCCAGCGCGCCCTGCCGGAGCGTTCCAGCGCGACGATCCGCGGCCTCTATCACTTCGACGCCGGCCCGGACCAGATGCGCCAGCGCATCGACGAGATGTGCGTCGAGGTGGACGAGGCGATCGACCGCGGTGCGGAGTTCCTCATCCTGTCCGACCGCGACTCGAACAAGGATCTCGTCCCCATCCCTTCGCTGCTGATGGTCTCCGCGATCCACCATCACCTGATCCGCCGGCAGAACCGCATGAAGGTCGGCCTGATCGTCGAAGCGGGTGACGTGCGCGAGGTGCACCACGTCGCCACGCTCATCGGATACGGCGCGTCCGCGGTCAACCCGTATCTGGCGATGGAGACGGTGGAGTCGCTGGTGCGGACCGGCTACATCACCGGCATCCCGCCGGAGAAGGCGGTCAAGAACCTCATCTACGCGCTCGGCAAGGGCGTCCTGAAGATCATGTCGAAGATGGGCATCTCCACCGTGTCCTCCTACGCCGGAGCGCAGGCGTTCGAGGCGGTCGGTCTGAGTGAGGAGTTCGTGGACCGGTACTTCACCGGCACGGAGTCCAAGCTCGGCGGCATCGGCATTCAGCACATCGCCGCCGAGAACCAGGCCCGTCACGACTACGCCTACCCCGAGGATGCCGCGGTGCGCGCGCACGAACGGCTCTGGACCGGCGGGGAATACCAGTGGCGGCGAGACGGATCCCCGCATCTGTTCAACCCGGACACCGTGTTCCGCCTGCAGCACGCGACCCGCACGCGTCGTTACGACATCTTCCGCGAGTACACCAGGCTCGTGGACGACCAGGCATCCGAATTGAAGACCCTGCGCGGCATGTTCGCACTGCGCTCCGGAGTGCGCAGCCCGATCCCGATCGACGAGGTCGAACCGGTCTCCGCCATCGTGAAGCGGTTCTCCACGGGAGCCATGAGCTACGGCTCCATCTCGCGCGAGGCCCACGAAACGCTGGCGATCGCGATGAACCGCCTGGGCGGCAAGTCCAACACCGGGGAGGGCGGCGAGGACGTCGACCGGCTCCTGGATCCCGAGCGCCGCAGCGCGATCAAGCAGGTCGCCTCCGGCCGTTTCGGTGTGACCAGCCTTTACCTGACCAAAGCGGACGACATCCAGATCAAGCTCGCCCAGGGCGCCAAGCCCGGCGAGGGCGGTCAGCTGCCGCCGACCAAGGTCTATCCGTGGGTCGCGCGTACGCGGCACGCGACGGCCGGCGTGGGACTGATCTCGCCGCCGCCGCATCACGACATCTACTCGATCGAAGACCTCAAGCAGCTGATCTTCGACCTCAAACGCGCGAATCCCGCAGCCCGGGTGCATGTCAAGCTGGTCAGCCAGTCGGGCATCGGCGCGGTCGCCGCCGGCACCGCCAAGGCTCTGGCCGACGTCATCCTGGTCTCCGGCCACGACGGCGGCACCGGAGCGAGCCCGCTGAACTCACTGAAGCACGCAGGCACCCCGTGGGAGCTCGGGCTGGCTGAGACCCAGCAGACCCTGATGCTCAACGGCATGCGCGACCGTGTGGTGGTCCAGGTCGACGGCCAGCTCAAGACCGGTCGGGACGTCATCATCGGCGCGCTGCTGGGCGCCGAGGAGTTCGGCTTCGCCACGGCGCCTCTGGTGGTCTCCGGCTGCGTCATGATGCGCGTCTGCCACTTGGACACCTGTCCCGTCGGGGTCGCCACACAGAACCCGGTCCTGCGCGAACGGTTCACCGGCAAGCCCGAGTTCGTCGTCAATTTCATGGAGTTCATCGCCGAGGAGGTCCGCGAGTACCTCGCGGAGCTCGGCTTCCGCTCGCTCGAAGAAGCGGTCGGCCACCACGAGATGCTGGACATCAACGGCGCGGTGGAGCACTGGAAGGCCAGCGGGCTGGACCTCGCGCCGATCCTGGCCGGACCCGAGTTCGGTCCGGACCAGGCGCGGCGCAACACCCGCCCGCAGCAGCACGAGCTGGAGGCGCACTTCGATGTCCCGCTCATCGAGGCGGCCCGGGACGTCATCGCGCACAGCGGCACCATCGAGTTCGACCTGCCCATCCGCAACACCGAGCGTGCGGTCGGCACGATGCTCGGCCATCACGTGACCCTCGCGCACGGGGAGAACGGGATGCCGTCCGGATCGATCGTGGTCAACCTCACCGGCTCGGCCGGTCAGTCCTTCGGTGCGTTCATGCCCGCCGGGATCACCCTGCGTCTGGAAGGCGACTCGAACGACTATGTCGGCAAGGGCCTCTCCGGCGGCCAGATCGTGATCCGTCCGCCGCGCGCCGCAACCTTCGACGCGTCGAAGAACGTGATCGCGGGCAACGTCATCGGATACGGCGCGACGCAGGGCACGATGTTCCTGCGCGGCGTCGTGGGGGAGCGGTTCTTCGTCCGCAACTCCGGTGCCACGGCCGTGGTGGAGGGCGTCGGCGACCACGCCCTGGAGTACATGACCGGTGGGCTCGCCGTGATCCTCGGCGCCACCGGGCGCAACCTGGGTGCGGGGATGTCCGGCGGCAGCGCCTACGTGTACCGCCTCGATCCGGCACTGGTCAACCGCGACGCGCTGGCCACCGGTGAGCTGGAACTCGGGGAACTGGGCTCCGGGGATGCCGAGATCCTCCGCGATCTGCTCCAGCAGCACCTTGCCGAGACGGACTCGACGCTCGCGGCATCCCTGCTGGCGAACTTCGACGCCGAACTGGACAATTTCGTCCGCGTCATGCCGCGCGACTACGCCGCGGTTCTGCTGACCCGTCAGGAGGCCGTGGCTGAAGGCCTCGACCCCGACGGCGACGTCGTCTGGACCCGCATCCTGGAGGTGACTGGTGGCTGACCCCAAAGGCTTTCTGAAGGTGACGGAGCGCGAACTGCCTCCTCGTCGACCGGTGCCGGTGCGGATCATGGACTGGAAAGAGGTCTACGAGCCGGGCGATTCTGCAGTGCTGCGCCGTCAGGCGGGGCGCTGCATGGACTGCGGCATCCCGTTCTGCCACAAGGGATGCCCGCTGGGCAATCTCATTCCGGAGTGGAACGACCTGACCTGGCGGGGTGAGGGGCGTTCGGCTATCGAGCGTCTGCACGCCACCAACAACTTCCCGGAGTTCACCGGCCGGCTCTGCCCCGCGCCATGCGAGAGCTCCTGCGTCCTGGGCATCAACCAGCCCGCCGTCACGATCAAGCAGATCGAAGTGTCGATCATCGACGAGGCGTTCGCGAACGGCTGGGTCGAGCCCGAACCGCCCGGCCGTCTGACCGGCAAGACCGTCGCGGTGGTCGGCTCCGGCCCCGCCGGGCTCGCCGCCGCCCAGCAGCTCACCCGCGCCGGGCACACGGTGGCGGTGTACGAGCGTGACGATCGGATCGGCGGACTTCTGCGGTACGGCATCCCGGATTTCAAGATGGAGAAGCGGCACCTCGAGCACCGGCTCCGTCAGATGCAGGATGAGGGCACCCGCTTCCGCGCCGGCGTCGCGATCGGCACCGACATCGCATGGAACGACCTGCGCGCCAGGTACGACGCGGTCGTGGTCGCGACCGGCGCCACGGTGCCGCGCGAACTGCCGATCCCGGGTCGCGATCTGGCCGGCGTTCATTTCGCGATGGAATACCTGACCGAATCGAACAAGGCTCTCGCCGGCGACGCGGTCCCCAACCAGATCACCGCCGAAGGCAAGCACGTCGTGGTCATCGGCGGCGGCGACACCGGAGCGGACTGCATCGGCACCGCGCATCGTCAGGGTGCGCTGAGCGTCACCAACCTCGCCATCGGCAAGCAGCCGCCCGGCGTGCGCCCGGATCATCAGCCGTGGCCGATGTCCCCGACGCTGTTCGAGGTGTCCTCGGCACACGAGGAGGGCGGCGAGCGATCGTATCTGGCATCGACCGTCGAGTTCCTCGGCAACAACGGGGGAGAGGTGCGCGCCCTGCGTGTCGCCGAGACGGAGTTCGTGGATGGCCGCCGCGTGCCCAGGAGCGGCACCGAACGCGAGATTCCTGCTGATCTGGTGCTGATCGCCATGGGCTTCACCGGCCCCGAGCGCACCCTCCTCGAGGAGCAGCTCGGCGCGCGGTTCACATCGCGCGGCAGCCTCGATCGCGAAGACGACTACCAGACGAGCTCACCGGGCGTGTTCGTGGCGGGCGACGCCGGCCGCGGTCAGTCGCTGATCGTCTGGGCCATCGCCGAGGGGCGGGCCGCCGCGGCGAAGGTGGACGAGTACCTGATGGGTGCGACATCGCTGCCCGCACCGGTGCTCCCGTCCGATGTCGCGATCGGCCTGCAGCGCGCGTAGGCTTGCCGCGGCAACTCTGCCGCACCCCCACTGAAGCACTCGGAGTGAAATTACCGATGAGACGTGCCAAGATCGTCGCCACGTTGGGACCCGCCACCTCCACATACGAGCAGGTCCGAGCGATCATCGATGCGGGTGTCGACGTCGCACGCATGAACCTCAGCCACGGAGATCACACCGTGCACGAGACGAACTTCGCCAACGTGCGCAAGGCGGCCGACGATGCCGGCCGCGCTGTTGCCATCCTGGTCGACCTGCAGGGGCCCAAGATCCGGCTCGGCAAGTTCGCCGACGGCCCGCATGATCTCGCCGTCGGCGACATCTTCAAGATCACCGTGGACGACGTCCCCGGCACCAAGGAGCTCGTCTCCACGACGTACAAGGGTCTGCCGGCCGATGTCCACCCCGGCGATTTCCTGCTGATCGACGACGGCAAGGTCAAGGTCGAGGTCGTCGAGACCGACGGCACGGTCGTCACGACCAAGGTGCTGGTGGCCGGCCCGGTGTCCAACAACAAGGGCATCAACCTCCCCGGCGTCGCCGTCAACGTTCCCGCACTGTCGGAGAAGGACGAGGACGACCTGCGCTGGGGCCTGCGCATCGGCGCGGACATCATCGCCCTGTCGTTCGTGCGCGACGCCAAGGACGTGCAGCGCGTGCACGTCATCATGGCCGAAGAGGGACGTCGCGTCCCCGTGATCGCCAAGATCGAGAAGCCGCAGGCCGTCGATCACCTCGAGGAGATCATCGACGCGTTCGACGGCATCATGGTCGCCCGTGGCGACCTGGGCGTCGAGCTTCCGCTGGAAGCGGTGCCGATCGTCCAGAAGCGGGCCGTCGAGCTGTGCCGACGGATGGCCAAGCCCGTCATCGTCGCGACGCAGATGCTCGAGTCGATGATCGACAACCCCGTCCCCACCCGTGCCGAGACCTCGGACGTCGCCAACGCGGTCCTTGACGGCGCCGACGCGGTCATGCTCTCCGGAGAGACCAGTGTGGGCAAGTACCCGGTCGTCGTGGTCGAGACGATGGCCAGGATCATCGCGTCGACCGAGGATCACGGCCTGGAACGCATCGCACCGCTGAACACGAAGCCGCGCACGCAGGGCGGGGCCATCACGCTCGCTGCCATGGAAGTTGCCGACTTCGTCGATGCCAAGTACGTCTGCATCTTCACCGAGTCCGGCGACACGGCACGCCGCATGTCCCGCCTGCGGCCGCGATTCCCGATGATCAGCTTCACCCCCGATCCTGCCATCCGCCGCCGCATGGCGCTCACCTGGGGCATACAGTCGACCCTCGTGGAGCACGTCGCCCACACGGACCGCATGTTCATCCAGGTCGACGACTACTTCCTCTCCAACGACCTCGCGAAGGTCGGCGACAAGGTCGTGGTCATCTCCGGTTCCCCTCCAGGGATCATCGGCTCGACCAACGACATCCGCATTCACAAGATCGGCGACGCCGTCCACGGGAAGGCTCCCATCTACCAGTCGCGCGAGTGACGGCCCCCGTATCCGAGAATGATCCCGCTCGCTAGGCTGAGCGCGATCATTCTCGTTAGGGGTGCCCGCGATGAACTTCTTCGGAGACTTCCTCTGGATCCTGCTGTGGATCTGCTATTTCACGGCCTACATCTTCGTCGTCGTCCTGGTGATCGGGGATCTTTTCCGCGACGAGGAGCTCAACGGCTGGTTCAAAGCACTGTGGATCATCTTCCTGGTCTTCCTGCCGTTCCTGACCGCCCTGGTGTACGTGATAGCGCGCGGCAAGGGCATGGCCGAGCGCAGCGGCGGCGGATACCGCACCGTGGCGGAGGCGGATGACTATCGCCCCGCCTCGTCGCGCACGCCGGCATCCGACATCGCCCAGGCCAAGGCTCTGCTGGATGCCGGGACCATAAGCCAGGGCGAATTCGACGCGCTCAAGAGCAAGGCGCTGGGCAACCAGTACTTCGGCGCCTGAGCGCCGTGCTGGCGCCCCCACCCGGTCAGCCCGCCGTTCTGCGGATGCGTCCGACCCCGCGCGGTGGACGTCGACGTGCCGCGGCGGATGTGAAACGCCCCTAGACCGGCGGGGAGCGGAATCCTTCACCTGAACCCTGCCGCGGACTAGCGTGGGGTCGTGTCCGCACCCGCGACCGATGCACGCACCGCGCACGCCGCCGGCGTGCGGCGGCTGCTCGAGAGCTACTGGGCGCTGCCGCCGGGCGCGCAGGTCCGGCTCGCCAAGCGCACCTCGAACCTGTTCCGCTCGCGTTCGGAAACTGCCGCCCCTGGCCTGGACACGTCAGGGTTGACGGGAGTCATCGGCGTCGATCCTGAGGGCCGCACGGCGGACGTCGCCGGCATGTGCACCTACGAGGATCTCCTCGCCGCGACACTGCCGCAGGGGTTGGCACCCCTCGTCGTGCCGCAACTGAGGACGATCACGCTTGGCGGAGCGGTCACCGGCCTGGGCATCGAGTCGACGTCGTTCCGAAGCGGGCTGCCGCATGAATCGGTGCTTGAGATGGACATCCTCACCGGCGCGGGGGAGGTGATCACGGCATCCCCGAGCGAGCACGCCGACCTGTACCGAACGTTCCCCAATTCATACGGCACTCTCGGCTACGCGGTGCGTCTGCGCATCGAACTCGAGACGGTCCAGCCGTTCGTGACCCTCCGGCACGTACGCTTTCACACGATCGCCGATCTGATGGCGGCGATGGACCGCATCGTCGCGTCGCGTTGCCTGGACGACGTGGCGGTGGACTATCTCGACGGCGTGGTGTTCGGCGCCGACGAGAGCTACCTGTGCGTCGGGACGAAGAGCTCCGTGCCCGGCGCGGTCAGCGACTACACGGGTCGACAAATCTATTACCGGTCCATCCGGCACGACGACGCCGGGAAAGCCGACCGGCTCACCATCCACGACTACCTCTGGCGGTGGGACACCGACTGGTTCTGGTGCTCGGCGGCGTTCGGGGCGCAACACCCCCTCGTCCGTCGCGTGTGGCCCCGGCGCTACCTCCGCAGCGCCACGTACAGCAGGCTGATGGGGCTGGAACGCCGATTCGACATCGGCGATCGCCTGGAGAAGCTGCACGGGCGCCCCGCGCGCGAGCGCGTGATTCAGGACATCGAAGTGCCGATCGCCCGGTGCGCCGATTTTGTCGAATGGTTTCTCGGGAACGTGCCGATCACGCCGATCTGGCTCTGTCCGCTGCGATTGCGCGACCATGAAGCGTGGCCGCTCTACCCGCTGCATCCAGCCGCGACCTACGTCAACGTCGGCTTCTGGTCCACCGTGCCGGTCGGGGCGACCCAAGGCGAGACGAATCGGCTGATCGAGCAGAAGGTGCGCGAGCTCGACGGGCACAAATCGCTGTACTCCGACGCGTTCTATTCACGGGAGGACTTCGACTCGCTCTACGGCGGGGCCGACTATCGAGCGGCGAAAAGGCGGTACGACCCCGACGCGAGACTGCTCGACCTCTATCAGAAGGCGGTGCAACGACGATGACCACATCCAAGGAACGGACGGATGCCTCGGCCGATGGCGGCGCGGCCGTGACGGGCGACGCGGAGTCCGGAGAACTCACGCTCGCCGAGGTGCTCGAGATCTTCACGGCGGGCCGGCTGCCGCTGCGCTTCACCGCGTATGACGGCAGCACGGCCGGACCTCCCGACGCGCCCTTCGCCCTTGACCTGAAGACACCCCGCGGCACGACCTATCTCGTCACCGGGTTCGGCGATCTGGGGCTCGCGCGTGCCTACATCGCAGGCGATCTCGACATCCGAGGTGTGCACCCCGGCGACCCGTACGAGCTGCTCAAGACGCTCGAGAGCCTTGAGTTCACGCGACCATCGCCGCGGCTCATGGCCCGGATCATCCGCTCGATCGGCGTCGAGCATCTGCGCCCGGTCGCGCCGCCGCCGCAGGAGGTGCCCCCGCGCTGGAAGCGCATCGCCGGTGGCTTGCGGCACAGCAAGTCACGCGATGCGCAGGCGATCCACCACCACTACGACGTCTCGAACACCTTCTACGAGTGGGTGCTCGGCCCATCGATGACCTACACGTGCGCGTGCTACCCGCACCTCGACGCTTCGCTCGAGGAGGCACAGGAGAACAAGTACCGCCTCGTGTTCGACAAGCTGCGGCTGAAGCCGGGGGACCGGCTGCTCGACGTCGGGTGCGGCTGGGGCGGCATGGTGCGCTACGCCGCTCGTCGGGGTGTCCACGCCCTCGGAGTGACGCTGTCGCAGGAGCAGGCCGGGTGGGCGCAGCGCGCCATCGCCGGCGAAGGGCTGGAGCATGCTGATGTGCGGTACGGCGACTACCGCGGTATCGCCGAGACCGGTTTCGACGCGGTGTCGTCGATCGGGCTGCTCGAGCACATCGGGGTGCGCAACTACCCGGCGTACTTCCGCTTCCTGCGCTCGCGGATACGCCCGGGAGGCCTGCTGCTCAACCACTGCATCACCCGCAGTGACAACAAGACCGAGCCCGCGGCGCGGGGGTTCATCGACCGCTACGTCTTCCCGGACGGAGAGCTGACCGGTTCCGGTCGCATCATCACCGAGGCACAGGATGCCGGGCTCGAAGTGCTGCACGAGGAGAACCTGCGCCCTCACTACGCACTGACGCTCCGTGACTGGTGCGCGAACCTCGTCGAGCACTGGGACGAAGCGGTCACCGAGATCGGACTGCCCGCTGCGAAGGTGTGGGGCCTGTACATGGCCGGATCACGGCTCGCCTTCGAATCGGGCGGGATCGAGCTGCACCACGTTCTCGCCGTCAACTCCCCGGGGAACAGCGACGATGCCGACCTTCCGCTGCGGCCGTGGTGGACACCATAGCGGCATGCGGCCGGAGTCGCCGCGATCCTCATCTCAACTCCGCCACGCTCCGTGCCGCGATTGTGTGAGCCTGCAGCGGTCGGGGGTGACGCTGGCCGAACAGATCGCTGTACAGGTGCGTGCCGCGATCGCTTCTGGCGATCTTGCCCCCGGTGAACGGCTGCCCCCGGCGCGGGAGTTATCGGTGTCGCTGCAGGTCAACATGCACACGGTGCTGCGGGCGTATCAACAGTTGCGGGATGAGGAATTGATAGCGATGAGACAAGGCCGCGGGGCATTCGTGCGAGATGACGCAGGAGCAGCATCTTTGCGCGTGGGTGAGCTGGCCGCGCAACTTGCAGCGGAGGCGCGAAAGCTTGGCATTTCTGTGCAGGACCTGCATGCCCGGATCGATCGGCTCATGGGCGGCGCCGCATGATCGGGCTACGGAAAGCCCTGGCGATCGTCTCCTTGTGGCTGCCTGCCGCGGCCATTCTCAGTACCTGGGCGCTATGGAGCGGCCGCTTGCCGGGCCAGCTGCCGACACACTGGGGAAACAGCGGTCCCGCTGATTCGGCGACGGATGCCGCGACATTCCTGGGGTGGCTGGTGGCGGTCGCCATTGGTGCGGCACTGATCGGTACGATTCTGCTTTTGATTCCGATGTCGGGCAAGTGGGAGCAGCGTGCCATCGGTGGCAATACGGCTGCCACCGGTGCGTTCGTGTTCGGCATGTGGCTGGGGAGCACTGCTCCGTCACTCGATGTCGCCGACCCGTACACGGTGGAGCTTGGCGCGTGGATCATTCCGACCTTGATCGCGCCGTTCTACGCATTCGTGCCTCTGGCGCTGTTCCCCTCGCCGAGCGGTCCAGCCGTGACCGTCCGGGACCCGGTTGCGGTGAAACCGATGACCCTTGCTCCGATGCACACGGTCGCTTGGAGCCGCACCGTGTCATCCTGGTTGTTCATTTCGATAACCGTCGTGGTGCTCATCATGGGAGTCCTGCTCTTCTTGATGCCCATCCTTCGTGACGGTATCGAGGCAGCGAGCTGGGCGATGATCCCCTTTCTCGGGGCGTTCTTACTTGTCGCCCTCTTCTGTGCGTTCCGGGTCACCGTGGACTGGAGGGGCTTTCGCGTCACGTCGCTCCTGTTCGGTATTCCCCTCAAGCGAATCGCCCCCGAAGACATTGCGGCTGTTGAGGTGGCCGTGCTGGAACCTATGCAGTGGGGTGGCTGGGGGTTTCGAATCATGCCAGGGCGGTCCGCGATCATCCTGAGGGCGGGCCCCGGGCTGGTGTTCACCCGGCAGAACGGCAAGCAGTTCGCGATCACCCTCGACGGCGCGGAGGAACCAGCGAGCATCCTCCTCAACCTCGCCGGTAAGGACGACGCTTCGCGAGCGTGACATCAGACACACGTGCTCATTCGCTCGTACAGACGTTGACAATCGCCTCACTGACGGACCGCCAAGTGGGCGCGCACGTATCGATGGGTGGCAACTCGCGGCAAAGCTGAAGCGAGTCCGCGCGTCACTGAGTTCCCGGGCCCCATCCGCCGATGGGGCCGCCCCGGACTGGTTCGTCGCGGAGCACTCGCTGCTCGTTGTCGCGAAATCGCGGCTCGTAGTGCGTGAAGTAGATCTTCGCCACCAGGTCACGCCGGCTGCGCACTCCGGCCTTCGCGAACACGTTCTGCAGGTGGTTTTGAACCGTGAGCGGTGAGACGAACAGTTCCGTGGCGATCTCGTTGGTGGAGTAGCCCGTCAGGACGAGCTCAACGACCTCGCGTTCTCGCTCGGTCAGGCCGTACGCAGACATCAGGAGCGGATAGATCCGGGCCGGGTGCGCGGGTTCGATGATCACCGCGACTCGTTGCCGATCATCACCGCTGAGCGGCGCACCGTGCAGCAGAATCCAGGTACCGTCGTCCGCGAGGACCCGGGAGAACGCGACGGTCACGAGACCGCGGTCGGTGACGCGCTGCAGGCTGTGCGCCGCCACGGCGACGACAGCCGACGGGAGTCGCCCGACCCTACGGTCGCCATCCGGCAGTAGCGAGAGCCAATGCTCCGCTCCTGCGGTGGCGGAACACACTTCCCAGGCGTCATCGATCACCAGGAGCCCCGGGCCCTCAAGCGACTCGGGGTCGGTCGCTTCGCCGACCGTCATCGCGCGTCGCGCGCCGGTGGCGAGCTTCGGTCCAATCGCACGCAGAAACTGCTTGTCTGCTTCACTGAACGTCGGAGCGCCCGGCTCGCGGTACAGCCCGAGGGCGCCCCAGGTCTCACCCTGCTTCGTGCGCAGGCGTGCGATCAGCTCCTGATCTCCACCCATCGTCATGTTGAACTGCCAGCGCGGACTGCTGCTCGGGTCGCCGTCCGTGGCCTCGTGGATGGTTGACAACCCGCCTGGGGAGCGAACGATGTCGATGAGCTTGTTCACGTCATCGCCGTAGTACTCGTGCGCGAGTGCTGCGGCGGGGAACTCTTCGAGACCTTCGTGGAAGTGGCTGGTGATCAGCAGCGAAGCAGGGTCGAGGGTGAAGAAGCAGGGTGCCCAGTAGTGCGGCACCACAGCGGAGATGACCTCGGTGCACGAGCGCCAGAACGACGCCAGGTCCATCGACGTCGCCGCAAGATCTCCGACCTTCTCGATCGCCCGTTCCGTCTGGCCGACAGTCATGACACCAGGGTAATCACCGCGCCCGGTGCGCAGTATGGCTGATTTCTGGCATTGGCCCGCCGGCGTCGCGGACGTAGGTTCGGCTCACGATCAGAGGGAGCGGGCCATGAAGATCGCGGTATTCGGAGGCGCGGGCCGTGCCGGAGGAGCGCTGGTGCAGCTTGCGACGCAGCGGGGCCACTCCGTGCGAGCGCTCGTGAGAGGGCGGTCCGATCCGGGCTCTCCGCTGGCGCACGTCGAAGTCGTGTCAGGAGACGCCTTCGATGCGGATGCCGTGGCGAGGACGATCGCCGGGGCCGATGTCGTCGTCTCCACCCTCGGGGGCTATCGCGGACCAGAGAGCATCTCCGCGGGCACCGCGAACATCGTCACGGCGATGCGCGCAGATGGACCTGACCGGCTTGTCGTGCTCCAAGGCTTCCACATCGACTTCCCCGGCGACCCGGGAAACCCCGCCAAAACTGTCGTCAGGGCCTTCCTGGCGCTGCGTTGCCGTCCCCTGCTCGCCCACGGTGAGGCGCTCGGCGAACTTCTTCGGGCAACCGACGATCTCGCCTGGACCCTCATCCGAATCCCGCGAATCGTGAACGGCTCGACCTCAGGCCGGGCGGTGACCGGCAGATTCGCCCTCGGTCCAATAGCCTCCGTGCGCGTCGGGGATGCGGCATCCACCCTGCTCGAACTCGCCGAAACCGTGGCCCACCTTCGCGAAGCGCCGATGTTGTTCACTCCCCGCTGGATCGACCGGAAGCGGGTCCTCCTGCGGGCCGAATTGCCAGCGAGCGATCAAAGTGCCCGCCGAGATGACCGCGAAGGCGAAGTCTGGTCGATGTCTCCGCAATCGCTTCTTGAGCACGATTCAGATGCGAGCGCTAACCGAACGAGGAAACCCCTCGCGCATCAGGGGTGTAGACACCCTTGAGCAATGCCAGAACGATTCCTAGAATTCCGCAGCGAAGGGAGCGAACAGACATGGACGGACCAGATCTTCTCGCGACACGACTTCTCCGCGCAATGGTCGCCGACGACGTCGACGCCATCAGTCACCTCGTCATCGAAATCGAAGACAGCAGCTACGCCGGCCTCGTCGCCACAGGACTTGCGCAGTCTTACATCAGCGAACCGCTGAAGACGGCCAGACGCGAACCACTCCTGCGTGCCCTCGAAGCGCGGATCCTCGAGCTCACCACCCTCGTCGAGGACACAAGCGACCAGTCAGCCTGATCACCGCTCGAGCACCTCTTTCCGTCCTCTCTGCAAGGAGGGATCCCTTTGCGGGCGATGCGCGTCAGTCGCGCGGTGAGCGTGCACTCTTGCGATGTCGCGCCTCGGCGAACGCCGCCAGTGGTGGGATGTGCTCGACCTCATCGAGGCGATCATCCGCCAGATGGTGAATCACAAGTCCTACGACCAGTACGACCAGGTCATCAACCAGTACAAGCGACCGACGCCGGTCGTTGAGCGGACCACGTCGCGCTAGAACGAGATCTCGGGCGGGAGATTCGCGACGTTGCCCGGCTCGACGACGTAGAGGACGGTGCCGTCGCTCTGCACCCGAATCTGCAG
This sequence comes from Microbacterium sp. zg.B48, assembly GCF_024623505.1. Taxonomy (NCBI): domain Bacteria; kingdom Bacillati; phylum Actinomycetota; class Actinomycetes; order Micrococcales; family Microbacteriaceae; genus Microbacterium; species Microbacterium sp. zg.B48. The sequence goes on from NZ_JANJFE010000002.1 coordinate 168,762, forward strand.
CCGCGCCGTGAACACCGACCAGCGACTGACCACCAGGCGCCTCACGGTGCTTCCATCGAGCCGCTGACGCTGTCGATCTGCACCGAACCACCACCCCGAGTACCGGATCTTCAGTTCGGCACCCTCGGGCTTCTGAAACCACGCCGTGGTGGTCACATTCCAAAAGGTCTCGAGCGTTCGCCATTCCCCTGAACGCACGAACTTCTCCCTCACCGGCATGACACCCCTCCTTCTCTCACGACCGACGAGCGGTCACGGAACGGGAGTGACGCTGAGGCTCAACGAGTAGTCAGCCTTCTCGGCATTGCCTCCCGAAGCCACGAAACCCACCGTCGACTCCCTGGGCGCGGTGGTGATGGTGTGCTTGGCGATGAAGTCGTCCCGGTCGTACCAGTGATCACCGTCGTTCTCGAACAGGGTGAGCTCGCGCGCGCCGTTGAACACGAATTCGTCGCGAAGGTCCTTCGTCTGACCCTGCGTCATGTTCGGCAGGGATCGTTTCACGCCGTTGAACGTCACGTAGAGCTCGTCGGTGAACGTCTCGGCCTGCTGGTTGCAGGTGATTGATCGCAAGCGCAGGATGGCCGACTGCGGCGGCGGGTCGACGCTCACGCTCAGGGAGTAGCGCGCGCCGCCCGCGTTTCCGCTGCCGCTGAACTGGAGCGTGAGGTCGGCCGGCGACGGGCTGATCATCTGCTTACCGATGAAGTCGTCCCGGTCGTACCAATGGTCACCGTCGTTCTCGAAAAGACTGAGCTCACGCTCCCCGTCGAACTCGAACTCGTCGCTCAGGGACCTGGTCTGGCCCTTGGTCATGTTGGGCAACGATCGCTTCGTTCCGTTGAACGTGACATACAGCTCGTCCGTAAATGTCTCGGCCTGGCCGAGGCACGTGATCGATTCGAGCCTGAGTATTGCCATTTCCCTACCTCAATCCTCTTCGTCGCCGCAGACCTTGCCGACACCCCAGCCCACGAGTCCGCCGATCAGCATGCCGCCGGAGCCTCCTGTCAGGAGCGCGCCGATCAGCATCCCGAACAGGCCCATTGCCGGGGCCACGGTGCTGTTGCGCGCGGAATACGTCGATCCGACCATCGTGGAGCCGAGCTCGCTCGCGGTGGGATCGTCAAGGGACTCGCGGTAGAGCCCCTCGATGACGGCAGCGGCCTTCTCGGGCGACTGTTTGTCCGCCTCGACGCGGAAGACGACGAGACTCACCTGGTCCAGCCTCTTCACGTCGGCCTCGGTCAGAAGGTGATTTCGCTGCATGCGCCTGAGCCCGAGACCGATCGCGCGGTGGCGGCTGCCGCCCGCCTCGGCGATCGTGCGCTCGGCTTCGTCCACGATGATGGACGCCAGATCCCCCGGCGACACCCCCAGGGAGAGCGACGCGCGCAGAAGCTCGATGGACCCGAAGCCCTCGGTGCGGATGGTGTTCATGACGACCTTCGTTCTGAACCTCTATTCGGGCGAGACCGTCTTTGGACGACCTCGCGAAAGCACACTGAACTGCATCCGGGGAAGCCGCGTGTGCTCCTAACGCAAAGAGTGCGCGTCTGCACTTGGTGATACACCGCTCCACGCTCAGCGAAGACAGTCTCCGCTGGCGGTTGCTCTATCCCGCACTCTTGATCGCGCGGGCTGTCGCGCGCCGCAGATACCTCCGGGCGCTCCGCGGCTGACCGCACGTTGACTGATCACGCCACGCGATCTGCTTCATACGGTGACAGGATGACGGGGGAGAGGCATCGTGACGCACACAGAACCCATCACTTCGGTATCCGATCGGCGCCAGTCGGCAATCCGTTCCGAAGCACGCCTCGGGCGACGATGAAGGCGGGTTGACGGCCGGCGTGATCCTGTTGAGCGTACTGGTCGTCGGCGCTGGCGCCGCTGCGACGTACAACCACGCCGTCATCGTGGACGAGACAGGTCTCGGCGGATGGAACCCCGAATCGTGGCTGCTGCTGCTCGCGGGTGCAGCAGTAGTCCTGATCGGTACGGTTCAGCTCGCACACTCTGCTGGGGCAAGCTCTTCAAGCGGAAGGCAACCCGGGTAGAGCCATTGACGCTCGCAAGTCGGTCCCTCAGCGCACGCTAGATTCATCATCGCCACCGGCCGGCCCGGCGGGGTCAGCGATCAGCCGCCGAATTCCGCCCCGGGCCAGCATCAGCGCCACGATCAGCGCGCTCACCTGGAAGAACCCGCCGAGGTGCACAGCGCCCCCGAACAGAAAGTCGATGAGCTCAAGAACAATGAGCTTGCTTCCCGGGAGAACCAGGAGAAGGACAGCCACGTTGAGGATGCGGATCGATCGGCGTTGCGCTCCACGGATCCGAGACACGATCCGCTTCTTGACCCACAGAACGAGCTCGAGAACTACCTTCAGCACGACGGCTGTGAGTAGAGCGACAAGGAACGATTCGGAGATCACCTGCGGGAACAGCTGTATGAACAGTCCCAGCACTACGAGATACGCCAAGACGTCCACGAGGTCCATCGGGCGTATCCGCACGCCTGGAGTGTACCCAGGCGCCAGTTCCGCTGTGCGCACGCCGGTGGCTGAACGCAACCAGGACGGAAGGCCTCGCGCCGAATTCGCGTCGCCTGCCACGCCGGGGGTAACGGTGCTCGTCGTCGTGGGCCCTATGGTCAGGTGGTCTGCTGCTGCTGCTGCTGTGGGGCCGAGGCCCCGCACTGCTCCCGCCGTTCCTGGCTTATCGGACAGACCCGCGGTTGCCCGTCGGCCGGAGCATCACGGCGGGGAGGGCGCACGAGGGCTACGTGCGGCGCTGGCCTCGTCCTCATCGTGGGTGGCGTGCAGCGCCTTGTCGGCGGGCGCTCGGCGGTCCCAACTCGGTCGTCGCATCGCGTAGAAGATCAGCGGCGGCGCGCCCAGCCCGATGATCACCAACCCCACGATCCACGGGTACACCGCGGGCGAGAACGCCGTGAATCCGGTGGGCGGGATGAAGGCGAGGATGAATGCCGCGAGGCACCCGACGAATCCGACGCCGGCCACGAGGTTCATCGCAGGTACCCGGTAGGTGCGTGTGACGTTCGGCTCCTTGCGGCGCAGGACGATCGCGGCGGCGAACATGAGCATGTACATGATGAGGTAGATCGCCGCGGCCATGTCGACGAGGGCGACGAACGCTGCGCTCACGTTGGGCACCACGATGAAGATCGCCGCAAGGATCGTCACGATCGTGCCCTGCAGCATGAGGATTCCGGACTGGACGCCCGCCTTGTTGCGCTTCTGCAGGGCCGGTGGGAGCAGCCCTGTCTCGGCGGCAGCGAGCAGGCCCTTGGAGGGACCTGCGATCCACGTGATGACGGAGGCGAGGGCGCCCGCTGCGATCAGCGCGGACACCACCGCGGTTCCCCATCCGAGATCCCACTTGTCGAAGTAGGCCTGGAACGCGAGCATGATGCCGTTGGTGAGCCCCAGCTCCTTCTCGGGGACGGCGATCGAGATCGCGATCGTCGGCAGGATGAACACGACGAGGATGAGGATGGACGCCAGCAGAACCGACCGCGGGTACCCCTTGCCGGGGTCCTTCATCTGATTCACGTGAACGGCGTTCACCTCCATGCCCGCGTACGCGAGCACATTGGAGACGATGAGCACGATGGACGCGATGCCGGTGAACGGTGGGATGATCGCCGAGGCGTCCAGCGGTACTTCGCTCTTCTGCCCGGTGCCGAGCCAGATGAAGCCGAAGATGATGAGCAGCACGGCCGGGAGAAGCGTGCCGAGGATGCCTCCCCATGAGCCGAGTTTGGCGAAGAGGTTGCCCCCGCGCAGGGTGATGAGCGTCGATCCCCAGTACAGCACGAGGATCACGATCGCGGTGAACAACCCGGAGTTCGCCAGCGACGGGTCGACGAAGACGAACGCGAGCGCCGCGGCGATGAAGGCGATCTGCGTGGGATACCAGACGACGTTCTGGATCCACTGGAGCCAGACCGCCGTAAACCCCCAACGGTTACCGAACGCTTCCCGTACCCAGACGTAGACGCCGCCTTTCCACCCGGTGGCCAGTTCGGCGGCGACGAGTGCCGTCGGGATGAGGAACAGGACGGCCGGGATGATGTAGAGGGTGATGCTCCCGAGCCCGTATACGGCCATCGCGGGAAGGGAACGCAGGCTCGCCACGACCACGAGGGTCAGCAGCGCGAGCTGGCCGACCCCCAAAAAGCTCGTGACGACCTTGCGGGACGTGAGCGGATGATTCGACGCGGCCTTCGCCGCGTCATCCGCTGTCTGCTTCGACGTGTTGGTCGACATCTCCGCCGCCTAGTGGTGGAAGGCCGGGTGCTGACCCTCGACGGGCATGGCCGACTCGAGCGCGTCGAGGTACGCGGTCTCGGTCTCGATGCTCTCGAGCAGTTCGGCGGCCAGGTCCATGCTGAGGCCGTTGCGGACCACGATGCGCTGCACCGTCAGGTCGCTCAAGTCGTCGGGCATGGGGTAGGCAGGCACGAGCCAGCCCTTCATGCGCAGCCGATCCTGCAGATGGTAGAGGTTCCAGTTCTTCGTGTGCCCTTCTTTCAGGTACCACGCGAAGACGGGGATGTCGCTGCCGTCGTTCCACAGCTCGAACGCGCCGATCTTGGCGATGCCTTCTGCGAGGTATTTCGCGACGTCCTGCGAGGCCTGCTGCACGGCGCGGTAGCCCTCGAAGCCGAGGCGGAGGAACATGTAGTACTGCAGCAGCACCTGCGCACCCGGGCGGGAGAAGTTCAGGGCGAACGTCGGCATCTGCCCGCCGAGGTAGCTCACCTGGAACACGAGGTCCTCCGGCAGCCACTGCGTGTGGCGCCACACCACCCAGCCCAAGCCCGGGTACACCAGCCCGTATTTGTGGCCCGAGGTGCTGATTGAGTGCACGCGTTCCAGGCGGAAGTCCCACATCAGGTCCGGCTGCAGGAACGGGGCGATCATCGCGCCGGACGCGCCGTCCACGTGGATCGGGATGTCGAGGCCGGTCTTGGCCTGGATCTCGTCCAGCGCCTTTGCGATCTCAGCAACCGGTTCGTACATGCCGGTGTAGGTGACTCCCATGATCGCCACGACGCCGATGGTGTTCTCGTCGACGTACTTCTCGAGGTCGTACCCGTCGAGGGTCTTGTGGTCCATGCTGATCGGCACGAAGCGGGGTTCGACGTCGAAGTAGTTGCAGAACTTCTCCCAGCACACCTGCACCGCGGACGACATCACGAGGTTCGGCTTGGACGTGTCTTTGCCGGCGACGCGGCGGGACTGCTGCCAGCGCCGCTTGAAGGCCAGTCCGCCCAGCATGCAGGCTTCCGACGAGCCGATCGTGGACGTGCCGATGCTCTGGGACGCGTCCGGCGCGTTCCACAGGTTCGCCAGCATGTGCCAGCAGTTGTCCTCGATGGCCGCGGTCTGCGGGTACTCGTCCTTGTCGATCATGTTCTTGTCGAAGGATGCCTCGTACACCTGTTTGGCGTCATCGTCCATCCAGGTGCCGACGAAGGTGGCGAGGTTGAGCCGGGAGTTGCCGTCGAGCATCGTCTCGTCATCGACGATCTGCTTGGCCGTGGACGGCAAGGACTCCTGCTGTGGGATGACGTGGCGTGCAGCGACCGTCGCCTCTCCTGGGCGGGCAAACTGCGGAGTCAAGCCGCCATCGGCCTGGAATGCGTTCATGGCCTCTCCCGTTCGTCCCGTGAATTGCCTGAGTGGGTCACCGAGGAGAATGAGGCGGCGCGAGTTCACTCCGCCTCGCCCTCAGCCCGACCGTAAACCTGCGCATGTGCTTGCAGCAGAGGCATAAGGCCCACGGTGAAACGGCCTGCAGTCGCTGCCGCGGCGCGGGTCGCAGCCGTGGCGGAGAGCTCCAGAGGAGGCACTCTCAGCCCGCAATACGGACGGAACTCAGCCCTCGGTCACGAGGGTTGACCATGCGATGTCGATCACGCAAAGGCCGTCGTCGGTCTCTCTGTAGAACACGTCACCGGGGAAGGTGGAGCCGGGTGTCAGACCCTCGGGCAGGCCCTCGAGGTTGATGTTCCACTGAGGGTCCAGCGGCACCTGCTCGTCCCAATAGTCTGCGAAGAAGCGCTCGGGCTCGCCCGCCGACAGGCCGAGCCAATCGCTCGGTTCTCCGAGCTCTGCTGCCGAGTCCGCACAGATGAGATCAGTCGAATTGCCGTCGGCCATGGCGTCGACGAGTTCCTCAGTTATCTGGATCACGCGGGCGCCGTCCGGCCCCCAGATCACCGAATCGATAGAACAGCCGGTCAGCGCGGCCGGCAGCACGAGGACGATAAGCGCCAACGCTGCACCACGAAGAGTACCCACCACGCGAATCTAGTGGGAGGCGGACCACAGGCGGTCGACCAACGTCCGCATGACGGTGGCGAGGCAGCGAGCAGCAAGCCGGTAGAAACGAAACCAGCCTCTGGACATCGAAGGCGTCAGTTCGCGTTGGCGCGGCTCGGAGCGTCGCGGGTGCGCCGGTATTGCTTGCGTGGATCGGATGCCGCGACCACACTTCATCCATGGTTGAAGCTGAGAGCACCGCGCGAGATGGCTAGGCCCTTCGCATCGTGATGATGGTCGGTGGCCTGATCGTGCTTGTGGTGTCTCTGATCGCGATCGCTGGCTTGACGACCGCACCGGGGTCAAATGGGTCGTCTACCCATTCTCATCCTTAGCTTCCCGAGCAGCTGCGGGTCGCGTTGACCTCGGATCAGGGACCCGAGATGCGGGACTGGGATAAGGTCCGCATCGACAGCGGGATCGAGATCCTTCTTCTGTGACCCGAAGTCGCCGTGGCAACGTGGCTTCATCGAAAACCCTCCTCGAAATCGCGGACGGGGCAGCGTGAACGAGCACGAGCACCGTGGCGGGGAGGGAAATTGCTCAGATGCCCTGCGACGGGTTCTCGCGTCTACGCGAATGCATGCGGGCGAGGAACACGACGAGAACGACCGTTCCCACGATGAAGGCCGCCACGCCGAGGCACGCGAGCAACAACAGCGCGATCAGGCTCCACATGATCCCACCGTACGCCCGCACGAACCGACCCACCCTGCGACCATGCGGACGTCACTGCCCTAACAGGGGGTTGGTCGAGCGCGGCGGAGCCGATGTCGGCGGCAACTCATAGGCGTGGCTCATGGAGGCAATCTGCGGCCAGACCGGTGCGGTCGTCGGCTCGATGTATGAGCAGAATCGGTTCTACGATCAGTCGGGCAACGTTACTGGATGGCTCTATGGAGACGACGGTGACACGTTTCGCCCGATCCACCCTCTTGACGGCACGCATCGCGCTTCTTCCAGCCTCCGGTCTCTTTCGTGACTTGCGCGGCACGGTCGTCGCATTTGGAGCCGGCGCTTCAGGCGGACCTCCGACCCCCCCCCCCCGTCCGCGACCTCCGCATCCGCCGCGGCACCCTATTCCTCCCAAGGCCGCTCGGCGGCCGCACAAACCACGCGCCGCGAGCTCACCGAACTGGTCGCCAATGACGTTCTCAGAACTCATGGTTCGGTAGTGGCCTCATCGCACTGGCCACGCGAAGGCCGGTCGTCTGCGCGCGGTGAACGATGGGTTCGCGGATTCCCGCGAGTGGATCCGGGGGAGGGGGGCCAGGTTAGGCCGTTGCCGCGCTCTGCGTGCGCAGCGTCACGCGCACGTATGGGAGATGCTCGCGCGCGATCACGACGGTGACAACGACGTCATTTCGGACGTGGGCGCCGATTGCATAGACGAAGGGGTCCGTGTCGATCTCGAAGGCCGGAACGTCTTTGCCGTCGATAGCAAGCGTGACCGCGGTGTTGACAGAAGACGGTCCCACTTGCCATGGCCCGTTCTCGGTCGGCCCGGGCGCGAGCCCGAGTTCCTTGCGGAACTGATTCATGAGGATGTAGTTCGTGTGGTCGACGAGTTGCTGGGCCAGGGTGGTGTGCTCCGAAACGTCGCTGTTCCAGCTCGTTCTCACCGCTTCCCACAATTGGGGATAGCGCATCATCTCGACGTACTCGATCAGCCACGATGGCCGCGGCCACGGTGGGACATCGTCAACGGCTTCCTGCTCGACCGGGTCAAGGTCTTTGAGATTGACGGGATCGGCGCGGTCGTCGGGATTGCGCCAGAGCGTGTACGAGAGACTCACCGCGAGGTGAGATTGCCCCTCGAAACCCGTAATCTCAGTGATTGCCGGGGCGTTCGTGTCTTCAATCGTCGGTTGTGCGGAAAGTTCCACAAGTGGGAATGGCAGATCGGACAACCGCCCGCCCGCAGCACGGCGCGGGTCAGGGGCATCTTCAGGAAGTACTCCGGCGAACTGTATGAGTCGAGTGTTCCGGATCGAACCCGGTAGCGCAATCAAAAACCCGTAAGACGGTCGTGACGGCCGTCGCAGGCCGCCGGCCGGGGCGGTCAGCGTTTCGCGCCCGCGATCTCGATCGTGTCTGGGAGGTCGTCGCCGCTGTCGGCAGCGACGCGCCTGAAATCATCGCCCTCCCTCAGGTATGCCCCTGCGACCGCACCCGTGATGAAGAAGTGAGCGGCTTCCTCCCCGGAGAGCATGCTGGGCGTCAGGTACAGCAGGTACTCCTGACCCGGCTGCAGGACCGAGGGGTCGACGCCGTCCTGCCTGACCTGGATCACGTCTCCTACCGCTACCTGCGCAGACGCCGCGTCGAGGTTCTCGCCGAGGCCTGGGCCCGCCGGCGTGTTCGTGACTTCCACCGTTGAGACCGTCGAGGTGAATCTCGCGGAGCTCTCCTCGCGCTGATCGGTGACGGATCCGACGACTATGGCCGAACTATCCCGAGCCAGTGAGTCGAGGCTGTCGTACAACTTGTGTCGACTTCCCGATGCACCGCCCTGTACGCAACCCGCCGCCCCCACCGCAACGATGCCCACGAGCATCAAGGCCAACCCAACTCGTGTCCCGCCACGCCTCATCGCACCCTGATCTCTTCGGTTGGAGCAACCGTAGTGCACGCGGTAGGACCCGCTTGCTCACGATTTGATGGCGGACTCCTCCTCAGATGGGCAGTCTTGGACGGCGATCAACGCAGCCGTGCTGGCGCTTCTCACTGACCTCGATCCATACGGACTCGAGCCTGGCGCCAATGACGGCGCTCCGGCCGACGAGTACAACCCCGAGGCGGCGCCGATGGCTCGTCACCTGATCGATCACGGGCGGATCAGCGACGCGGACGTAGATGTGATCTGGGTCCGTTGGTTCGGCGAACCCTTGAGCACGATCGACGGGAACGGCTTCGCCCGATTCGTGGCTGACCTGAACGCTTTGGTCGGGTCAGCGGCGTAGGAGGGTGGGCACCCGGCACGAACTAGGCGCGTTCGACGGGGAGCCAGAGTTCGCACGTGGCGGCGCTGAAGTCGTCTGAACGGTCGAGGACTGTGACGATCGATGGCCCGGGACGGAGCCGCCAGGGGTTGGACGGAAACCACTCCGTCGCCGTCGCGGCCCACACCGACTGCAGCGCGGCGGGGTAGTCGCCTCCGGTACGGAACACCGCCCAGGTGCCGGCCGGAACCTCGATCGTGTCAAGGTCGTCCGGGACCGGGGTGGCGTCGGTGACGGCGACACCGTGCAGGTAGGTCAGTTCGCTGCCCTCCGTATAGTCAGAATCGACGTCAGCGCTCACCTGGAGCAGGCCGGCCGGTTCGGTGCTGCTCAGGTCTTTGAGGCGGGCATGCTCCTCGATAGGGAGCGAAGCGATGTGCGCCTGGATATGCGGGTTGATGCCCTCGTGGATGAGAGGCACGCGGGCGACGTGCCCGACGAGGCGGAAGTCTGGTCGGTCGGTGATGCGAGCATCCACGGTGGTGATCCCTTCGACGGTCAGGCGGAACCTGATCTGCGGTTGTGTGCGAAGGGGGCCACCCCGTCGACGGATATCGCCGGGGCTCACGCCGTGCACCGAGCGGAACGCGCGACCGAATGCCTCAGTCGACCCGTACCCGTACCGCACGGCGATTCCCAGCAAGTCGTCCCCTCCGAGGACCTCGGCCGCGGCGACTGTCATGCGTCGACGGCGGACGTACTCGGAGAGGGACATCCCGGCCAGCGACGAGAACATCCTCCGCAGGTGGTACTCGGTCGTGCCGAGTGGGGACGCCACGCTCGCCAGATCGAGGTCGTCTGTCAGATGATCCTCGACCAGAGCGACGAGTCTGTTCAGTTCAGCGATCACGGCTCTCCCTTCGGCATCCACCCTTCCGGAGCACCTCGATCGGCACCCTACTATCGCAGTCCGATCCGATCGGATCCACGCGCGAGTCCCACCCCTATGCGGGTCCTTCAGTGCTCAACTGGTGGGCGGAGAGCGCGAAGGTACCGGCGCCTGGCGATGATTTGGGCGATGCGGAGCAGTGGGTACAACGATCGCCACGGCTGCTCGTCACCCGGCGCGGTCAGTGACCGCACGGTGAGCGACACCTTTCCTTCGTCGCGCTGCACTATGAACGCTTCCTCGCCGGACACGGGGTGCCCGGGGCGCGTGCGATAGGAGAATCCCACGCGGGTGTCGCTCTCGACGACGGTTTCGACTCGGACAGGTTCGCGGACGGTCACGCCAGCTATCCGGGCGGTGACGGTCAGTTCGGAGCCTGGCGTGACCTTGCGCGTGTCGTCGACGGCGAACCCGCTGCGAGTCTTCACCGCCCAACGCAGGACGTCTCGTGTCGCGCGCTCCCACGCGTGATCGCCGTGGCCTATCAGCGCAGTAACTTCGGATCGTCGGAAGTGGGTCGACCCGTCCGCTGGCCATGTCGGCAGGTCTGGGTTGGTGCCTGCGTTCGCGTTGAGTGCGGTGAGCAGGTGGTGGTTGCGTTGCTGGATCAGCCGACGCAGGTAGGGAACGAGGACGACGCGTTCCGCGAGCCGGCCGAATATCGGCGATCCGATGGTCAGTGTGTCGGTCATGACTGTCTCGTTGCCATCCCCGGTGAAGACGTGCTCGTGGCGGAACGTGCGAAATGGGCCGCGGACTTGCTCGTCCACAAACCGGTCCGGTCTCTGCAGGCTGGTGATCCGCGATGTCATCGTGAACCAGATCCCGAAATGCCTCGCGCGCCACGTCACGGACTCGCCGAGAGCGATCGACCCACGGGTCACACCCCCGATCGCCCGCTCACCGGATTTCGCCATAGACGCCACGTGCTCGTCGATGGACAGCGACACATCGAACAGTTCCGCCACGGGCAGCCTCGCGCGAGTCACGAGTGAGAACGAGCTGGCCATCTCCCGATCCTGTCAGGTCCCCTACCTCGCCGCCCGTATCCGGCCCACTTGCGCGCATGCGTGGAGGTTGCGTGGATGTGGCTGGAGAGGCAGATTCTTGAGCGCCCCCCACAATGAGCCGACGAGTCCGGGGCCACCCGTCGGTCTCAGTGATACGCATGTGGCGCCGGCCTGGTGGTCGGCCGTAGCAGGACGCTGAGCACCTCAGATGGTCCCGGGATCCTGCCGCCGGCGCCAGCTCGAATCAGGGTCCTCATGCGCGAATCGTTGGTGCCGGACACAACGCTCGATCAGAGATCCGCGAGCGTCAGTTGAGGATCGGTTCGAGCGCCATCACCCGGCTTGAGTCGCACAGGCATGCAGGGTGGTTGCCCCACGGCGCGGGCCGCCTGGCGTCAAGGCGGCGTCGACGCGACGAGAACAATGAGGTGCCCGGCTGGCGCGGATGCCCGGCAGAGCGTAGAACGGGGCGCATGGTCCGGATCACGAACACCATCGATATCAACGCGTCTCCCCACCAGGTCTATTCGGCTCTCCGTGCTCTCGACGCCTATCCGACCTGGCTCAGACATTCCCTGGTGTACCGCGGAACGAGAATGCGAACGCCGGAGGTGGGGGCGCGGCTGACATACGAAGACTCGACCATGCTCGGCCGAATGCGGGGCGAAATCGTCGCGGACGTGCCCGATCAGGTACTGCAGTTCCACCAGCGCAAGCCGTCCGGCCGCCTCGATGCGCTGATCCGGTATGACATGGAGGCCGCCGAGACAAGCACGCACCTCACCAGAGTCGGAGAACTGACGACCCACGGGGCGCTTCGGCTGGTTCAGCCGATCCTTCTGCGGATGGCGGGTGCCGAAAGCGAGCGGACGATGAAGTCCCTGAAGACCTACGTCGAGCGAAGGAAATGATTCCCCACGAATGCGAGTGGGCGGCGCCAGTGCGTTGCTAGTGGAGCTCGCAAACGCGTAGCTCGACCGCGCTTCTGGCGGGTAGGTGAGGGCGAGGAACAGCGCCAAAGCGGATCATCTGCGGACGGCGTGAATCCGCGATCTTCCGTTCTCAGCTGAGTCTGCGGGTTAGTGAGGCTGCAGAACTGCCCACGCGAGGAGGCCGTCGATGCGACGGATGTCGGCGCCCTTCATGAGCTTCACCTTGATGTGACCTGCGCGCGTCCACAGTTCAATTTCGGCGTCGCAGTCGAGCATTCGGCCCGCGTTCTCGGAGGACCACATGTTGATGGAGCTGTAAGGGAGCGAGTAGATTTCGACCTTCTTGCCGGTGATGCCCTGGGCATCGCGGACGATGAGTCGCTTGGTGGTGAAGGTTGCGGAGTCGCGAAAGGTTTTGAACGACGCGACTCCCTTCGCCCTCAACGAGCAGAGCCGCGATCTCTTCGGGCACCGGAATTTCGTTGCGCAATGTCGACGCGAGAATTGTTGCGGTCTCGGGCATTGGGAGCCTCCTGCGTGAGGTGGACCGCGATCACTCTCGCGCAGTTTCGTCAGCGTAGCGGACTCGATCGCCGACCCCGTGATTAGCGGGCGTCCGAAACATGTGCTCGCAAGTCGGTCCCTCAGCGCAACGGCTTCGGTCGCGCATGTGGATCCCGCTTGGGACGATTAGTCACCGCCTGATTTGGTCGACCGGACGTTACGGAAGATGGTGCGCAGCGGGCAGGCTCTCCAGTTCAGCGAGGAGAGCACCCGATGCGATTTCCGCGCGGATCTGCGCGCCGAGCGCGTCGGCTGCGGCTCGGTATGAAGGCTCGCTCAACATCTGACGGATAGCTTTTGTGATGGTGGCGGCATCCGAACGCGGTGACAGGACGACGGCGACGCCGTGGCGCTTTGCGCGGGCGGCGTTGTCGGGTTGGTCGCGGCCGAGTGGAATGCAGAGCGCCGGGACACCCGCGGCGATCGCCTTGATCAGTGTTCCGTGACCCGCATGGGTGATGACGAGGTCTGCCTTCGGAATGAGTTCGGTGTGGGCCGCGGCTCGGACGACGAGAACATTGTCCGCGGCGGGGACGTCGAACGGATCGACTGCCGGCCCAGTGGTGATGATCCCGCGGACGGGCATTTGCGATAGCGCTTGGGCGATGCGGCGGAGGAGGTCCGACTGCTCCATGTACGAGCTTGAGAGACCAACGACGATGAGCGGGTTATCTCCGGGTGGTAACTCGAGGGCGCCCTGGGTCGGGATGTCTTCGAGAACGGGCCCGACGTACCGCACGTTGGGTGCGTCCGGAGGGGGATCGTCGAACACTGACGCCGTCAGCATGAGTACGCGGTCCGCGCGGTCCCACTGGTCCCACAGCTGAGCTAGCGGATCGAGTCCGTAGTCGGCCCGTGCATCGTTCAGACTGCGAATACCCCCGTGCCAAAGCAAGTTGACCAGCGCGAAGCTGATGCGATCGCGCATGCGCCCTATCGCACCACGGGCCGGTGGTATGCGCCCCATCGGCGGCCGAACACGCGACGGCGCCAGGTAGACGCTGCCGACCAGAGTGGCGGCCGGAATACCGCGCGCCTCGGCACCAATCAGCGCTCCCAACAGCATTCCGTCCGCGAGCACCGCGTCGAACTGTTCGTCATCGAGAGCGGCCGTTACATCGGCGGCAAAGCGCGTCGATGGTCCGGCGATCAGGCGATCGAGAATCCGTCGAGCAGCGCCGAGCGGTGTGCGGCACTCCCAGTCCTTCAGCAGATCGTCCTCGAGCCTGGTCGACCGCCGTTGCGGTGCGGTCGGCCACGTCCGGTAGGTCGCACCCGTTTCCACAACATCCGCCTCGAGCGTCGCGTCGCCGAACACAACGACCTCGTGGCCGCGTTCGACCAGGATTCGCGCGACGCCGAGGTTCGGCGGCGTCGCCCCGCCGCCATCCCAGATCGCGAGCAGGTACCTCACCGTCGATACCCCTGACTGCCCGACAGCATCAGAACGGGGAAAATCAACTGCTGCTCCGATCTGAGACAAGTGCTTGCTCAATCACCTCGGCGAGGTCCACGTGGCGACCGGCCTCGCGGGCGATCTGAAATTCCTCGCTGGCGGGTGATCCTTCGACCTGCGCGAGCACCCGCTGGTGGTACGGCAACATCGCGGGAGGGAGCAGACCCTTGCGTTCGCGGACTTCGTCCGCCGCGCCCAGCAGTCGGCCGGCACGTTCGAAATCGCCGACGGCGACGGCAACTGCGAACATGCCATCCAGCCCATTGGCAATTCCCTGCTGGTGCCCGACAGTCGACGAGATTCGCATCTGCTGAACGAAGAATTCGCTGGCGCTGACGTTTTCACCCTGCAGCAACATTGCCCAGCCGAGCTGAAATAGCGCCGCCGATTCGCTGAGCACCTCTCCGCTGTCCTTTGCGGCCTGCAGGCTCGCCTCGAAGATCTCTACTGCCCCGCGCGCGTCCCCGCGCGCCAGGAAGACTTGCCCCGCAATATGCAGTGCCATCGACGTTAGGAAGGGGCTTTCGAGTGTCTCCGCTATCTCTCTGGCGCATTGGAGATGCCGGTCGGCGATGTCCAGACGCGAGGACCCGCGCATTAACTCGAGCAGTCCGATGGCGATTTGCGAAAGAAATTCACCAGGGAGGTCATGCTCCCGCTGGAAATAGGCAATGCAGTCCTCGAGTTCGGGAATGCGGCTCGGGTCAGGCCCCTCCAGGATCGCCATCCCCACGTTGAACAGCTTGGCTCTGGAGCGAGTCCGGTCACTCAGCTGATCCTCCACCTCGGTGAGCCGCGCTATCCAGGCTTCGGCTTCGCGCATGCGTCCGGTGCTCCACAAGAACCAGTAGAGCGGCCAGACGAGATCCGCAAAAGCCTCGTGCTGTCCGGCGGCGAGGTAGTAATCAGCCGCGGCGCGAATGTCCTCGAACTCGTCGTTCAGTCTCGCGATCCAGGCGCTCTGTCCAGCAGAGGTGAGATGCGGCTCGGCACGCGCAGCGAGTGCCGAGAAGAACTCAGCGTGCCGCTGCCGACACTTCGGCAGGTCGCCCGCGCTTTCGAGTTCGTCCCGCGCATACTCGCGGACGGTCGCAAGCATCGAAAACCAGGACCGCGACTCGCGGTCCTGCTCTTGCAGCAGACTGCTCTCGACCAGTCCCCCGAGCAGGTCCACCGCGCTTCCGGCATCCGAGCGTTCGCACATCCACTCTGCCGCGTCCAACGAGAAGCCGTTGCGGAAAACCGACATCCGGAGAAATAGGTCCCGCTCCGGGTTGCTCAGCAACTGAGCGCTCCAGTCAATCGCGGCCCGCAGTGTGCGTTGACGCTCGGGACGGTCTCTCGCGCCATCCACTAGTAGCGGTAGCGCCCGCTCCAGCCGTTCCAAGAGGACTTTGGGCGTAAGAACACGTAAGCGGGCAGCCGCCAGTTCCAGCGCCAGTGGGACATTGTCCAGTGCCGTGACGATCGCGGTGACGTCGGCCGCGTTGTCATCGGTGAGTTCGAACTCCGGTTTGACGGCGCGAGCGCGCTCGAGGAAAAGCTGAACGGCAGCCGAAGATGCAAGCGGAGCCAGCGGAACGCTCTGCTCCCCGTCGATTCGAAGCAGGACTCGGCTTGTAGCAAGAATGGAGACGGAACTGGCGTTGAGAAGAGCACTCAGATCGGCGGCAGCACCGACAACCTGCTCCACATTGT
Source organism: Microbacterium sp. zg.B48 (assembly GCF_024623505.1). NCBI lineage: Bacteria > Bacillati > Actinomycetota > Actinomycetes > Micrococcales > Microbacteriaceae > Microbacterium > Microbacterium sp. zg.B48. Next base: position 184,666 of record NZ_JANJFE010000002.1, read on the forward strand.
CGAGCAACAACAACACCTGACGGTGGAGAAGCGCTTGCGTCACCTTCGCTCGCAAGGGCGCCTCTCCGGTGTCCCTGATCCCGAGCGCATTCGCTATCGCCGAGATAACAAGCCGTGGATCTCTGAGCGGAGCAAGGTCCACGAACGCGATGCCGTCCGGGAAGGATGCCTCAAGGTCTCGAGCGGCGGCTAGGGCAAGGCGGGTCTTCCCGATGCCGCCCGGACCGGTGAGCGTGACGAGCCTGCGCCCGTCGGTGGTCAACAGACGCACAACCGCCTGCATGTCCCGCTCGCGGCCAATCAATCGTGTCAGCGGCCTGGGCGGGTCCAAGATCTCGGAGAGTGACACCCCGGCCACGACATGCGCGGGAACCGGTCGCCGTCGACTGCTCTCGTCGAATCGCTCCGCCAGGAGGGTTGCAAGGTCCGAGGTCAGCAACGGCCCCAGTTGTTCCGCGTCGTCGAACGCCACGTACGACGCGCGGTCATCCTCTCGAATCCGTCTGAGCAGAGAATCCAAGCGACCGTTTCGTTGCTCGCTGCGTTTGACGTAAATGAGCATGGGAACATCTGGGGCGAGGTTGTATTCATCCTCGAGGCCGGAGACTTCCTCGCCCGGCGCGACCCATCCGTATGACTCCCAATACACGCCGATGAAGATATCGGACTGCTCAAGGTAGGCGCGATACAGCGACCGTGGCGGGTGAGGCCGAGCGCCGAGCTCGAACATCACCGGTGACAGCGCGAGACGTTCAATGACCTCGCGAATCACTCGACGCTCCGGCGCCAACTCCTGCAAAGTTGAGCTGACGAACACACGCAGACGCTGATCAGGCGTCCGTATCAGCCCGGCGCCTCCGCCCATGGCCGAAAGTATGGCCCCGGGCTCAGCCGATGTCTAGCCGGACAAGTTGCCCCGCCACTAGCAATTCCGACAGAACCAACAGGCACCGTGCCAAAGCACGCGCGCGGCGAATCTCCATTGATCGTCCCATCAAAGGGCACATTCGGTCAGGACGACCGAAATTCGCCCGCTGAGGGATCCCTACCCGGGCACTCGCCTCGAGATGGATTAGGCCGTCCAGGTCGATGGCGTCCTGGCGGATGCGGCCGCACTCGAAAGAACCCCGACGGCTCAGGGGCCTGACAAATCGATGGAACCTAAGCAGCGGGCCGCGAACCGACGAGGATCAAGGAGAGCCCCGGCCCGTCTCTGACCGGGGCTATTCGCGCTGCTACTGAAAAGGCCCTCATCAGCGCCTCCGCGATCCGGTCGGCCTCGCGATCGACCGCCGCGCCGATTAGCTTCTGCTTTTCTGCCTTCGATGCTGTCATCACCCTCTGAGGCGGGCGTCTCGTCCCTGAGTTCGATGGCCTTCACCGCGAGAAGCAGCGCGCGAGCACGGAGACGCGCCCCCGGAGCGTCGCGAGCTCGTCTGTGAGGCTGAGCTGGAACCTCGCGAAGAGAGGCTTGCCGTGACGACGATCGCGAGCGCGGCTGCGGCGGCGGATACCCAGGACAGTCCGCGCACCATCCGTCGCTTCTTCTGCAGCTTCGCCTGCGAGCCCGCGAGTCCTGCGGCCTCATGGGCTGCGGAGGCATCGAGGAACTCTCGCTCGACCGCCGTGAGTGCGGGATCGACGGCATCCCGCCAGTGCTGGGCCGTCGCGAGCCGGCCGCCACGGTATATCTCGCTGTCGGGTCGTCCCATCGCATCCCAGGCGGCGGCCGTGGAACTTAGGTGTCGCATGATGCGCTGGCCCTCGACATCATCGGCAAGCCAGCCCTTGAGCCGTGGCCACTCCCGAGCGAGTGCTTCGTGCGACACCTGCACCGACTCCTCGTCGGTCGTGAGCAGGCGCGCATCGACCAGCCGATTGACGATCTGCGAATGGGCCTCGTCGATCGCAATCCGCGTGCGCTCGACCCGACGAGATATCACAGCGCCGTCCGCCGAGGCCTCGACTAGACGGAGCAGGATGTCGCGCAGCAGCCGCTCCCCGTCCGGCGGGAGCGCGGCGAACACTTCTTCCGCGGTCTTCGCGACGGCATCCTCGATCTCACCGGATGCCCGATACCCGTCGACGGTCAGAACGCGCCCTTCACGGCGCGACCACACCTGACGCAGGGCGTGGGACAGCAGTGGAAGGGTTCGCCCATTGGCGTCGCGGACGAGGATCTCGACAAGGCCCGGCTCGAGGATGAGCCCGGCCTGCTCTGCGGGCTTTTCGATCACGGTCCGGAGTCCTTCCGGACTCAGCGCGGTGAGTATCAGCATGTGGGACTGGATGATCTGCGCGAACCCTTCGTGATCTGCGAGGTCCCCGAGACGGTCGGCGCGGATCGCGACGACGAGCATCCCACAGAATGCCATTCGCGAGAGGAAGCTAAAGAACTCGCTTACCTCGGCGGGGTCGTCCGCGGCGAACGCCTGCTCGCATTGATCGACGATGAGCAGCGATTCTCCGGCCGGGAGTCCGACTTTGCGGAGTGCGTCGATCGGATGCTCCCCGGGCGTCACGATGGCGACCTCGATGCCGCGCGCGAGGAACTGCTCACCGATTCCGGCCCTGACGAAAGAGGACTTGCCGACGCCCGATGAGCCCGCGACCAGCAGCACACCGTGCTCGTCGAGCGCTCGCAGTGCGCCGGCCAGCTCCTGCTCGCGACCGAAGTACCGTTCGGCGTCGCCCGCCCCCGCGGGGGGCAGGCCGAAGTACGGACACTCCGGGCTCGCGACTCGGAACACCTGGTCGGAAACAAGGCAGGGATCCTGCGTCAGGATCGCCTGCTCCAGCTCGGCGAGCTCCGTGCACGGGTCAAGTCCGAGTTCCGCGGCGAGCAGCGCCCGGGCCCGGCGCACGGTGGCCAGCGCCTCGGCTTGCCGACCCTGACGGTACTGCGCCACGCCAAGCATCACCCAGCGCCGCTCGCGCAACGGCTCCTCGGCGACGCGGCCGCGCGCCGACGCGGCGACCTCCTGAATCTCGCCGGCCTGCAGCCGTGCGTCAAGAAGCAGCTCCTCGATACCTAGACGCATCTCCTCCAGGCGACCGGACGCAATCTGAGCCGGCTCCCAGTCGAGAAGCTCGATGAATGGTTCGCCCCGCCACAGTGCGAGCGCCTCCGCGAACGTGTGCGCCGCACGTTCCGGCTCACCGAGCTCCAGCTGCTCGGTGCCCCGCGTGACGAGTAGCTCGAACCGCTCGGCGTCGACCTCGAGGTGCTCCGGGATCAGCCGATACCCGTGCGGGGTGGTTTCAATCTGGGCCGGTGCGATAAGCCGGCGCAACCGCATGATGCACCCTGGAACGATATGCGACCACGACGGGGGCGGGCTGTCGCCCCAGAGCGCCGCCGCGAGGGAATCGACCGACAAGGATGCGCCCAGCCGGACCGTGAGCGCACCCATCACCACACGATCCCGCCGACCCATTGGAATCCGGCCGTCGTCGAGCGTTAGCGCTCCCAGAACGCGCACCTCCATGACGCCACTGTGACCCCGACGCCAACATCCGTCAAGACAGGTGATAGCGCGTCGACGAGCGTCCCTATCCGACTGATATCGGCGTGTTCTTCACTGACTGAGCAGCCGTCGCGCACCGATCGAACGAAACGACCTCGCCATGTGGACATCGACCCGGCGCACCCGCGCCCCTCACGCGACACGCTTCACCCTCGGCCCGTTCGCGCCGGCGGCGCATCTCTGACGGCGCCTGAGTCGCGCCGCGTAATCTCGCACCTCGCCAGCGCCAGCGAACCCGGTGTCTAGCGATGCGATGGGTGGAAGTGGTGGGCGAGCACCCAGAACGTCACCCGCATGCTGATGCCGACGCCGTCGTCTACGGCAGAGCGGAAGTGGATGCCGCCCCAAATGCGGGCGTTGCTGACCTCGTACGTCAGGTCGCCGGGGCGCGCGAACGTACGATCGCCGAGCCCGGTCACGCTGGGGATCGTGAAGTCGATCCGCAAAGCGGGCAGGAATCTCGCGATCACCCACCCCGCGGCAGGCGTGATGCACGAGTGTGCGCTCGGGTACTCCGGGTGGTTCGGCGTCGCCGGGAGGAGCGTCGACCACGACGGATCGCCTGCCGTCCTGGCATTGCCGTCGGTGTCGCCGGCTCGGATAGCCGTGATCGGCCGCCAGAAAGCGAAGTGGTACTTGGCGTCAAAGCAGGCGATCAGCGCGTCCGCGTAGGTCACCGAGATCATCGCCATGAAGCGTGCGGCACCGACCACATCGAGCTCGTGGTCGAGCACGAACTTGCGGAACGAACCACGCGCCTGCTGGACGGGCGGTTCCGCCCAGAACCTGGCCGCCAGGGTCTGATCGGCGGTTCGCGTCGTACTGGTGCTCGAACCGATCTCTTTGACTTCGTTGTAGTCGCGCGCCCACTGCCGGCCGCGGAGGTCGGGTGGACCGGCCGGCCGGAATTGGTCGGCCGAGGCGAGCGCGAACGGCTTCATGAGACCGAGGTACGGGCCGACCGGTGGCGTCGGCGCTGTCGGCAGCCACGCCCCCGGAACGGGCGGGTCCGGTGGCGTGTACGTCACCGGAGCCCGGAAGCCGTCGTCCGCGCGCAAGGCGATCAGTTCGCGCGCCACCTCGGCACCGATCGCCACTCCGTCGCTCTCCGCCGTCCCGTCCGGGATCGCGGCGAGGGCCGCGGTGTAAGCCGGCTCGACGATCGACGCCGACTGATCCGGCAGGTAATGGTCGAGGACGCCCCGCGCAGCCGCCGCCACCGCCGCCACCGCCGAGGCTCCGTCGGGCGCATCGGCATCCACGAGGAACGGCTTGTACCCGCCCTCGACTGCCATCACCGAGTCGTAGACAGCGATCGCCACGTACGCGAAGATGGTATGTCCTTCGGCCGGGGACAGGGCGGCGGCCGTGAACGCCTGTGTGCCGACGGCATCCCAATTCGCGACCGATGCATCCGGTGGGCCCGTCTCGCCGTGCTCCTGACCGCCCGTCGCTGGACCCGCCAGGCCGACCACGGAAATCGTCACGAGCACGGGTGCGAGCAGCCAGGCCATCCGCGAAGTCGTAGATCTCATGTCAACTCCCTGTGTTGTCGGGCTCGTGCCCGTTCGTAAGATGTCCGTTCTGCCACTCGTCGATATCAGCGCGTTATCAACAGCGCTTCTGCAGAACTCGCGTGGCTGACGATATGAGAAGCCCACTCGCGCATCGTTCGTCGACGACGGTTGCGACTCGGACAGGTTTACGGATCGTCACACCGGCTATCCGGGCGGTGATCGTCAGTTCGGAGGCCGGCGTGACCTTGGCCGCGTCGCCCACCGTGGGCCCCCTGGCCATATCGGGAGGCCTGGGTCGGTGCCGGGGCTCGCGTCGAGCGAGGCGAACGAGGACGACGCGTTCCGCGAGCCGGCCGAAGGCGGGTAACCGAATGCGCCTTCGCGCGTGGGTCGGGATGCGCATTCCGCGGAACGATCCGACGCTAAGAGAACGCCTGATCTAGTTGTGCTCGCGGATCGACGCGCCCGCGGCCGCGCTCATTCCGGATCGCGAGAAGTGGGCGGATGCGGCGAAAGACGCGAGGAACAAGCTGGCGCACACGCGTGCGTCGGAGCAACACACGAACGACGCGCTGAATGCCGTCATGGAGGTCACGGCCGCGCTGGTGCTGCTGACTTTGCTGCACGAGCTTGGCGTTCCCGACGACTTGCTCGTTCAGTCGATCACGCGTCACAGTTCATTCCGGTACGCGGGTCGGCTCGCATACGAATACTTTCAGACGCCGACGTCAGGCGACGAAAGCGGGCTCTAGAGGGATGCCCTCAGTCTCGCCCTCCAGGGCGACAGCATGCTCTGGTGGTCGGTGTGGATGTATTTGGCATCTACTCCGAGCTTTTCGAGGGCGGTGCGCTGCGCGGTCAGGTCCTGTTCGTAGGTGGAGACTCGCGCGTATCCGATGAGTAGTGCATTCATGCCCGAATTTCGTCCGCAGGAGCGGCATGCACAAGCCGATCTTGTCTGACCACGCGTCGCGACGCGAGGTCCACGTGGCTCGGCCCGTCCCGCGCGCTACCAACGGGACCGCGCGCTACCAACGGGATAGAGTGCCGCGCAGGGGAGGCCCATGCTTGTTGGTGGTATGGCTGCGCACACGTGAGCGTCGCGGAGATCGCCGCCACTGTGGCGCTCGTCGCCGGCGGGTTCACCGTGGGGCTGATCGCGATCCTCCACGTACTCGAGCCCGAGTATGACCCGTCCTGGCGGATGATCAGCGAGTACTCCCTCGGGCGGCACGGGTGGGTCATGCGCTTCGCCTTCGTCACGATGGCCATAGGCCTCTCGGCGACGGGCGTCGCCTTGTGGCCGTTCGGCGGCGCGTGGACGATCGGCCTCGCAGCCGTCGCCCTCGGCGCGCTCGGTGCCGCGTTCATCGACGCCGATCCGATCATGACTCCGCGCGCTGATGCCACGCCAGTGGGCAGGGCGCACACGGTGCTGGGTGTGGTGTTGCTGGCCGGCTTTCCCCCTGCCGCGCTGCTCGCGGGGGTCGGGGTGGGGCCCGCGCTTGGCTGGACGTTGGTGATCTGTTCCGTTGTTCCGTTGGCCGGACTGGTGTGGTTCCTCATCGCCGCTACCCCCGCCCACGGGCAAGGCGGCTCGCCAAAGATCCGAATCGGATGGCCCGACAGGTTCTGCCTTCTCGCCTACCTGGCATGGGTGGTGCTCGCCGCTATCAGCGTTCTTTCCGTCTTGTGACGCGAGAGCGTCGCGCAGGAGGGCCAGCCGGCGTGAGCCTGTGTCGCGGTGGAGATTGCGGGAGGACTCATGCCACTAGCCGCACCGCGCCTCATGACTGAGCGGCCGGTCAACGCGACTGTCTGAGTCGGGGGAGCGGATCCCTGACCGGGCTTTGATCACGGGGCCGCACCCGTTGACGCGCTCTGGCTGGGACTCGGGATGCTGCTGTTCGGCGCTGGCGTATATGCGCTGTGCCTGCAACGACCTTCCGTGAAGGGCTGACGGTCAAGGGAATCCGCCACACCGATCGGAGAGCTCACGGCTCTTGCCAGTCGACTCGGCAAGACCGTTGCGCAGGACCTCCTGCACCTGACCGTGCGCACCGAGCGACTCTCGCCGCACTGGATGCGAATTGCCCTCCGCGGCGGCGATATCGCCAGGGTGTAGCTGGTCTGGAGTGGCGTCGCTCGGTCGAGCCGCGCCCGCAGGGGGTTACGACGTCGTGGGGAAAGGATCGTCGGCGAGCCGGATGGTGCGGAACCCTCGCGTTTCGAGGCGGGCACGGTTTGCCTCGTTCAGTCTCAGCAGCGCGAGTGCGATGCCGGATGCTCCGACCTGATGGCCAACTTCTGCCTTGAGTGTTCCTATCGGGAGGACATGCGACCGGGGCCGCGTCGACTAACCGCATGGGGGAGTACGCCACTGCTTGATCTCTCGACGGGCCAGGCGGGAGGGCGCGACCGCGTGATCCCCAGAGATGCCCCTACAAGACAACAACAACCAACAGACAGCGCTGTAGCGAGAGGACATTCTTGGCGAGACGCATGCATCTCGCCAAGAACGTAGACATTTCAACGTACCGGTGGTGGGATTCGAACCCACACGCCCTTTCGGACAAAGCATTTTGAGTGCTCCGCGTCTGCCATTCCGCCACACCGGCTCCGGCACGTCCGCGAACGACCATACCGTAGGATTCAATGGTGACTGAGGAAGAGCAGGCGACCGGTTCACCGGCATCCACGCCCCGACGAGTTGTCGTTGCGGAGGACGAGTCGTTGATCCGGCTCGACATCGTCGAGATCCTTCGGGACAACGGCTTCGATGTCGTCGGCGAAGCCGGCGACGGTGAGACGGCTGTTCAGCTGGCCACCGAGCTGCGACCCGACCTGGTCATCATGGACGTGAAGATGCCGCACCTGGACGGCATCTCGGCCGCCGAGAAGCTCAGCAAGAACCACATCGCGCCCGTCGTCCTCCTGACCGCCTTCAGCCAGAAGGAGCTGGTCGAGCGAGCCAGCGAAGCCGGCGCGCTGGCCTACGTGGTCAAGCCGTTCACACCGAACGACCTGCTGCCCGCCATCGAGATCGCGCTGGCCCGGTACGAACAGATCATCACGCTCGAGGCCGAAGTCGCCGACATGGTTGAGCGCTTCGAGACCCGCAAGCTCGTGGACCGCGCGAAGGGCCTGCTGAACGAGAAGATGGGCCTGTCCGAGCCCGAGGCCTTCCGCTGGATCCAGAAGGCGTCGATGGATCGGCGTCTGACGATGCAGGACGTCGCCAAGGCGATCATCGAGCAGCTGGCGCCTAAGAAGGGCTGACCCGCCGCGACAGCGCAGCTCAGACCGGCGGTGCGCTCTTGATCATGTTGGTGATCCGGACGGTGGACAGCCGTCGTCCCTGATCGTCGCTGACGGCGATCTCGTGCACCGTCAGGCTCCGACCGAGATGGATGGGCGTGCACACTCCGGTGACCAGCCCGGACGCGGCGGAACGCGTGTGGGTCGCGTTGATGTCGACGCCGAGCGCGAGTCGGCCCGGTCCAGCGTGGAGGTTCGCGGCCATCGATCCGAGCGACTCCGCCAAGACCACGTACGCGCCGCCGTGCATGAGGCCGATCGGCTGGGTGTTGCCCTCGACCGGCAGCGTCGCGACGCACCGATCGACCGAGAATTCCAGGAACTCCATGCCCATCTTCTGGGCCAGGGCTCCGATTCCACGCTGGGCGGCCCGGGCCGATCGCTGGGTGTCTGCAACAGGCTGGTCGGTCATCGCTCGCCTTCGGGCACTCGTCGGATTGCTGTCCTCCGCCCTGACTAGGCTGTCAGGGTGACGGACTCCGCAAAGCCTACCTTCCTGATCGTGGACGGCCATTCGCTGGCATACCGGGCGTTCTTCGCACTCCCCGTCGACAATTTCACAACCAAGGACGGGCAGCACACGAACGGGATCTACGGGTTCCTGGCGATGCTGATCAACCTCATCAAGGCGGAACGACCCACCCATCTGGCGGTGGCGTTCGACACGTCCCGCCAGTCCTTCCGCTCCCGCGAGTACCCCGAGTACAAGGCGAACCGCTCCGAGACGCCCAGCGAGTTCAAGGGGCAGATCCCGCTCCTGCAGGACTGCCTGGCCGCCATGAGTATCACGGTGCTGCAGAAGGAGGACATCGAGGCCGATGACATCCTGGCGACGCTCGCCACGCAGGGCGCGGAACTGGGCTACAACGTGCTGGTGTGCTCCGGAGACCGCGACACCATCCAGCTCGTCGACGACGACATCACGCTGCTGTACCCGAATGTCCAGGGCGTCTCCCAGCTGAAGCGCTACGACACCGCAGCCGTGATCGAGCGCTACGGCGTGCGTCCGGAGCAGTATCCGGACATCGCGGCGCTGGTCGGCGAGACCAGCGACAACCTGCCCGGTGTGCCCAAGGTCGGCGAGAAGACGGCGGTGAAGTGGCTCGGGCAATACGGCTCGCTCGACGCGCTGCTCGAGAACGCAGACAAGGTCACCGGCGTCGTGGGTAACAACCTCCGCGAGCACATCGAGGACGTGCGGCGCAATCGCCAGCTGAACCGGCTGCTGCGCGACGTCGAGCTCCCGGTCACCCCCGCCGAACTGGCTGCCCGGCCGATGGACGCCCAGGCGGTGCGCGACATCTTCGCCCGCCTCGAGTTCCGCACCCTGCTCCCGCGCGTCTTCGACGCCGCCGGGATCGATGAGGCGACGAGCACCGCGACGGCGCCGGCGCCGGTCGTCATGCCCGTCCCGGCGCAGCTGCCCGCACCCGAGCTGGCGGCGTGGGCTGCGGATGCCGCCGACGAGGTGGGCGTGACCCTCGTCCTGGAGGGCGGACTGCCACGTCGCGTCGGGCTGGCCACCGCGGACGCGGTCGTCGAAGCCGATTGGACGGCCGACGTCGCCGCCGAGCTCAGCCCGTGGCTGTCCGGTGACTCGCCCAAGGTCCTCAGCGACGCCAAGCCTCAGGTCAAGGCGCTCCGCCGGGTCGGCATCCGCATCGGCGGGCTCGCGTTCGACACGTCCATCGCGGGGTGGCTGCTTCGCCCCAGCTTCCCCGACAAGACCCTGTCGGATCTGGTGGACCGCTACCTGGGCGAGAAGCTGCCCGAAGCCGACCCGACCCAGCTCGTTCCCGAGACCGAGGGTGCAACGCCCGGACAGCTGTCCTGGTTCACGCTGCGTGCCGCCGACGCCCTGCGGGTGGAGCTTCCGGCCGGCGTGCAGGCTGTACTCGCCGACATCGAGCTGCCGACGCTGCTGACACTGGCCGACATGGAACTGGCCGGCGTGGCCGTCTCGCACGCGAAGCTCTCCGACTTCGCCGCCGATCTGACCCGCCGCGCGGACGCGATCGCGCTGGACGCGTACGCCGCGATCGGCCGAGAGGTCAACCTCGGCTCTCCGAAGCAGCTGCAGGAGGTCCTGTTCGAGGAGCTGCAACTGCCCAAGACGCGCAAGACGAAGACCGGCTACTCCACGGATGCCGCGGTGCTCGCGGACCTGCAGGAGTCCAACCCGCACCCCTTCCTGGACCTGCTGCTGCAGCATCGCGAAGCGACCAAGCTGCGGCAGATCATCGAATCGCTGGACAGCGCCATCGGACCCGATCACCGCGTCCGGACGACCTACGTGCAGACCGGCAGCCAGACCGGGCGGCTCTCCAGCACCGACCCGAACCTGCAGAACATCCCGGTCCGCACGGAGGAGAGCCGCCGCATCCGGGCCGCCTTCGAGGTCGGCGAGGGGTACGAGACGCTGCTGACGGCGGACTACTCCCAGATCGAGATGCGCATCATGGCGCACCTGTCGGAGGACCCCGGCCTGGTCGAAGCGTTCAATTCCGGGGAAGACCTGCACCGATTCGTGGGTGCACGGGTGTTCGGGGTCAGCCCCGAGGACGTCACTCCGGCGATGCGCACGAAGGTGAAGGCGATGTCATACGGCCTGGTCTACGGCCTGTCCGCCTTCGGTCTGTCCAAGCAGCTGCGGATCGAGCAGGCCGAGGCCAAGCAGCTGATGATGGAGTACTTCAACCGGTTCGGCGCGGTACGCGACTACCTGCGCTCGTCCGTGGAGCAGGCGAAGATCGACGGGTACACCGAGACCATCTTCGGCCGCCGTCGCCCGTTCCCTGATCTGTCCAGCCCCAACCGGGTGCTGCGCGAGAACGCCGAGCGCGCCGCGCTGAACGCACCCATCCAGGGCAGCGCCGCGGACATCATGAAGATCGCGCTGTTCCACATCCACGACGAATTCTCGGCCGCTCAGCTGCGCTCCCGCGTGCTCATGCAGATCCACGACGAGCTCGTCGTCGAGGTGGCCCCGGGGGAGTGGGATGCCGCGGAGCGGATCGTCCGCGAGCGCATGGGCGACGCGGCCAGCCTGACCGTACCGCTGGATGTCCAGATCGGCCGTGGGGCGGACTGGAACGAAGCGGGTCACTAGTCCGCTTGGTCGCCCGCTGCTCCTTGCCTAGGCTCGGAGGCATGACAGATGCACCACGCACCCCCACGCCGATCGACACGATCGCCGATGCCTGGGTCGACACTCTGGCCGAGCAGATGCCCACGGTGGCCACGTACATCGGGCGCACCGAGTACAACGACCGGTACGGCGACTACACGCCCGAGGGCGCGGAGCGGCTGATCGCCGACGCCCGCCGCACCCTGAGCGCGCTCGATGCCGCCACCGCGGTGGACGACATCGATGTCGTCACCAAGGAGGACCTCAGCCGCGAGTTGCGCCTGGAGCTGGATCTGCACGAAGCGAAGTGGAATCTCCGCGACATGAACGTGATCGCCTCCCCGGTGCAGGACATCCGCTCCGTCCTGGACCTGATGCCCACCGACACCGCGGAGGACTGGTCCGTCGTCGCCACCCGCCTCAAGGCTCTGCCGGCCGCGATCCAGGGCTACATCACCACGCTGCGCGAGGGGATCGCGCAGGGCACCGTCCCCGCCCGCCGCCAGGTCGTGGAGGTCATCACGCAGATCGCCCGCTACACCGACGACGGGGGGTTCTTCGCCACGTTCGCCGGCGAAGCCGCCCCCGCGGAAGGTCAGCTGCCCACGTCCCTCTCGCGTGCACTGTCCGAAAACGCCGACGCCGCCCGCGTGGCGTACGACGGGCTGGCCGAGTTCCTCGGCACGGAGCTCGCCCCGGTCGCCGCAGACAAGGATGCCGTCGGACGAGACCTGTACGCTCTTCAGTCCCGGCGGTTCCTGGGAGCGACGATCGATCTGGACGAGACCTATGACTGGGGCGTCCAAGAGCTTGCCCGGATGGTGGCCGAGCAGGAGTCGATCGCCGATCAGATCCGTTCGGGCGCGTCCGTCGAAGAAGCCGTCGCCTTCCTCGACGAGGACGCCTCGCACAAACTGCACGGCACCGCGGAACTCCAGCGCTGGATGCAGGAGACCAGCGATCGGGCGATCGCCGAGCTGGGCAGGACCCACTTCGACATCCCCGAGCCGATCCGTCGGCTGGAGTGCATGATCGCACCCACCAAGGAAGGCGGGATCTACTACACCGGACCCACCGACGACTTCTCGCGGCCCGGACGCATGTGGTGGTCCGTGCCGGAAGGCGTCGAGGAGTTCGACACCTGGCGTGAGCTGACCACCGTTTACCACGAGGGCGTCCCAGGCCACCACCTGCAGATCGCGCAGGCCGTGTACAACCGGTCGCAGCTGAACTCGTGGCGCCGCCTGCTGGCCGGAACATCCGGCCATGCCGAAGGCTGGGCGCTGTACGCGGAACGCCTGATGGAGCAACTCGGCTATCTGGAGGACCCGGCAGACCGGCTCGGGATGCTGGACGGGCAGCGCATGCGGGCCGCCAGGGTGGTTCTGGACATCGGTGTCCACCTCGAGAAGCCCCGCCCGGACGGGCGAGGCACGTGGGATGCCGACTACGCACTGGCGTTCATGCGCCGCAACGTCAACATGTCGGATGAGTTCGTCCAATTCGAGGTCAACCGGTATCTCGGCTGGCCGGGGCAAGCCCCCGCCTACAAGGTGGGTCAGCGGATCTGGGAGCAGATCCGCGACGACGCCAGGGCGGCGCAGGGCGACGCGTTCGACATCAAGACGTTCCACAAGCGCGCCCTGGACGTGGGCGGCGTCGGCCTGGACACCCTCCGCTCAGCGCTGGCCAGCTGAATCGGCTCACTCTGGGGCGGGGAGGTCGCGGGACAGGAGTCGCGCGACCTCCCCGTCGCCGGTCTGGGTGAAGTCGGTGTAGAACTGCCCCACGGCCCAGAAGTCCCGAACCGGGTGCAGGCAGATGAAGTCGTCCACGACGTCGGGATCGGGGAGCCATCTGGCCGGCGCGACCGGCACCGCCAGGATGATCCGGGCGGGACCGTGCGCGCGCAGAGCCGTGCATGCCGCCGTCGCGGTGGATCCGGTGGCGATCCCGTCATCCACCACTATCGCGGTCCTGCCGCTCACGGAGGGGAGGGATGCCGCGAACAAACCGGTCCGGCGTTCCAGCTCGACGCGCTCCGACTTCTCGACCGAGGCGAGCTGCTCGGGTGTCACACCGCCATGGCGCACGGCATCCGGATTGAGGATCCTCACGCCGTCGGCGATTGCCCCCACGGCGTACTCCTCCTGGTGGGGAGCGCCCAGTTTGCGCACGACCGCGGCGGCAAGCGGAAGACCGCACACCCGCGCGACCTCGGCGGCCACCACCACCCCGCCGCGGGGGATGCCGAACACGATCGCCCGCGGATCGGCCACCGGCGCGAGCGCGGCCGTGAGCTGCCTGCCGGCATCCGCGCGATCGTGGAACCTCTTCACGCGCACACCCTACGCTCGCCCGCTCCGGACGGTATGGGAATGCGCGCCGGCGGGGCAGTGTTCCTATGCATGCGAATGGAAAGGACGTGCGGGGTATGACCTATGTCGATCCGACTGAACTCCACCTGGGACTCGACACGTTCGGAGACGTGACGCGGGACGCGTCCGGCGAGTTGCTCAGCGACGCGCAGACGATCCGCAACGTCGTGGACCAGGCGGTGCTCGCCGACGACGTCGGCCTCGCGTTCTTCGGCGTGGGCGAGCATCACCGACCCGAGTTCGCCATCTCCAGCCCTGAGATCGTCCTCGCCGCCGCTGCCGCCCGCACGACGCGCATCCACCTGGGGACGGCGGTGACCGTGCTGTCCTCGGACGATCCGGTGCGCGTATACGAGCGCTTCGCCACACTCGACGCCGTCTCCCACGGACGCGCCGAGGTGATCCTCGGACGCGGATCCTTCATCGAATCCTTCCCCCTGTTCGGCTACGACCTGCGCGACTACGAGGCGCTGTTCGAGGAGAAGCTGGATTTGTTCTCGCAGCTTCTCACCGAGAAGCCGGTGACGTGGCAGGGTTCGATGCGGGCACCGCTGACCGCCGCGGACGTCTTCCCGAAGACCGAGCACGGCCTCACGGCCTGGGTCGGCGTGGGCGGCACTCCGGAGTCCGTCGTCCGGGCGGCTCGCTACGGATACGGGCTGATGCTGGCGATCATCGGCGGGCCTGCCGCGCGCTTCCGTCCGTTCGTGGACCTGTACCACCGTTCGCTCGACTCCTTCGGGCGCGATCGGCTCCCGATCGGAGTGCACTCTCCAGGCCACATCGCCGAGACGGACCAGCAGGCGTGGGAAGAGGCCTACGAGGGCTTCGAGTCGATGAACAACACCATCGGCCGGGAACGGGGATGGCCGCCGTACAGCCGGATGCGCTTCCAGCACGACGTCGGCCCGGAGGGGGCGCTGTACGTGGGCTCACCCGAGACGGTCGCACGGAAGATCGCCGACACCGTGCGGGCGCTGCGCAGCACCCGGTTCGACATGAAGTTCTCCACCGGCACCCTCTCGCACGAGAAGATGATGCGCTCGGTCGAGCTGTACGGCACCCGCGTGCGACCGCTGGTGCACGACCTGCTGTCCTGAGCAGTGACGGGAAGGCCGCGGCATCCGTAGCATGACTGCATGACGGATGCTCCCGCCCGGACCTTCCCGCTCTCGGAGCGACTCGACCGGCTGCCCTTCACCCGCCGGCACCTGCGCGTCCTGACCGGTTCCGGGGTCGGCTGGGCACTGGATGCGATGGATGTCGGGCTCATCTCCTTCGTGATCGCCGCGTTGGCGGTGCAATGGCAGCTGCAACCCGGCGAGACGGCCTGGATCGCCTCGATCGGATTCGTCGGAATGGCGATCGGTGCCAGCCTGGGCGGTCTGCTGGCGGATCGGTTCGGGCGCCGGCAGGTGTTCGCCGTCACGCTGCTGGTCTACGGCGTCGCCACGGGCGCCAGCGCCTTGGTCGGTGGGCTTGCGGCGCTGCTGATCCTGCGCTTCCTGGTCGGTCTCGGTCTCGGTGCGGAGCTGCCGGTCGCCTCCACCTATGTCAGCGAGTTCGCGCCGGCCCGCATCCGCGGTCGGCTGATCGTGATCCTGGAAGCGTTCTGGGCGGTCGGCTGGACGGCGGCGGCGCTGATCGGCTTCCTGGTGATCCCGGGCTCGGACGACGGCTGGCGCTGGGCGTTCGCGTTCGGGGCGCTGCCGGCCGCGTACGCCCTCATCGTGCGCTGGGGCTTGCCCGAGTCCGCTCGCTGGCTGGCCCGCCGCGGTCGTCATGCCGAAGCCGACGCCGTCGTCCGCTCGTTCGAGACGGCCGCGGGTGTGACGCCGCCGGCCGTCCTGGACGTGCAGCCCGATGAGCCGCCGCCGGCGGCGCTGTCCTCGCGAGAGCGCCTGACCGCGCTGTGGGCGCGCGAGTTCCGTCTGCGCACAGCCTGTCTGTGGGTGGTGTGGTTCTGCGTCAACTTCTCGTATTACGGGGCCTTCATCTGGATCCCCTCGATCCTCGTCTCGCAGGGATACGACCTCGTGCGCTCCTTCGGGTTCACGCTCATCATCACGCTCGCGCAGCTGCCCGGATATGCGGTGGCGGCATGGCTGATCGAAGTATGGGGACGCCGCCTGACGCTGTCGGTGTTCCTCATCGGATCGGCGGCGGCAGCCGTGGTGTTCGGCACTGCGACGGGCGAGGCGATGGTCATCGGCGCGGGGATGGCGCTGTCCTTCTTCAACCTCGGTGCGTGGGGAGCGCTGTACGCCGTGACGCCGGAGATGTACCCGACCTCGCTGCGTGGCACGGGGTCCGGCTGGGCTGCCGGCGTGGGCAGGATCGCGTCCATCATCGCTCCGCTCAGCGTGCCGGTCCTGCTCGCGTCGGGTGGTGCGCCGCTGCTGTTCGTGGTCTTCGCGGCCTTCTTCGCGATCGCTGCGGGGGCCGCGTGGGGCCTCGTGGACCGCCGGGGACTCGCACTGGACGATCGGTGAGGATCTTGCTCGGCCGGCGGCCGCCGGGATCGGACTGCGTGCGCACCTAGGCTGGGGGAGTGACATCCGTTCGCTACGTCGCCATCGGCGATTCCTTCACCGAGGGAGTCGGCGACGAACTCCCGGACGGTCACGTCCGAGGCTGGGCGGATCTGGTCGCCGCGGGCTGGGCCGATGCCACAGCGGCACCGATCGAGTACGCCAACCTGGCGATCCGCGGCAAGCTCGCCTGGCCGATCGTCGCGGAACAGCTGGAACCGGCCCTCGCCCTGCGACCGACGCATCTGTCCTTCAACGGCGGCGGGAACGACATGATCCGGCCGCGCACCTCCATCGCACACGTCGTGGACGCGTTCAGCCGGGTGATCGAGCGCTGCGACGAGGAGGGGGTGCAGCTGCTGCTGCTGTCCGGCGCGAATCCGTCGGCGCAACTGCCGCTGAGCAGGCTCATCCAGCGGCGCGGAGATCTCCTCGCCCAGGCGGTCAGTGCCCGCATCGTCGATCGCACGGATATCGTCCGCGCCTTCAACTGGCCGGATCGCGAGCTGTCCACGCCCGCCTACTGGTCCGAGGATCGGCTGCACATGAATTCCCGCGGTCATCACCGGGTCGCCGCGCGCGTGCTGACCGCCCTGGGGATGGAGCCGCCACCGGAGTGGTGGTCGCTGCCCCCGCTGCCGCCGGGCGCGCGCATGCGCGGCTCCTCCTACTATCGAGAGCACCTCGGACCGTGGGTGCAGCGCAGGCTCACCGGCACCTCCTCGGGCGACGGCCGGGTGGCGAAGTACCCGGACTTCGTCGTGATCGAGCCGTCAGGCTCCTGAGCGCACCGAGTAGACGAGCTCCGCGAACTGGCCGGACGCGCGCGCGGATTCGAGTGTCAGCCGATCGGACTCCAGGCGGCGGGGAAGCAAGGGCTTGCCGGAGGTCAGTGTGACGGGTGCGACCGAGACCCGGATCTGGTCGAGGTGACCGGCGTCGGCGAACTGACCGACCAGGTCGCCGCCCCCGACCAGCCAGACATCCCGCTCGCCCGCGGCGGCGCACAGTTCATCCCAGAGCGCGCCGACATCACCCGCCCGGAAGCGGATGTCGGCGCCGGGTATCTCTGGCAGCGACCGGGTGGAGAGCACGAACGCGGCGACGTCACGGTATCCCCACTTCTCCGGGTTTTCGGTCAGATCGTCGTGGCGCAGGATCCATTCGTACGTCGTCGAGCCCATCACCAGCGCGCCGACGCCGGCGAGGAATCCCGCGAAGTCCGACTCGGCCTCGGCCGCCCCGGACACCGCGAACAGCCAGGACAACGAGTCCTGATCGTCCGCCAAGAAGCCGTTGAGGGTGGTTGCGGTGTTGTAGACGACGCGTGGCATGGCGCCACGATAACCGGGACGGCGGACAGCCGACAGGCCGGGTAACCCGTGTCAACCCCTTGCCGCCGGAGAACCGCCTCGGCCAGTGTGTTATCGCTGGGACGCGCCGCGTCCATCGGAAAGGAAGTGCCATGAGCATCGGAGCAGGAGTCGTCCTCTTCGTCATCGGAGCGATCCTCGCGTTCGCCGTGAACGTCGAACTCGAATGGATCAACCTCGATCTGATCGGGTACATCCTCATGGGCGCGGGGGTGCTGGTTTTCATCGTCGGCATCATCCTGCTCATGCGCAAGCGCTCGAGCGAGACGGTGACCCGCACAGCGGTCGACCCGGCCGCGAACGAGCGCGTCACCCGTCAGTCCACCAGCTCCACCGACGATACGATCTGAGTCCGCAGCACCTGAGAGCCGCGGGGGGCCCGGGCCGGAGCGCCGTTTCGCCTCCGCCCCGGGCTCTCGCCGTATCCGGTGGCGTTCCGGTGACCGAGCTGTTCTGGCCGGGTCCGCACGAGCCGCAGCTCGGCCACGAGTACCAGTTCCATCTGGACCTGCCGGAAGCGCAGGAGGCGCTGACCCGTACGATCGCCTGGCTGGAGGACACGACGCCCGGGCAGTGATCGGCGCCGCTCGGCTCTGCGGCGCTGTGGCGAGGCAAGGGCTGACCTGCTACTTTGGCGCCACCCCATCGATCGGCACCGCTCCACCCGCGGATCAGGAGAGAAGCGACGGATATGGCCACGGAGCGCGTCGTCTCGGTGGATGCGCGGCGGGTGCGGCGCGTTCATGCGGTGCTGGTGCTGCTGTCCTTCTCGGCCGGAGCTGCCGACGCGTTCGCGTTCCTCGCTCTCGGCGGGATCTTCACGGCGAACATGACCGGCAATCTGGTGCTGATCGGCATGTTCAGCCGTCCCGAGTTCGCGCAGACCCTCGTGACGGCACTCATCGCGATCGTCTCTTTCGTGGGCGTGCTGTACGCGGCTTTTCGGCTCACTGTCCCGACGGGCGCACTGCCGGTAACGCAACGGCACACGCTGCGGCGTCTCGTGCTGCCCTCGCTGGTGCTGCAGACCCTCGTCGTCGCGATCTGGGCGGCGCTGCGCGGTGACGTCGGCATGGTGGAGCGCTGCATCGTGATCAGCCTGTCCGCCGCGGCGCTGGCGCTGCAGACGGTGGCTGCCAAGAAGCTCTCCGACATCGAGGGGGTCACCACGACCTACGTGACCGGCACGCTCACCACCACGATGCACGATCTCGCGGTCCGCAGCGCGCACGGGCAGGGACTGCGCGTGCTGTCCGTCGTGGCGCTGCCGGTCGGCGCGGTATCCGCCACCGCCGCGTTGCTGCTGGCCGCCGAGCTGTGCCCGGTGGTGGCATGGTTGCCCGCCGTCGCCGCGGCGATTCTGCTTCTGTCCACATCGAGACCGTAGGTAGGACCGCGCTGACGCTGTGCGCCGATGATGGAGCACGCGCCCGACCACCTGAACGAGTGAGCCGGCCGGGGGAGCGGCATCCGCGCCGACCCCAGGTCGGTTACCATTCGGGGATGACGAAACCGGCACCGATCGAAGACGTCCCGATCGGCGGCGACGTCATCCGCCTCGGGCAGTTCCTGAAGTTCGCGGGGATTCTCGACTCCGGTGGAGACGTGAAAGAGGCCATCATCGACGGCTACGTGAGCGTGAACGGCGAGGTCGATCGACGCCGCGGGCGCCAGCTGAAGCTCGGCGACATCGTCGGGTTCGAAGGGCGTCAGGTCCGGGTCTGCCCGTGATCGCCGTGCGGGGGAGAATGCGCGCCACTTTACTTGCGGGTTAATTAACCTGCGGGTATAGTACCGGTATGTCCGTCGCTCACCTGGATGCAACGTTCCTGGCCCTCGCCGACCCCACCCGGCGCGCGATCATCGGCCGCCTGACCGAAGGAGATGCGACGGTGAACGAACTGGCTGAGCCGTTCGCGATGTCTCTTCCGGCGGTCTCCAAGCACATCAAGGTGCTGGAGCGGTGCGGGCTGGTGACCCGGTCACGACGCGCTCAGTTCCGTCCTTGTCGCCTGAACGTTTCCGCCCTCGCGGAGGCAGAGAGCTGGATCCAAGAGAGTCGCCGGGTGTGGTCGGACCGGTTCGATCAGCTCGACGAGCACCTTCGCGATCTGCAAGCCGGGGGAGAGGCCGCGCGATGAGCAGCCTTCCGGCTGAGTCGCGGCGTCCGGCATCCGCTGGCGACGTGACCATCTCCCGCACCTTCGATGCTCCCAGGGAATTGGTGTTCCGGTGCATGATCGATCCGCAGCACCTCACGCATTTCTGGGGACCGAGAGGGTCGAGCGCGCCGATGGAGGGCATCGTCGTCGACGCCCGACCGGGCGGTGCCTTCGAGACCACGATGGTCAACGACGCCGACGGCAGCTCGTACTGCATGCGCGCGGTCTTCCGCGAGGTGGCCGAACCGGAACGGCTGGTGTGGGCCGACATCGATTCGGGCATGGTCACGACCGCGCTGTTCATCGACACGGGTGACGGACGCACGAACGTCCACATCCGTCAGACGCTCGTCCCGCCACATGCGATGACGGAGGATGCGCGGGTGGGTTTCCTCAGTTCGCTGGACCGTTTCAACGCCTATGCGCGCGCCCTCGCATCACCAGCTGAGGAGGACAGATGAGTGCCGTGCAGTCGGCAGACGGTACATCGATCCGGTTCGACCAGTCCGGATCCGGTTCGCCGCTGGTGCTCGTCCTGGGCGCCTTCAACACCAGGTCCGCCGGCGCGTCGCTGGCCGTGCACCTCGCGCAGCGGTTCACGGTCTTCAACTACGACCGACGCGGACGCGGACAGAGCGGGGACACCGCGCCGTACGAGATCCAGCGTGAGATCGAGGATCTCGCCGCGCTGATCGCTGCAGCGGGCGGAGAATCGGCCGTGTTCGGGTACTCGTCCGGAGCGATCCTCGCTCTCGCCGCCGCCGAGCACGGCCTTCCCATCACCGGCCTTGCGCTGTACGAGCCGCCCTTCCCCCTGACGGGCAGGAGCCGCGATTTCTTCACCCGGAGCGCGGGGGAGATCCGGGCGCTCATCGCTGAGGGGCGGCCGGATGCCGCGGTGGAACTCTTCCAGATCCGCATCGTCGGCATACCGCCGGAGGTGGTCGCGCAGATCCGCCACGCGCCCTTCTGGCCCGAGCTGGTCCGGGTCGCACCGACCCTGGAATACGAGGTTCTTCTTCTCGCCTCCGACCCGGACCTGCCCGGGAGAGTCGGCATCCCCACACTGGTGGTGGCGGGATCAGACAGTCCGTCTGTCCTCACCGACGCCGCCGAGAACCTCAGCCGCCGACTTGCGCACGGTTCATATCGGGAGCTCGCCGGTCACAGCCACGACATCGACGCTGACGCACTCGGCCCCGTCGTCACCGAATTCCTCGCGCGGTGACCGGACCGTGCCGGCGGGGCACGTCGCGGTGTGAGATCGGATAGGGGAACACCGCTGCATTCCTTTGAGCTGACATAATGTGCATTATCGGCAATTGGCCGTTCAGTCTCGTTCCGGTGCGGACGTGACGGTCGAGCCCATCCTCTCGGCCCGAATTCGCGCTGGATCGGCCCTCGGGATCTGAGGGCTGCGATACGGACACGCCGCGTTCGTGGACGCCGCGAGTTCACCCGCCGGGTCTAAGCTGAGCCGCACCTCACAGGAATCTCCCAGAAAGGGATGCCTCATGTCCACAGAATTCGCGCCGGAAAGATCCCTCGTCAACGGCATCCGCACCGCCCTCGGCATCAGCGGCGTCCTGTCCCTGATCGTCGGAATCCTCATCCTGGCCTGGCCGGACAAGACCGCGATGGTCGTCACCGCGATCATCGCGATCTATGCGATCGCTGCCGGCCTGGTATACGCCGGCCTCGGGATCTTCTCGAAGACCCGAGGCGGCTGGTCGCGAGTCGGCCACATCGCCCTGGGCGTGCTGTTCGTCATCGCCGGTATCGTCGCGTTCCTGAACCTGGGAGGAGCGACGGCATGGCTCGCGCTGTTCCTGGGCTTCCTCGTCGGCATCATGTGGATCGTCGAGGGCATCGTCGCGCTGTCCACGCTGGATATGGCCGCATCCAAGGGCTGGACGGTCTTCTTCGCGATCATCAGCATCATCGCCGGCATCGTGCTGTTCTTCTCCCCGATCTGGGGCGCCCTGGTGCTGTGGTGGCTGCTGGGCATCTCCCTGATCGTGCTCGGCGTCATCCAGATCATCCGCGCCTTCACCTTCGCCAGCAAGGACATCTAGTCCGGCATCACGACAGAGCGCCCCGGGATCCCGGGGCGCTCTGTCGTCTCAGTCGTCAGGGACGATCGGTGACCGGCAACTTCCGCCGCCACCAGTCCAGCACCGCCTCGAAGCGCTCGACGCGGTGGCGCGGCTGGCCGGCGCGCGTGAGCTCGTGATCCTCCCCGGGGAAGACCAGCAGCTCGGCCTCGGTCCCCTGTCGTTTCAGCGCCGAGTAGTACCTGGTCGCCTGTTCCAGCGGGCAGCGGAAGTCCAGTTCGGAGTGCAGGACGAGAGTGGGTGTCCTCACCTCGCCCACCACCGCCATCGGACTCTGCCGGGCGATCGCGTCCGCCTCGGTCCCGACGTATTCGTCTCCGAAGAAGGAGCCGATGTCGCTGGTCCCCTGGAACGAGACGGGGTCCAGGAAACCCCGCTCCACGATGGCCCCCGCGAAGCGGTGATCGTGGGCGATCACCCAGGCGGTGAGGTAGCCGCCGTACGAGCCGCCCATGATTCCGACGCGTTCGCGGTCCAGCCGCGCGTCCTGCGCTGTGGCTCCGTCCAGGAAGTCGATGACGTCCGCGAAGTCGAGGGTGCCCATCGCCCCGCGGATGCTGCGGCCGTGCTCGCTCCCATAGCCCGCTGAGCCCCGCGGGTTGCAGTACACGACCGCGTAACCGGCATCCACCAGCACCTGCGTCTCATCGAAGAGGTGGATGCCGTATGCGGCGTACGGTCCCCCGTGGATCTGCAGAAGAACCGGGAAGGGTCCTTCTCCCGCAGGCTGGGCGACCCAGCCGTGGATCGGATAGCCGTCCCTGCCCGTGATGGTCAGTTCGCGCGGTGTGAC
This sequence comes from Microbacterium sp. zg.B48, assembly GCF_024623505.1. Lineage (NCBI taxonomy): Bacteria > Bacillati > Actinomycetota > Actinomycetes > Micrococcales > Microbacteriaceae > Microbacterium > Microbacterium sp. zg.B48. Next base: position 207,506 of record NZ_JANJFE010000002.1, read on the forward strand.
GACCGGCACCGCGTTGCCGAAGGACGTCAGCGCGCGGGTGCGTCCGCCCTCCACCAGCAGCAGTTCCCCCAGTGCCTCCGGGGTCGCGACGGCGGCCACGACCCGCTCCCCCGCGGCCGCGGATCCGAGGACCTCGACGTCGCCGCCGAGCACTTCTGTGGTCACGCCGTCGCGGGTCACCCGCAGCAGACGGACGCGCCCGCGGGTGCGGTCCTGCACGAGGAAGTCCTCGCCCACCGGGCTGATGACGCTGCCCACCTCACCCAGGTCGATCGTCTCGGGATCCGTCAGCCGACGTGGGCCGTCCGGCTCGAGCAGCCACAGCGACGTGGCGGCTGCGACGAAGTCCGTTCCGGACTCCCCCACGTCCGCGGCCAGCACGGCGATCATCCCGTCCTCGGCGACGGCCACCTCGGAGATCGAGAGCGCGGCGGTCCGGTCGATGAGCTCGCGCTCCCCCGAGCCGTCGGCGCGCACGGCGATCAGACGCGAGCGAAGATCCCGGTGGTCCGATTCGATCTCGTCCAGAACCGTCAGCACCTCGTCGTCGCGGAACACTGCGCCGGTCCGGGATGCCGCCCCGTGCGTGAGCTGAACGGGCTCGGCGGGGATGACCTTCTTCTCCGGCTTGTCTGCGCCGTCCGGCAGCGCGGCGGGTGCGGGTTCGTAGAAGGGCTCCGCGTCCACGGCCGGGACCGGTACGACGAACAGCTGTGCGGGCCGGTCGGCGAGGTACCCCAGGCCGTTGGAGTGCCAGCGCACCCCGGTGATGCGACGCGGGGCCTCGGCCGATGACTCCAGGCCGTCGACGCTCCCGTACCGACCGTGCTCGGGAACGCGCGCGGAGAAGGCGAGGGTGGCGCCGTCGCCGGACCAGTCGAATGCGTCCACCCCGAGCGGGGCAGCCGTCACCTGCACCGGCTCACCGCCGCGGGCGTCCACCACGTGGAGCTGTGCCTTGCCTCGGTCATCTCCGCGCAGGAACGCGATCCGCGCCCCATCGGGGGACAGCTGTGGTGACCGGTCCGCGGTGCCGCGCGTGAGACGGCGTGCCTGGCCGTCCGGCAGATCCACGCGCCACAGCTGGCCGACGGCACGGTTGGCGGTCAGATCGGGCCGCGATGTCGCGAAGACGGCGAACGATCCATCCGGGGCGAGGTCAGGCCGGCCGACCGAGATGAGCTTCTCGATGTCTGCGGGTCCCATGCTCACTCCCCCTCGAACGACGTGGTGTCCCCGACCAGGCGCGTGTTGGCCGGCGGGATCGGATCGACCGCGGCATGGGCCACCTCGGCCGCGAACTCGCCGACGTTGTAGAGCTTGCCGGCCGATTCCCGGCGCGAGGCGATCGCGCCGGGGTTGGCCCTTTCGAGCAGCGTGGCGGTGATGGTTCCTTCGATCATGTCGCCGGAGACGACGACGAATCCGATCCCGCGGGCGTCCAGCTCGGGGATGCGCTCACGCAGCGCGTCTTCCCCCGCCCGTTTGGACAGGGCGACCGGGACGTACTCCGGCATGGTGGGCGTGGTCCGGATGAAGTGCGCCTGGTGGCTCGTGACGAACACGACCCGCGACCCGTCCGAGAGCAGCGGAAGCGCGGCGTCCAGAACCTGCAGCTGCGCGTCCCGGTTGAGTCGGAGCGCGTACTCCTCCCCCATCCCGGACTCCATGCCTCCGGAGGCATTCAGCACGAGGATGTCCAGGGAGCCGAAGGCCTGCTCCACCTCGGAGAACATCGCCTGCACCGACTCGGCATCCGTGAGATCGGCGCCCACCACCAGAACCTCGACGCCCGACTCGCGCAGCTGCGCAGCGAGCTTCTCCGCCCGGGGCGCCTTGTTGCGGTAGTTGATGACGACATCCGCGCCGGCCTGCGCGAAATAGCGGGCCGTGTCGGCCCCGATTCCCCGCGACGAGCCGGTCACGAGTGCTGTCTTCCCGCTCAGTGAGCCGGGGGCGAGAGGGATGAGGGGGTCGGTCACGGGAGACTCCAGGAGGGTGCGAAAGCGCTGATCGGGCGGATGCCGCGGCCTCCGCGCGCGGTGCGCGGGCGCCCCTCGACCCTACCAATCGGGGCGCCGCCGGGCGGGCGCGGTTCGGCCTGGAGTGGAGGCCCGCATGATAGGTTCGAGCGACAGGGAGGCATGCCGTGGAGTTCATCCAGACCATCGAACAATTCGCCTGGATCGGGTGGCTCGTCCTGATCCTGGTGTTCCTCGTGATCGAGATGCTGACCCTCGACTTCACGTTCCTGATGCTCAGCATCGGCGGCATCGCGGGGCTGGGTTCGGACCTCATCGGCGCACCAGTCTGGCTGCAGGTGATCATCGCCGCTGTCGTCGCGGCGGTGCTGGTGCTGCTTCTGCGGCCGCCGCTCCTGCGCCGCCTGCGCCGCGGTGAGGATCCCACACCGACCAACGTGGCCGCGCTGGTGGGACTGTCCGGACAGGTGCTCTCGACGGTGACACCGCACGGCGGTCAGGTGAAACTCGCGAACGGCGACACGTGGACCGCCCGCCCCGACCGCGGAGCCGAGCTGGAGCCGGGCACGGTCATCCGTGTCAGCCGAATCGACGGCGCCACCGCGTACGTCCGCCCCCAGGAAGAGGAACCGACCGCATGACCCCCGAGAGCTTCATCCCGACGGCCATCGGCTGGCTGCTGGCCATCGCGGTATTCATCTTCGTTCTGGTCGTCATCGTCCGCTCGATCCGGATCATCCCGCAGGCCACGGCCGGAGTCGTCGAGCGCCTCGGGCGCTATCACAAGACGCTGATGCCGGGCCTGAACATCCTGGTGCCGTTCATCGACCGCGTCCGTCCCCTCATCGACATGCGCGAGCAGGTGGTGTCCTTCCCGCCGCAGCCGGTGATCACCGAGGACAACCTGGTCGTCTCGATCGACACGGTGATCTACTTCCAGGTGACCGACCCCCGCGCGGCGACCTACGAGATCCGCAACTATCTGGGCGCTGTCGAGCAGCTGACCACCACCACCCTGCGCAACGTGGTCGGTGGGCTCAACCTGGAGGAGGCGCTCACCAGCCGCGACGAGATCAACGGTCAGCTGAGAATCGTGCTGGACGAAGCCACCGGCAAGTGGGGCATCCGCGTCGGCCGTGTCGAGCTGAAGGCCATCGACCCGCCGGTGAGCATCCAGGACTCGATGGAGAAGCAGATGCGCGCCGAACGTGACCGGCGAGCTCTCATCCTGACCGCCGAGGGCACCAAGCAGTCCGCCATCCTCACCGCCGAAGGTGCCCGGCAGGCGGAGATCCTGCGCGCCGAAGGCGACAAGCAGGCGGCCGTTCTGCGCGCGCAGGGCGAGGCCGAAGCGATCCAGACCGTCTTCAGCGCGATCCACCTCGGCAACCCGGACGACAAGCTGCTCGCCTACCAGTACCTGCAGACGCTTCCGAAGATCGCGGACAGCGCGTCCAGCAAGCTCTGGATCATCCCGAGCGAGTTCACCGAAGCGCTCAAGGGAATGAGCACCGCCTTCGCCGGCAGCGTCGTCGAGGCCGCCGCCAAGCGGCCCACCTCCGAAGAGGAACCCGCCAGGCCCACCTCGTCGTGACGCACGGCTGGTTCGCGGGCGCCGCACGACCCCGGGTGCTCGCCCACCGCGGTCTGCTGACCGCGGCGGACGTGGCCGACGGCGTGGTCGAGAACTCTTTCGCGGCCATTGCGGCCGCGCACGCAGCAGGAGCTGAGTACATCGAATCGGACTGTCATCTCACCGCGGACGGGAGGGTCGTGCTGTTTCACGACGCCGACCTGGTCCGCGTCGCCGGCGACCGACGCCGGATCGCCGACGTCACCAGCGCTGAACTCGACTCGCTGCTGGAAGGCCGCGGGGGCATGATCACGCTCGAGCAGGCGCTCGACGCCTTTCCCGATACGCGCTTCAACCTCGACGTCAAGGCGAAGGATGCCGCGGTACAGGTCGGTCGGATCGTGGCGCCGTACGCAGACCGGGTGCTTCTGGCCAGCTTCTCCGATGTCCGTCGGCGCACCGCTCTGGCCGCGGCCACGTCGGCGGCACCCGGCACGCGACCGGCCACATCGGCCGGCAGCGCGACGATCGGGCGCGTGCTCAGCGCTCTGGCGTCCCGCTCGTCCGGGCTCGTGGCGCGAGCTCTGGCGGACGTGGATGCGCTGCAGGTGCCCGAGCGGTACCGCTCGTGGGGCATCGTCACGCCGCGGCTGATCGCAGCGGCGCACCGCCATCACGTCGAGGTCCACGTGTGGACCGTGAACGACCCCCGGGACATGCGAAGGCTCGTCTCGATGGGCGTGGACGGCCTCGTCACCGACCGCGCAGACCTCGCCCTGGAGGTCCTCCAGGGCGACAATCCCCCACCCACCCACCCCTGAGCATCCTGCCCTGAGCATCGTCTGTGAATGACGCTGGGAGGGGCGCGGTTCGGATGATCCGCTCAGGTCACAGCGCTATACCTATACAGCGACGAGAGGACCACAAAATGGCAGACCGCAGCTTGCGCGGCATACGACTCGGCGCCCAGAGCTTACAGAGCGAAGAGGGCGTCGTGTTCCATGAACGCGCACAACACGTTTACCAGTGCACGTCATGCAAACGTGACACCACCCTGACCTTCGCGGTCGACGCGGAGGTCCCCGAGGCCTGGGAATGCCGCATCTGCGGCGCTGAGGCCCTGCTTCGCATCGGCGAGGGCACCGCGACCGTCGACCACAGCGAGGACAAGGTCCCGCGCACTCACTGGGACATGCTGCTGGAGCGTCGCAGCATTCCTGAACTTGAGGAGCTGCTCGAGGAGCGCCTCGCCTTCGTCCGCGCCCGGCGCGGATCCGGCGAAGACGCCACCAAGCTCAGCGCCTGATCGTCAACCCGGAACGCCGGTCCCTGCGGGGGCCGGCGTTTTCGCGTCCCCGGCCGCTCTGCCGCGGTGGAGTGCGGGCCGGCGCGTGAGGACGCCGGCGACGATCAGCGCGAGCAGGCTCCCCCAGCCGATCACGGTCTTGATAGCCTCCCCCGCGACCACGGCGGGGGTCAGACCGGTCCGCAGGGGGACCTTCGTGAGCATGTGGCCGGCCTCATCGGCCGCGAGCCCGTCGATGGTCGCCCCGTCCGGGGCGATCACCTGGCTGGTGCCCACGGTGGAGAGGTTCACCACGGATCTGCCGGTCTCGATGGCGCGCATGCGCGCGAACGCCAGCTGCTGGAGGTTCTCGTCGGTGCCGCGGAAATCAGCGTTGTTGGTCTGGAACATGTAGACCTCCGCGCCTGCCTGCGCGCCGTCCCAGATCACGTCGTCATAGATCACGTCGAAGCAGATCGCGAGCCCCACACCCACGCCGGACAGGTCGAAGAACGGTGCCGCGGTGCCGGGTGTGTACTCGCGCTGGATGAGTCCGATCAGGTCGGGTGCGAACGGCTCGAAGAACGCCCGGTCCGGCACGTACTCGCCGAACGGCACGGGATGCCGCTTGTCGTAGATCTGCACGGCGCCTTCGTCTGCCCGCCACAGCATCGACGTGTTGAAGTACTCGCCATCGCGTGCGGTCACCGCCGCGACGATCAGCGGTGCGTCGATGCGATCGGAAAGCGCATCCAGGACGTCTGCGGTCTCCGGGTTGGTGGTGGGATCGGAATCCACCCCGCCCTCCGGCCAGAGCAGCACGTCCATCTCCTCTCCGAAGAGCGGAGCGGTGGCCTGCAGTTGCGCGCGAAGCACAGCCCCGGGAGCGCGCTGGTCGAAGTACCCGGTGGGTCCGTTGCCCTGCACCGCCCCCACGCGCAGCGTCCCTGCCGCCGCGGTCGGGAACTGCGGCACCAGCATCAACAGCAGGGCGACGATCGCGGTGGGAAGGACCGTCGCAGGGCTGCGGAAGCGTCCCACCCGCACGTATTCGATGGCGGCTGCGCACAGCAGCACCATCACGAAGCTGAGTCCCGACACGCCCACCCAGGAGGCGAGGTGCGCCAGTGGGCTGCCGGCCTGCGTGATCCCGATCCTGCCCCAGGGGAATCCGCCGTAGGGCCACGACCCGACGATCTGCTCGCGCAGGGTCCACAGTCCTGCCACCAGCACCGGCAGCGCGATGAGACGTCCGGCCGAACCGGGCAGCACGCGGGGCAGCCACCGGTATGCCAGCGTGATCGGGATGGCACCGGCGGCGGTGATCACCGCCTCCAGCATTGCGAGGGCGAGCCACGGCACCGGGCCGAGGTAGCGCATCGTGAAGAGCAGGTTGACCAGGAAGAACGCGGCGCCGAAGGCGAAGCCGACCAGCGCCGACGCCCAGACTTTGCGCCCGATCAGGCCCAGCAGCGCCAGCGCCACAGCGGGGAAGGCCATGGGCCACCAGGCCAGAGCCGGGAAGGCGAGGGTCAGGAGCAATCCGCCCGCGACCGACGTCGCGATCGCCGCCCAGAGGGGCAGCAGCGGGCGCGGGGCAGCGGCGAGTTGCACGAGACAACCCTAAACGGGCACGGCTCAGACGGAGCTGTATGCGACGATGCCACGGCGCACGGCATCCAGTGCTTTGCGCGCAGTCGTGGCCAGCGGGGCGTCGGCGACCAGGGAGAGCTGGTCCAGCAGGTCGATGGTCTGCTTCGCCCACCGCACGAAGTCCCCCGCGGCCATGTCCGCCTCGATCAGCACCCGATCAAGCGGCATTCCGCGGGCCCACGAGTACATCGCCTCGGCGAGCCCGGTCGCGACGGTCTCCGTGCCGGGGAGGTGATGGTCCTGTTCCAGGTCCTCCAAGCGCTGCCAGAGCTCCTGCGTCGCGGCCAGCGCGGTGCGGAACGCGCCGCGCGGCAGTCCCCGCTCGCCGGGGCCGGATTCGTCTCGGCGTGGCTCGTAGACCAGGCAGCACGCCAGCGTGGCCAGGGATGCGGCATCCAGGCCCCGCCAGATGCCGGTGCGCAGCGATTCGGCGATCAGCAGGTCGCGCTCGCCGTAGATGCGTCGCATGGTGCTGCCCGCCGGAGTCAGCACCGTCGTGCCGTCGCCGGTCACCTCCACATAGTCCAGCTCCGTCAGCACATCGACCACGCGGTCGAAGATGCGCGCGACCGTGCCCGTGCGGGTGTCGATCTGCTGCCGCATCTTCTCCACCGACCGCATGAGCTTCCAGTACCGCTCCGCCCAGCGCGCGTGATGCTCCCGGTCCGGGCACTGATGACAGGGGTGGCGCTGCATGCGGCGGCGCAGGTCCCCGATCTCGCGCTGACGCGCTTCACGCGCCGCGCGTGACGCGTTGGCGTCCTTGCGGTTCAGCCCCTCCAGATCGCTCAGCTGCCTGCGGATGCCGGAGTACTCGGTGAAGTCGCCCCGATCGCAGGTCATGGCCTTCTGGTAGCCGGCCAGCGTCTCCTCCGACTCCCGCACCTTGCGGGCGAGGCCGACGACCGCGCGGTCCGCCTGGAACTGCGCGAAAGACGATTCCAGGATCTCGCGCGCCCGTGCCCGTCCGAACTGGTCGATCAGGTTGACGGCCATGTTGTAGGTCGGGCGGAAGCTGGAGTTGAGCGGGTACGTGCGTCGCGATGCCAGCGCAGCGACCTGCTGGGGATCCAGGCCCTCGGTCCACTGGATGACCGCGTGGCCCTCCACGTCGATTCCGCGGCGTCCCGCGCGGCCGGTGAGCTGTGTGTACTCCCCCGATGTGATCGCGACGCGCGCTTCGCCGTTGAACTTCTCGAGCTTTTCCAGCACGACCGTCCGGGCCGGCATGTTGATGCCCAGCGCGAGGGTCTCGGTGGCGAACACCACCTTGACCAGCTTGCGACGGAACAGGTCCTCGACGACCTCCTTGAACGCCGGCAGCAGGCCGGCGTGGTGCGAGGCGATCCCGCGCTCCAGGTTGTCCAGCCACTCCCAGTAGCCCAGGATGGCAAGGTCCTCATCCAGCAGAGCACGGGTGCGCTCCTCCACGATCGCACGGATCTGGCCGCGCTCCTCCGGACTGGTCAGTCGCAGGCCGGACCGGCGCACCTGCTGGACCGCCGCGTCGCAACCGACCCGGCTGAAGATGAAGAAGATGGCGGGCAGCAGGTTCGCCCGCTGCAGGAGCTTGACCACATCGGGGCGGTCGATCCGTTCCATGCGCTGCACGTTGGCCGCGCGCACGGGCCGCTGACCGCCTTTGGCCGGGCGCCGGCCCCCCTGGTGACGGCCGCCGCCTTCGTACCGACCGCTGTTCTGGGCCGAGCCGCTGCGCATCGAGGACGCGCGGCGATTGTTCTCGAACGTCGGGCCCTTGAACGAGCGGATGCGCATCAGCTCCTGGTTCACCTGCGCGGTGGCGATCCCGGCGCGGTCGTCGAAGAGCGGGAGCAGGTCGCCACGGACCAGCACGTGCTGCTCCAGCGGCACCGGCCGGATCTCGGAGACGATCACCTCGGTGTCCCCGCGCACGGTGTCCAGCCAGTCGCCGAACTCCTCGGCGTTGGACACCGTCGCGCTGAGCGAGATGAGCCGTACGGCCGGGGGCAGGTGGATGATGATCTCCTCCCACACGGCGCCGCGGAACCGGTCGGCGAGGTAATGGACCTCGTCCATGACGACGTACCGCAGGCCCCGCAGCGCGCCGGAGTCGGCGTACAGCATGTTGCGCAGCACTTCGGTCGTCATCACCACGATCCGGGCGTTGCCGTTGATGTTGGTGTCGCCGGTGAGCAGTCCGACCTCGTCGGCGCCGTACACCTCTTGCAGCTCGCGGAACTTCTGATTGGAGAGCGCTTTGATCGGGGTCGTGTAGAACGCCTTGTCCCCGAATCCGCCGACGGCCGGCTCGCGCATCGCCAGGTGGATCGCGAATTCCCCCACGATCGTCTTGCCTGCTCCGGTCGGCGCCGCCACCAGGACGCTGCGGCCGTCCTCCAGCGCCTGGCATCCGGCGATCTGAAAGGGGTCCAGCTCGAAGCGCTGCGAGGCGGCGAACTCCGCGGTGATCGGGTGGTCCCGGTCCTTGGCCGCGCGTGCGTAACGCTCTGCGGGGCTCAGCTCCGTCACGCGAGGGCCTCGGGCGGCAGCAAGCTCGCCTCTCGCTTGGTGCGTCGCCGGTCGAACAGCATCGAGACGGCTGCGGCGGCGAAGAAGAGCACGACCAGCATCCCTGCGAGCAGCAGCATGCTCACCACGTCGGCGGCGGGAGTGGCGATCGCGGCGAAGACGACGGCCACCAGCACCGCGACGCGCCAGCCCTTCAGGATCGCGCGCCCGGTCATCACGCCGGCCAGGTTGAGTGCGACCAGGAACACCGGCAGGACGAAGGAGACGCCGACGACGATGAGCAGTTTGAACACGAAGTCGTAGTAGTACGACGCGTCGAAGAACGAGGCGCCGCCGTCGGGCACGAATGAGGCCATCAGCTCGACGATGTGCGGCATCACCAGCAGACCGACGTAGCATCCGGCGAAGAACAGCGGGACCGCGGCCGCGACGAAGCCGATCGTGTACCTGATCTCCTTGCGCGTCAGCCCGGGCATGATGAACGCCCAGACCTGCCACAGCCACACCGGCGCCGAGATGAGCAGCCCGATCGCGAACGAGATGCGCAGACGCAGATCGAACGCGGACGTGACGGTGCTGAACATCAGCTCCACCTTCGCGCTTTCACCCGCGGTCTCAGCGATCTCGCGGATGGGAACGGTGATCAGATAGATCACGGCATCCGTGATGAAGAATGCGACGACCATGCCCACGATCAGGGCGAGCGCCGCCAGGATGATGCGTTTGCGGAGCTCGACGAGGTGCTGTCCGAGTGACATGCGCTTCTCACGCCGGGGTTCGCCGGAGTCGGCGATGCGCGACGGTCCTGCGGTGGCCACGCGCAGGTCAGGGCTTGTTATCAGCAGCCCTGCTCGCGTCAGCGGTGGTCTGCGTGACCGACCCTTCGCTTGCGGGGCTGGCGAGCGACTCCGTCTTGCCAACGGCCGGGTCGTCGTCCTTCATGGCCTTCATCTCGCCCTTGAACACCCGAGCCGACTGGCCCATGCTCTTGGCCAGTGCGGGCAGCTTCGCGGCACCGAACAGCAGGAGGATGACGGCGAGGATAATCAGGAAGTGCCATCCTGTGAGACCTTGCAACATGTCGAGTCCTTCCGGTTCGTCGCTTCATTCTATCCCGCAGTGCGCGAGGGAGCCGCGGTCGCGGGATAGTACGAGGCATCTCAACGGTACTGCACGAGGCCCGCTTCGGCCCACGCCGCGGCCGCGCGGCGCGCGGACTCCGGCTCCAGGATCTCGACCGCTCCGGCACGACGCGCTGCGAGCCGGCGCAGACTGTGCTCGTCGGCGATGTGCATGGTGGCCGTCGTGACACCGGCCACGGTCTCGAGGGCCGCCCGATCGAGGTACTCGCCGAGCAGCGGCGCCACGGACTCAGGAAAGCGGATGCGCGCGACGATCTCGCCGGTGCCGGTTTCGAACCAGCCCGGGACCGGGTCGGCGGCGTGCTCGATCGGGATGTCGGTCAGCTCCAGCTCGCTGACGCGGTCCAGATGGAACGTGCGCATCGCCTGTCGCAGGTGGCACCATCCCTGCAGATACCACTCCCCCGTGGCGATGAGCACCTTCACCGGGTCGACCGTGCGCGGGGTGGGCGCGGCATCCGGCGCCTTGTAGGTGAATGAGACCGCCACGCCGCGCTGCAACGCCTCGGCGACCGAATCGCGCACCGCGTCCACGGGGGCAGGAGCAAGGATCACGTCGGCCGGAGTGCTGGACGCGCCGCGCGCCAGCTTGGCGAGCAGGCCAGCGAACAGCTCGGTGTCCCCGACGCCGGGAATGGCGCGCGCCAGCTGCAGACCGGTCAGCAGCGCCGCAGCCTCACGGGCGGTGAGCTTGGGTGCGCGCTCCAGACCGACCGAGTTGGTGATGACGATGATGTCGCGCTCGTCGAGGAGGTCCCAGTCGATGTCGAACAGGTCGTTCGCCATCTGCCAGTACCCGCCGTCACCGGGAAGCCCGATCACGGTCAGGGTCTCCACCATCGCCCGCATCTGAGCGGGGGTCACGTCGAACTCATCCGCCGCTTCGGCGATCGAGACCTCGCCCTTGCCGATCAGGTACGGCACCAGCTGCAGCATGAGCGCTGCCCGGTCGGTGGCGATCAGCGGCTTGCGGGTGGTCATGCTGCTCCTCCGTGGATCGCGCGCGTGGCTTCGAGCCGCCGGATGACCTGGTCGCGCAGCTCAGCCGGCTGCACGACCCTGACCTCGGGTCCGTAGGAGGCCAGTTCGTCCGCGAACACGTGGATGTCGACGAACGGCACGAGGATTCCCTGATCCGCCGGAAGCGACCTGCGGCTGAGCCGGAGCGCCGCCTCCGTGCCGGGATTCACCTCGAGGAGGGCGCGACTGCGCGCGGCCACCTCGTTCAAGCCGGCAAGGGCGCGCTCCCCCGCCCCCTCCCGCAGCGCCGGGTCGAACGTGTCGCGGGTGATGACGACATCCTCGACGATGCGCCGGAGCAGGAAGGTGCGGTCCGCGCCGACGTCCAGGTCGACTCCGAACACATGCCAGCGCGCCTCGTAGTCCACCAGTGCCAGCGGCTGCACGCGCCGGGTGCGCGGTGCGGACTCGCCCGGCTTGAGGTACCCGAACGTCACCACGCGTGATTGCTCGATCGCCTGCTGCAGGACCGCGAACGACGGCTCGCGGAGGCTGATGCGCGGCGAGTAGCCGATGATCGGCTCGTCCACCGCGATTCCGAGCGCGCGGATCTTCCGCAGCCCGCTGCGCGCGTCCGCCGACATCGAGCTTTCGCTCCACACGCCGCCGGCGAGGTTCAGCAGTGCCAGCTCGGCCGGCGTGAACACGATGTCCTCGGGCAGCTCGTACTCGGCGGTGGGGATGCGGTAGCGGGCTTCGCGCAGATCGTCGGGGTCCGCCCAGTCGCCGATCGTCTCGATGGGAACGCCGAGACGGCGCAGGGCCTCCTTGTCCCGCTCGAACATCTTCTCGAGCGCGTCTTTGGACGCCCCGGCCTCGGTCTGCTCCCGATAGCCGGAGACGGAGGTGAGGATGGTGTCCTTCGTCAGTCCCTGCTCGGTCGCCACAAGAGCGACGACGAGGTTGACGAGGCGCTCCTCAGGAGGATTCTTCGTAGAAGCGTTCGCGGGCACGAGCCTTATCCTAAGCGTCGGGCCGGTGCGACGTCAGCGTGTGGCGGGCTGGTCCAGCCCCAGAATGTCCACCACGAAGATCAGGGTGGAATCGGCCGGGATCGCTCCCTGCTCCCGATCGCCGTAGCCCTGATCGGGCGGCACGACCACGAGCACCTGCGAGCCGACGGTCTGACCGCGCAGGGCGTCGGCGAAGCCGGGGATCATCGAGTCGAGAGTGACCGATTGGGGCGAATCGTCCCAGGTCGTCTCGAAGACGGCGCGATCGTCCCAGGTCAGGCCGGTGTAGTGCACGCGCACCGGCTCGTCGCCGGTGACGACGGCGCCGTCCCCCTTCTTCAGCGTCTGGACGACCAGGTCGGCCGGCGGATCCGCGTCCGGCACGATCACGCCAGGCCGGCCGTCCGGAGCGCGCACGACCGTCGGGAGCCCGGCGCTGAAGTTGAACTGGTCCGCCCCGTCCGCCTTGGCCAGATACACCTTGCGAAGGTCGATCACCGCGACGGCGGTCTCCTCGGGGTCCAGTTCCAGGCCGGTGGCCGTCGCCTCCGAAATGCTGCCCGGCGGGAGCGCGACGACGATCCGGGAGCCCTCGGTCGCACAGATCAGGGCATCCTCGAAGCCGGGGATGACCTCGGTCCACTGCGAGACCGTGGACACACGCGACAGATCGCCGTCGTACGCGGTCTCGACGACCCGCTCGCCGGTCGCTCCGCTGGTGATGCTGACGTCGATCATGATCAGCTGGGAGTCGGTGGTGATCCGATTGCCCTCTCCGACGACCTCGTCCTGCACCGTCACCGCCGAGGCGTGGAAGGGAAGGTACAGGTCGACATCGGGCGCGTCGTCGGTCGAACCGGACACCGTGATCAGGTCGGTCACCGCCGAGTCGGAGGCGGTCGGCCGGGGGCAGGCGTCCCCGCCCGGCAGCAGCGAACAGCCGACGAGTCCGACGGAGAGGAGTCCGAGGACCGCGAGGGAAGCGGAGATCTTGCGCACCGGAACAGTCTAGGGGCGCACTCGGTCAGTCCTGATCGCCGGATGCCGCCTGCCGCGCTCCGTCGGCGGCGCGTTCGGCCTCGCGCACACGCTTGCGGAGGTTCTTGTCCGTGATCACCCGGTCCCCTACCGCGCCAGGCGTCCACAGCTCCACGTCCTCATCGCCGTAGCTGGACTTCGATGCCCGGCGCCGCTGCTCCGGGGCGATGGCGCCGGGTGCCAGTCGGCGCGCCCAGATCAGGAACCCGGTGTGCGCGACCATCCGGTGGTCGGGGCGGACGGCGAGGCCCTCGACGTGCCAGCCGCGCACGATCGTCTCGTTGGCGTCCGGTTCGGTGAACAGCCCGGTCGCCCGGATGTACTCCGCCACGCGGCTCAGCTGTGTCGCCGTCGCGACGTAGCAGAGCACCACTCCCCCCGGCGTCAGCGCGTCAGCCACGACGTCGATGCATTCCCAGGGCGCCAGCATGTCCAGCACGACACGGTCCACGGATGCCGCGGCCACCGCGTTCGGCAGCTCCTCGACGAGGTCGCCGATGACGACGTCCCAGTTCGCCGGGACCCGTCCGAGGAACGTCTCGACATTGGCGCGCGCGACGTCGGCGAACTCGGACCGACGTTCGAACGACACCAGGTGCCCGCCGTCGCCGATCGCGCGCAGCAGCGAGAGCGACAGCGCCCCCGAGCCCACTCCGGCTTCGACCACGACACTGCCCGGGAAGACATCCGCTTGGGCGATGATCTGTGCGGCGTCCTTGGGGTAGACGATGGCGGCGCCGCGCGGCATCGACATCACAAAGTCCCGCAGCAGCGGGCGCAGCGCGAGGTACTCGTGTCCTGCGCTGTTGGAGACCACGGACCCGTCCGGCTGTCCGATCAGCGCGGTGTGCCGGAGCACTCCGTGGTGGGTGTGCAGCTCGCCGTCCTCGCGGAGGGTCACGGTGTGCAGTCGGCCCTTGGGGCCGGTCAGCTGCACACGGTCGCCGATCCGGAAAGGGCCGCTCGGACGGTCGACGGTCATGGTGCATCTCCTGGGCGGTGTTCGGAAGCGGATTGCACGTGTCCGGCGTGGAACAGCGCGACGTCCTGGGCGGTGCGCCCGGCAAGAGTGGGCCACACCGCGTGCGCGCCGGCGCCCGTGATCGAGACCATGTGCGGCACGCCGATCACGGCGGCACCGGACGCCACTGCGGAGCGCAATCCGTTCGGCGAGTCCTCGATCGCGACGGTGTCGCGAGGGTCGACGCCGAGCGCGGCACAGGCCTGGAGGTACGGGTCGGGGAAGGGCTTGGGACGGGTGGAGTCGTCTCCGGCGATGACCACGTCGAAGGCGTGGGAGTCCATCAGGTCCACGACGGTCTGTGCCATCCGACGCAACGACATCGTGACCAGCCCGGTCCTGATGCCAGCCGCACGGAGGCTGGCCAGCAGCTCCTGCGCACCGGGGCGGAACGGCACGCCCTTCGTGGCCAGCTGGCCCATGACATCGTCGGTGAGATGGTCGACGATCGCGTGGATGCCCATCTGCACCCCCGCGTCCTGGAAGATGCGCGCGGAATCCTCCAGTCCCAGGCCGACCAGCCGCAGCGCCTGCTCGTGCGACCATGTGCCGCCGAACTGGCCGACGAGCACCGCCTCAGCCGCCATCCAGTAGGGCTCGGTGTCAACGAGCGTCCCGTCCATGTCCCACAGGACCGCTGCCAAGGTGCTATCGCTCACTGCTCCATGGTAGTCGCGGGGCGACGACGGGCCGTTCCCGCTCCGGCCACCTGGGGGCACGCCGAGGCGTTGGCCGCCCGGCATCCGGCCGCGGAGCCTATCCTGGATGCACCCCGGGATCGCCGGGGGAAGGAGGTCGTGTGGACGGACTGGGACGCAAGGTGCTCGTCGCCGCCTTCGACGGGTGGAACGACGCGGGCGAAGCAGCATCCGCCGCGGTGTCGCACCTGCGCGACAGCGGCGAATACGAGCCGGTCTTCTCCGTCGACCCGGAGCTGTACTTCGACTACCAGTACACCCGCCCGCAGGTCGCGATGGACGCGGACGGCACCCGCGTCATCCGCTGGCCGGAGGCGACGATCCTCAAGCCGGTCAAACAGACTCGGAGCACCCAGCTGTGGCTGCTGACCGGCGTGGAGCCCGCCCGGGCCTGGCAGGCGTTCGCCACCGAGTTCGTGGACGTCGCACTGCGCGAGGACATCACCGGGTTCGTCGCGCTGGGCTCGATGATGTCGGACGTGCCGCACACCAGGCCCATCTCGATCTTCGCCGGCAGCGAGAGCGAGCACGTCCGCAACAGCCTCGACCTGGAGCGCAGCACGTACGAGGGGCCGGTGGGCATTCTCAGCGTGCTCTCGCATGCGGCCGATGCCGCGGGTATTCCGGCCGCGAGCCTGTGGGCCAGCGTGCCGCACTACGTCGCGGGGCACACGCCCTCGCCGAAGGCGACCCTCGCGCTGCTGGACCGCTTGGAGGACCTCACCGGGGCCCAGGTGCCCCGCGGCGACCTCGCGACCGACGCCGCCGCCTGGGAGGCCTCGATCGACGCGGCCGCCGCAGACGACGAGGAGATGACCGAGTACATCCGCCAGCTCGAGCGCACCCGCGACACCTGGGACTCCCCCGAGGCGTCCGGCGACGCGATCGCACAGGAGTTCGAGAAGTACCTGCGGCGCCGCGGCGACGGGCCGGCCAAGCCCGGCCGCGACGACCCGCGCCGCTAGCGCGGGTCTGCCTCAGTACGCCTGGAGGACCCCGGCGCTGAGCAGCACCAGCAGCAGCGAGCCCAGCGCGACGCGGTAGAGCACGAACGGCAGGAAGCTGTGCTTGGAGATCCAGCGCATGAAGAACGCGATCACGCCGAGCGCCACCGCGAAGGCGACGACCGTCGCCACCGCCGTCTCGCCGAGGGTGAAGACCCCCGGCTCGTCCCAGCTCTTGAACAGCTGATAGAACCCGCTGCCGAAGACCGCCGGGATGGCCAGCAGGAACGCGTAACGGGCGGCCGCGGCCCGCTCGTAGCCCAGGAACAGGCCGGCGGTGATGGTTCCGCCCGAGCGGGAGACGCCGGGCACCAGCGCCAGCGCCTGGGCGAAGCCGAAGATCACGCCGTGCGGGACGGTGAGGTCCTTCAGCTGGCGCCTTTTCGCCCCCACGTGATCGGCGATCCCGAGCAGCACGCCGAAGAAGATCAGCATCCCGGCGATCAGCCAGAGCGAGCGGAAGGTGGTCTCGATCTGGTCCTGGAAGAGCAGACCGAGCACCACGATCGGGATGCTGCCCACGATGATGAGCCAGCCCATCCGCGCGTCCGGATCGTTGCGCGCAATCCTGCCCAGCAGCGCCTGGAACCACCGGGTCACGATCCGCACGATGTCACGCCAGAAGAACAGCACGACCGCCGCCTCCGTGCCGATCTGCGTGATCGCGGTGAACGCCGCCCCCGGGTCCTGTGCGCCGGGCAGGAACTCGCCGAGGATGCGCAGGTGCGCACTCGATGAGATCGGCAGGAACTCGGTCAGTCCCTGGACCAGGCCGAGGATGATCGCCTCCAGAAGCATGGGCGCGCCTTTCGTGCTCAAGTGGAGCGTTGCGGTGAGGTCAGGTGCGGGTCAGTACGTGCGCAGCAGGTCCGTCAGCACTCGCTGGCCGAAGATCAGCGCATCCAGCGGAACGCGCTCGTCCACGCCGTGGAACATTCCGGTGAAATCCAGATCGGCCGGCAGCCGCAGCGGCGCGAAGCCGTACCCTTCGATGCCCAGCATCGACAGCGCTTTGTTGTCCGTCCCGCCGCCCATCAGATACGGGATCACCGGCACGCCCGGATCGGCGCGCCCGAGCGCCGCCACCATCGCGTGCACCAGAGCACCGTCGAACGGGACCTCCAGCCCGACGTCGCGGACCACGACCTCGACCTCGACGTCCTCGCCCACGATCCGCCTGATATCGGCCAGGGCGGCCTCTTCACCCCCGGGGAGGGTGCGCACATCGATCAGCGCTTCGGCCACGTCGGGGATGACGTTGTGCTTGTAGCCGGCCGTGAGCCCGGTCGGGTTCGTCGTCGTCCGCAGCGTGGACCGGATGAATCCCTCAGCCGGCCCGGTGGCCATCGCCAGGCTGTCCGGATCCTGGTCGGAGGCGCCGGTGAGCTGCCTCAGCCCATCCAGCATCTGCTCGCTGGTGGCGGTCAGCTGGACCGGCCACTCGGTGCGCCCGAGCGCCGCGACCGCCTCCGCAAGGCGGGTGACGGCGTTGTCCGGGTGGACACGGCTGCCGTGTCCGGCCCGGCCGCGGGCGCGCAGACGGATCCAGATCAACGCCTTCTCACCGACCTGCAGCAGGTAAGCACGCCGGTCGCCGACCGCGATGGAGTACCCGCCGACCTCACTGATGGCCTCGGTCGCACCGTGGAACCATTCCGGATGCTGGGTCACGACCAGGTGGGATCCCTCGACCCCGCCGTTCTCCTCGTCCGCGAAGAAGACCAGGATCAGGTCGCGCTCGGGCCGCTCACCGGCCCGGAGGATCTCCGCGACCGAGGTCAGGATCATCGCATCCATGTCCTTCATGTCCACGGCCCCGCGGCCCCACAGCATCCCATCGCGGATCTCGCCCGCAAACGGATCCACGGACCAATCCTCGGCGATCGCCGGGACGACATCGAGGTGCCCGTGCAGCACGAGTGCGGGCTTGTCCGGATTGCGTCCCCGGACGCGGGCCATCACGTTGGTACGGCGCGGGATGGGCTCGTAGTACTCGGGGGTCAGGCCCAGCGACTCCAGGTACGCCCCGACGTACTCGGCAGCCTCACGCTCGCCCTCGGCCTTGCCGCCGCCCCAGTTGGACGTGTCGAAGCGGATCAGATCACGGGCGATGCGCACGACCTCGGGGAGGTCTGAACCGGGGCTGGGCATGCGGACTAACCTACCCGCTGGCCGCCGGCCGGCCCTGCACACGGATCGCCGTCCGAAACGACGAAGGCCCCCTCGAAAGGGGGCCTTCGTCGTTCTGTGCGCGAGGGGGGACTTGAACCCCCACGCCCGTTAAAGGGCACTAGCACCTCAAGCTAGCGCGTCTACCTATTCCGCCACCCGCGCATGGGTTTGGGTTGTCGCCAACCGAAGATCGACATTATCACGTCCGGAGCCCCAGGCCGTAACCGCGGTCAGCCGACCGAGACCCCGAACAGCCATCCGAGCACGTACGTGACGGCTGCCGCGCCGTAGCCGATCAGCAGCTGCCGCAGGGCGCGGCGCAGCGGAGGGCCGCCGGAGAGCAGCCCCACCATCGCCCCGGTCGCCAGGAGCGCGATACCGACCAGCACGAGGGCGGTCAGGACCGCCGGCAGCCCGGACAGCCCGAACATCCAGGGCAGCACCGGGACCACCGCACCGGACGCGAAGAAGAGGAAGCTCGACAGGGCCGCATTCCACGCCCCGCCGACGACGTCGTGCTCCGACGGCACGTCCAGCGGTCCGCCGCGCGGGGTCGTGCCGTCCTGCGCGGCGCTGACCACCCGCCGGGCGCGCTCCAGGGCCTCGGCGGGCGACAGCCCCCGCGTCCGGTACACCAGCGCCAGCTCGTTCGCGTCCAGATCCAGATTGGGCAGCGCGGCATCCGCATAGTCGCTGGGTTCGGTGGCCTGCAGCAGCTCCCGCTGCGAACGCACGGACACGAACTCGCCCGCGCCCATCGACAGGGCGCCCGCCAGCAGACCGGCGATGCCAGTGAACAGCACCACCTGTGGGGCGACACCGGTGGCTCCGATGCCCAAGACCAGTGCGAGATTGGAGACCAGCCCGTCGTTGGCACCGAACACGGCGGCCCGGAACGTGCCCGACAGTCGCCGGCGTCCGCGCGCGGCCAGCCCGCGGACCACCTCGTGGTGGACCTTCTCGTCTGCGGCCATCGCGGAGGTGGCGAACGGCTCGCTCTCGTACGGCGAACGTCCCTCCGCATTCTGCGCGAGGGCCAGGACGAAGATCGACCCGAACCGCCTGGCCATCCAGCCGAGCAGTCGGGTCCCCACATCCGGTCTCGGGAGCTGTGCGGGCTCGCCGCCGAGCAGGCGCAGCCAGTGCGCCTCGTGGCGGCCCTCGGCGTCGGCGAGCGCCGTCAGGATCGCGCGCTCCTCGCCGTCGCGCCGCGCCGCGAGCTCGCGGTACACCTGTGCCTCGGCGCGTTCGTCGACGAGGTACTGGGCCCAGCGACGCCGGTCGCGGGTGGTGGGCTCTGCGGGCGCGGTCAATGAAGCCTCCGGGCGGGGGTGCGGGACTGTTCAACGGTAGCCAGCGCCGTGCGCCGGCCTCAGCTCAGCGCAGCGATTGCCAGCATTTCGGGCCTCCGAACGAGGACCGTCCGGGTCGGCTTCAGGAGTGCACGCGAGCGCGGAGCAGGTCGATCCGAGCCTGCAGCTGCGCCACGGTGGCGTGGCTGACCGCAGGGCCGCCGCAGACGCGGCGCAGCTCGGCGTGCACGATTCCGTGCGGGTCGCCGGTCTGGCGCGCGTACACGCCCACCAGGCTGTTCAACAGCTGCCGCTGCTCCTTGAGCGTGCGGTGCAGCGCCTGCGGCGGCGCTGCGGCCTCGGGCGGTCCCTCGCGCGCCTCACGGGTGCGGCGGTGCTTGCTCTGGCGCGCCTGCCGCTGCTGCAGCAGCTCGTGCACGTGCTCCGGCTCGAGCAGCCCGGGCAGCCCGAGGAACTCCTCCTCCTCGGGCGTGCCCGGTACGGCCAGCTCGCCGAATTCGCGACCGTCGTACAGCACCCGGTCGAAGTGCGCGACCGACCCGAGGGCCTGGTAGGTGAATTCATAGGTCAGGGCGTCGGATGCCGGTTCCTCCCGCGCGGCGGCATCCATCGCGTCCTCATCCAGCGCCCATTCGTCCTCGCCCTCGGTGTTCCGATCCAGGGCGTGGTCGCGCTGCCGCTCCAGCTCGTTGGCGAGGGCGAGCAGCTGCGGAACGTGCGGCAGGAAGATGCTCGCCGTCTCGCCGCGCCGCCGGGCGCGCACGAAACGCCCGACCGCCTGAGCGAAGAACAGCGGCGTGGAGGCGGAGGTCGCGTACACCCCGACGGCCAGGCGAGGCACGTCCACGCCCTCGGAGACCATCCGGACGGCCACCATCCACCGCGTCGTGCTGCCGGCGAACGTCTCGATGCGCGCCGATGCCTCTGACTCGTCGGACAGCACGACGGACGGCTCCTCCCCGGTGAGCTCGCGCAGGAAAGCCGCGTACGCGCGCGCAGACGTCTGATCCGTCGCGATCACCAGGCCGCCGGCATCCGGAATCTGCTCACGGACCTCGGTGAGCCTGCGATCGGCCGAGCGCAGGACGGCGGGGATCCACTCGCCCTCCGGATCCAGGGCGGTGCGCCAGGCCTGCGCGGTGATGTCCTTGGTGTTGTCCTGTCCGAGCTGGGCCTCCATCTCGTCGCCGGTGCGGGTGCGCCAGCGCATCTGCCCGGCGTAGACGAGGAAGATGACGGGACGCACCACTCCGTCCGCGAGCGCCCGCCCGTAGCCGTAGCTGTAGTCGGTGCGCGAGAGCCGGATGCCGTGCTCGTCCGGGTGATACTCCACGAACGGGATCGGAGCCGTGTCGCTGCGAAACGGGGTGCCGGACAGCAGCAGCCGCCGGGTGGCGCGGCCGTAGGCTTCGCGCAGCGCCTCGCCCCAGCTGAGCGCATCTCCGCCGTGGTGCACCTCGTCCAGGATCACCAGCGTGCGGGCATCCATCACGACCCGCTGATGGACAGAGGCTTTGACCGCGACCTGCGCGTAGGTCACGGCGATCCCGTGGTACTGGCGCGCCGGGGCGAAGTGGCGGTTCGTGAAGGCCGGATCGAGCCGGATCGAGACGCGGGCCGCGGCGTCCGCCCACTGCGTCTTGAGGTGCTCGGTGGGAGCGACCACGACGATGCGATCGATCACGCCCCGGCGCAGCAGCTCACTGGCCAGCCGGAGGGCGAACGTGGTCTTGCCTGCGCCCGGTGTCGCGGCGGCGAGGAAGTCCCGGGGTCCGGAGCCGACACCGTCCGGCCCGTCCAGACTGAAGTATCGGTCCAGCGCCTCGGCCTGCCAGGCGCGCAGGCGCTGAGCGGTCCCCCACGGTGCGCGCTGCGGGTACGCCGGCGACAGGTGCTCGGCCGCCGCACCACCGATCGGAAGGACCGGTGGGGTCTGGATGAGGGCGTCGCTGTCCATGCCGCGCCCTTTCCTCGTGCTGCCGTCCGCGACGCGGACAACGACTGACCACCTTAGACGAGGAGCCCGACAACCCAGCGCGGGTCGGGCGGGCACGGTAGCCTCGAAGCGGTCCCGACCCGAGGAAGAACAATGCCCCCCAGCGACGAGCCGACTGCGGAGATCTCGAATCTCGGCCCTCACCCGTGGCGACGATACGTCGCACTCGGCGACTCGTTCACGGAGGGCATCGGCGACCCCGAGCCGGGCTTGCCGGGAGGACACCGCGGCTGGGCGGACCGGGTCGCCGAGGTGCTCTCCCGGCAGGTCGACGACTTCGCGTACGCGAACCTCGCCGTTCGCGGCAAGCTCATCGCGCAGATCGCCGATCAGATCGACCCCACGCTGGAGCTGCGCCCGGACCTGATCACGTTCTCGGCCGGTGGCAACGACGTCATCCGTCCGGGCACCGATCCGGACCAGATCGCCGCGCAGTTCGAGGATGCCGTCGTCCGGCTCAGTCGCGATAACGCGACCATCGTGGTGTTCACGGGCATCGATACGAACTTCACGCCGGTGTTCCGGCCCTTCCGCGGAAAGATCGCGATCTACAACGAGAACATCCGTGCCATCGCCGAGCGGTACGAGTGCATCGTGGCCGACCAGTGGGCGCTCAAAGAGGTTCAGGATCCGCGGTTCTTCGACCCCGACCGGCTGCACTACAACTCGCTCGGGCACCACGAGGTGGCGCGCATGGTGCTGCGCGCCCTGAACGTCCCCAACGATCTGCAGCCGATGCAGCCGGACCCTCTGCCTGTCGGCACGTGGCGCGCCGCGCGCACCGAGGATTTCGTGTGGGCGCGGACGCACTTCGTGCCGTGGGTGCTGCGCCGTGTCCGCCACCGATCCTCCGGGGATGCGATCACCGCAAAGCGCCCCGCGCCGCTGCCGGTGCGGAGCGCGCCCGCCGGCCAGGAGGCTCCCCCGCCGCCGGACGAACAGCGCTAGCCTGCGTCCGCAGCGGCTACCGCGTGTTCGGGTGCGGCGCCCGCAGCGCCCACAGCGCGACGGCGCTGGCCGCAGCCACGTTCAGCGAATCCACGCCGCCGCCCATCGGAATGGTCACGATCGTGTCGGCCGCATGCAGCGCCCGGGGACTGAGGCCGTCGCCCTCGGAGCCGAGCATCAGCGCCACCCGTTCGGGGCGGTGCGCGGCGAACTCATCCAGCCCGACGGCATCATCGGCCAGGGCCAGGGCAGCGAGATGGAATCCCGCGTCGCTGAGGATGTCGCGGGCGGGGCCCCATTCCGGCAGCCTGGTCCACGGCACCTGGAAAACGGTCCCCATGCTCACCCGGACACTGCGCCGGTACAGCGGGTCCGCACAGCGCGGAGTGATCAGGACGGCATCGGCGCCGAGGGCCGCGGCGCTGCGGAATGCCGCCCCCACGTTGGTGTGATCGACGATGTCATCCAGCACCACGACGGTGCGCGCCCCGGCCACCACCTCCGCGACCGACGCGAGCGGCGGCCGGTGCATGGCCGCCAGGGCGCCGCGGTGCACGGCGTACCCGGTGAGCGATTCGGCCACCGCCGAGGTGACCACGTACACGGGTGTCGCCTCGTCCTCGCCCAGGAGCACCGTGACATCGGGCAGCCATTTCGGCTGCACCAGCACCGAGCGCGGACGGTGGCCCGCGCGCAGCGCCCTTCCGATCACCTTGGCCGACTCGGCGATGTACAGACCCCCGTCCGGTTCGAGCACCCGGCGCAGAGCGACATCGGTCAGGTCGCGGTAGTCCGCCAGCCGGGCATCTGCCGCATCGGAAATCTCGACGACCTTCATCCGTGCTCCCTCGATCCGCGCCACCGGTGACGCCGGACCGCCCTCCCACTCTCCCAGGTGCGGACCGATCCGTAACATCCCGGAAAACCGCGCCGCCTACACTCTGAGCACAGGCTCGAACTCGAGGGGGTGATCGCATCACGGCCGTGGCCCAGCAGGATGCCCAGACCGCCGAGGAGGTCGACCGCGCCGTGAACGCGCTCTCGGGACGCAGATTGGCCGTCCTCACCGGCGCCGGCATATCGACCGATTCCGGCATTCCCGACTATCGGGGCACGGGAGCGCCGGTGCGCGCGCCGATGAGCGTGGAGCAGTTCCTGGCCAGCGAAGACGCGCGCCGCAGGTACTGGGTCGGCAGCCACCTCGGGTGGCGCGCCTTCTCTACGGCCGAGCCCAACCCCGGCCACACCGCCCTGGCGGCACTGGAGAGGCAGGGCATCGCCACCGGCGTCATCACCCAGAACGTCGACGGCCTCCACCTGCGCGCCGGGAGCCGCCGGGTGGTGGAGCTGCACGGCACGATGCGGCGGGTCTTCTGCACGCACTGCGGTCAGGTCTTCGACCGTCGTGACCTGGCGCAGCGGGTCGAGGCCGACAACCCCTGGATCACGATCCCCGAGAACGTCCCCCTCGGACCCGACGGCGACGTGCTTCCGCAGAGCACGACAGGATTCCGCATTCCCGCCTGCACGGTGTGCGGCGGCATGCTCAAGCCCGATGTCGTCTTCTTCGGCGAGTTCATCCCGGCCGAGAAGTTCCGCGAGGCCGAGCAGCTGGTGCGCGCGAGCGACGCCCTCGTGATCGCCGGCTCCTCCCTCGTGGTCAACTCCGGCATCCGTCTGCTGGAACGGGCCCGGCGGCGGCGGCTGCCCATCGTGATCGTCAACCGCGGTCAGACGCGGGGCGACGCGCGCGCGACCGTGAAGATCGATGCAGGGGCCAGCGAAGTCCTCCAGGCGCTCGCCGACGCGCTACCCGCCCCGGCAGCCCAGCGGGGCGCATAGGCTCGAGCGGTGACTCTGCTGACCCTCGTCCGCCACGGCGAGACCGACTGGAACCGTGCCCGGCGTGTCCAGGGATCGACCGACATCCCCCTGAACGAGACCGGCCGGGCTCAGGCGCGGGATGCCGCCGCCGCCCTGCGCGCCCAGCTCGACCTGTCCGCGGCCGCCGTCTGCCCCGTCGTGGTCTCGAGCGACCTGTCGCGCGCGCGGGAGACGGCCGAGATCATCGCGGATGCGCTCGGCCTGGCGGCACCGCGCACCTACGCCGGGATGCGGGAGCGGGCGTACGGCGAAGCCGAAGGCGTCGACGCGGACGAGTTCCTGGCGCGCTGGGGCGACTGGCACGCCGCGGAGATCCCGGGCGCGGAGCCCTGGCCTCAGCTGCGTGCGCGCGGACTGCGCGCACTGGACGAGATCGTGCGCGACGCCCGCCGAGCGACGGCGCCCGCCGCGGCATCCGTGGTCGTGGTGACACACGGTGCGCTCATCCGGGAGCTGATCCGCCATGCCACCGGGGGCGAACTGCCGCTGGTCGGGGAGCGCCTGGCGAACGGCTCCGCGCACACCATGCGGTACGAACCGGAGCGCCTCAGCCTGCTCACCTACGCCGGCGCGAGGGCGTAGTCCAGGCGGGTGCTACGCCCGCCGCAGCGTGGCGCGGGCGTGGCGCAGCACCGGCTCGTCGACCATGCGGCCCCGATGGGTGAAGACGCCTCCCTCGGTCTCGGCCGCAGCCAGCACCGAGCGGGCCCAGGCCAGGGCGGCGGGGGTGGGCCGGTACGCATCGCGGATGATCTGAACCTGGCTCGGGTGGATGCAGGCGGTGGCGGCGAAGCCGGATGCCGCGGCGTCGGCCGCTTCGATCGTGAGCCGCTTGGTCTCGGCGATATCCAGGTGCACCGCGTCGACCGCGGCCTTCCCCTGCGCGCCCGCTGCCAGCAGGACCCGCGCGCGCGCGACCCGTGCCACGTCGCGGTAGCGCCCGTTGGGCTTTCGGCTGGAGGTGCCGCCCAGGCTGGCGACCAGATCCTCCGCTCCCCACATGAGCGCGACGACCTGATCGTGTGCGGCGAGCTTCTCCGCGGCCACCACACCGCGTGCCGTCTCGCAGAGCGCGATAATCGTGAACCGCCGACCGATCGCTCTGAGCTGGGGGACCCCCTCGGCCTTCGCGATCATGACGGTGCGGTAGTCCGTCTGGGACAGGGTCGCCAGGTCCGCCACGAACGCGTCGGTCCCGGGCGGGTTGATGCGGACGATCACCCGATCGGGATCGAGTTCGGATTCGATCAGGGCGCCCCGGGCAGCGGTCTTGGCCGCCGGTGCGACGGCGTCCTCGAGGTCCAGGATCACCGCATCCGCACGCTGCAGGGCCTTCTCGAAGCGCTCCGGCCGGTCCGCAGGGCAGAACAGCAGCGCGGGCCCGTGGTCCAGAACGGTCATGACTCCTCCTCGGCGTTCGCGGCGTCCCGGCACCACATCAGCGCGATCCTGGTGGCCGTCGCGACGACCGTGCCGTCCTGATTGCGGCCGGTGTGGCGCATCGTGACGATCCCCTGGCCGGGTCGTGAGGCGGAGAGCCGCTTCTGCAGGACCTCGGTCTCGGTGTACAGGGTGTCGCCGTGCACGAGCGGTGCGGGAAAGGCGACGTCGGTCATCCCGAGCTGGGCGACCAGCGTGCCCTGGGTGATCTGGCCGACCGAGGCCCCGACCATGGTCGCCAGAGTCCACATCGAGTTCATCAGCCGCTGCCCGAACGGCTGCGTCGCCGAGTACGCGGCGTCCAGGTGCAGGGCCTGCGTGTTCATCGTCAACGCAGAGAACAGCACGTTGTCGGCTTCGGTCGCGGTGCGCCCCGGGCGATGGTGGTAGCGGGCGCCGATCTGGAGCTCCTCGAAGTACAGTCCCCGCTGGATGTGGTCGCTCTGCGGCGATACCGGCTCGTTCACGGCGCTCACGCTACCCGAGGCGCCGATCACAGGCCGAGCGCCCGTGAGATGACCAGGAGCTGCACCTCGCTGGTGCCCTCGCCGATCTCGAGGATCTTCGAGTCCCGAAAATGGCGCGCGACCGGGTACTCGTTCATGAACCCGTTGCCGCCGAAGATCTGCGTGGCATCACGGGCGTTGTCCATCGCCGCGTCGCTCGCGGTCAGCTTGGCGATCGCCGCCTCCACCTTGAACGGCCTGCCGGCATCGCGCAGGCGCGCCGCGTGGTGCCAGGCCAGACGCGCGTTGTGAACGCGCAGCTGCATCCGCGCGAGCATGAACTGGATGCTCTGCCGCGTCGAGAGCTGCTCACCGAACACCGTGCGCTTCTTGGCGTAGTCCACCGCCGCTTCCAGGCATCCCTCGGCCGCGCCGGTCGAGAGCGCGGCGATCGCGATGCGGCCCTCGTCCAGGATGTGCAGGAAGTTCGCGAAACCGCGTCCTCGTTCGCCCAGCAGATTGCCTGCAGGCACGCGTGCGTCCTGGAAGGTGAGCGGATGCGTGTCGGAGGCGTGCCATCCGACCTTGTCGTAGGCAGGCTCCACGGTGAAGCCGGGGGTGCCGTTGGGCACGATGATCGTGGAGATCTGCTTGCGGCCGTCGCTCTCCCCCGTCACCGCCGTCACGGTGACGAACCGCGTGATGTCCGTGCCGGAGTTGGTGATGAACTGTTTGGAGCCGTTGATGACCCACTCGTCCCCCTCCAGCCGGGCTGTGGTGCGCGTCGCGCCGGCATCCGAACCCGCCTCGGGCTCGGTCAGGCCGAAGCCGGCCAGAGCGCGTCCGGCGAGCAGGTCCGGGAGCAGCTCGTGCCGCTGCGCGTCGGTGCCGAAGCGGAAGACCGGCATGGCGCCGAGGCTGACGCCGGCCTCCAGCGTGATGGCGATCGACTGGTCGACCCGCCCCAGCCCCTCGATGGCCAGGCACAGGGCGAAATAGTCGCCGCCCTGGCCTCCGAACTCCTCGGGGAACGGGAGGCCGAACAGACCCAGCTCGCCCATCTGGGCCACCACCTCCAGCGGCAGCGTGTGGGTGCGATCGGCCTCATACGAGCGCGGCGCCACCACCTCGTCGGCGAACTCGCGCACCAGCGCGGCGAGTTCGCGCTCCTCGTCGTTCAGGTTGTCGTCCATGGGTCGTTCCTCTCCTGCTGGGCCGGGTCGGGCAGGACTCGGGCGAGCACGTGGTCGCGGTGCACCTGGTCGCCGACCGTGGTCTGAATGGACGCGGTCCCGTCGTGCGGAGCGATCACCGGGTGCTCCATCTTCATCGCCTCGATCGTGACGATCCGCTCGCCCGCGCGCACCCGGGTGCCGCCGGTGACGTGCACGGCCACGACGGTTCCCGGCATCGGCGCACGCAGCTCCGGCGAGGATGCCGCGGCCGGACCGGCACTGGTCCTCAGCTGCCTCTCCAACGCCGCGCGCCGGCTCAGCGGCTCCAGCCGCGACGTGACACCGTCCGCGTGCACCCAGACCGCGCCGTCGCCGTCCACGGCGACGCGTGCGTCCGGGGGCGCGCCGGCGGCCGCCGCCGCCGAGAGGATCTCGCCCGCCTCGGTTGCGAAGCGGCAGCGGCGCGGCAGCGCGGGGCCACCGGCGCGCCAGCCCGTGCCGCTCTGCCAGAGACCGGGCGACGGCGGCACCGGCGTCTCGGCGGCGTGCGCGGTCGCCGCGGCGGCCGCACGCAGCGCGGTGCCGCTGGGCTCCGGGTCGGCGAAAGGCGGCATCCGGTCGATCAGGCCGGTGTCCATGTCGCCGTCCCGCACCGCTTCGTCGGCGAGGAGGGTGCGCAGAAAGGCGACGTTCGTGTCCACGCCCAGCAGCACCGTCTGCGCCAGCGCCCGGTCGAGCAGCGCGAGCGCGCCGGCCCGGTCGGGAGCGTGGGCGATCACCTTCGCGATCATCGGATCGTAATCCGCGGTGACGACGCTGCCGGTCTCGACGGCCGAGTCGGTGCGCACCTGCGGCGCCGGCGCCCATTCCAGCACGGGCCCGCTGGCGGGCAGGAATCCCCGCGCGGGCGACTCCGCGTACACGCGCGCTTCGATCGCGTGCCCGTCCATCCGCACCTCGTGCTGGGCCAGTCCGAGGTGTCCGCCCGCCGCGACGCGCAGCTGCAGCTCGACCAGGTCCAGTCCGGTCACCAGTTCGGTGACCGGGTGCTCCACCTGCAGGCGCGTGTTCATCTCGATGAAGAAGAAGTCCTGCGGACGGTCGGCGGCGACCAGGAACTCCACCGTTCCCGCCCCCCGGTAGTCCACACTTGCCGCGGCCGCACACGCGGCGACGCCCAGACTCGCCCGTGTCTGCTCGTGGATGATCGGCGACGGCGCCTCTTCGACGACCTTCTGGTGCCGCCGCTGCAGGGTGCACTCCCGCTCGCCGAGGTGGATCACCCGCCCGTGCGCATCCGCGATCACCTGCACCTCGATGTGCCGGGGCCGCTCGATGAGCCGCTCCAGCAGCAGCGTGTCGTCCCCGAACGCCGCGGAGGCCACCCGACGCGCCGTTGCGAGCGCCTCCGGCAGCTCCGCCGGAGCGCGCACGACCTGCATCCCCTTGCCGCCGCCGCCCGCGGAGGGCTTGATCAGCAGGGGGTAACCCACGTCGGCAGCGGCATCGGCGATCTCCGCGTCGGTCAGCTCGCGGGCATCGATGCCCGGGACGATCGGCACCCCGCTGGCGGCGACGTGCGCCTTGGAGCGGATCTTGTCGCCCATCACATCCAGCGCCTTCGGTCCCGGGCCGATGAACACGATCCCCGCGGCGGCGCAGTCGGCTGCGAACGCGGCGTTCTCGGAGAGGAAACCGTAGCCCGGGTGGATCGCCTGCGCACCGGATTCGCGCGCGGCTGCGAGGATCGCCCCGCCATCCAGGTAGGACTCGGCTGCGGCGGCCGGGCCCACCCGGAAGGACGCGTCCGCCTCGCGCACGTGCGGAGCGTCCGCATCGGGGTCGCTGTAGACGGCGACCGAGCGGATGCCGAGCGCGCGCAGGGTCCTGATCACGCGGCGGGCGATCTCGCCGCGGTTTGCGACCAGGACCGTGTGGAACATCTCGACGGGCTCGAGAACCGAAGCGGGCACGTCGCTCACATCCGGAAGACGCCGAAGCGGGGTTCGGGGAGCGGAGTTCGCGAGACGACGTCCAGAGCGAGACCGATCAGGTCGCGGGTGTCCGCCGGATCGACGACGCCATCGTCCCAGAGCCGGGCGGTCGCATAGTACGGGTTGCCCTGCTGCTCGTACTGGGTGCGGATCGGCGCTTCGAAATCCGCCTGCT
Source organism: Microbacterium sp. zg.B48 (assembly GCF_024623505.1). Classification (NCBI taxonomy): domain Bacteria; kingdom Bacillati; phylum Actinomycetota; class Actinomycetes; order Micrococcales; family Microbacteriaceae; genus Microbacterium; species Microbacterium sp. zg.B48. The sequence goes on from NZ_JANJFE010000002.1 coordinate 236,929, forward strand.
CCTGAGCGGACCACGCGCCGCCGCGGGCCTCGAGCTGATCGCGCTTCACGGTGGAGAGCACCGACGCCGCCTGCGTCCCGCCCATCACCGAGATCCGGCTCGCCGGCCAGGTCCACAGGAACCGGGGCGAGTAGGCACGACCGCACATCGAGTAGTTGCCGGCGCCGAACGATCCGCCGATCACGACCGTCAGCTTGGGCACGCGCGTCGTGGCGACCGCGGTCACCATCTTCGCTCCGTCCTTCGCGATGCCGCCGGCCTCGGCATCCCGCCCCACCATGAAGCCGGAGATGTTCTGCAGGAACAGCAGCGGAATGCCCCGCTGGTCGCACAGCTCGATGAAGTGCGCGCCCTTCTGCGCGGATTCCGAGAACAGCACGCCGTTGTTGGCGACGATCCCGACGGGATGTCCGTGGATGCGGGCGAAGCCGGTGACCAGCGTCTCGCCGTAGGCGCGCTTGAACTCGGCGAACGCACTGCCGTCGACGAGGCGGCCGATCACCTCGCGGACGTCGTACGGCTGGTTCACGTCGACGGGCACGACCCCATAGAGGTCGGCGGCATCGACGGCCGGCGGCACGGTCGCGATGACCTCCCACGCCGGTGCGGCCGGCGGGGGCAGCGTCGCGATGATGTCGCGGACGATCTCCAGGGCGTGCTCGTCGTTCTCGGCCAGGTGATCGACCACACCCGACCGGGTGGCGTGCAGCTCGCCGCCGCCGAGTTCCTCGGCCGACACGATCTCGCCGATCGCGGCTTTGACCAGCGGCGGTCCGCCGAGGAAGATCGTGCCCTGGTTGCGGACGATCACGGTCTCATCGCTCATCGCGGGAACGTACGCGCCACCGGCCGTGCACGAGCCGAGCACGGCGGCGATCTGCGGGATGCCTTCGGCGGACATCCTGGCCTGGTTGAAGAAGATGCGGCCGAAGTGGTCCCGGTCGGGGAACACCTCGTCCTGCATCGGCAGGAACGCACCGCCGGAGTCGACGAGGTACACGCACGGGAGCCGATTCTCACGGGCGATCTCCTGCGCGCGGAGGTGCTTCTTGACGGTGAGCGGATAGTAGGTGCCGCCCTTGACGGTGGCGTCGTTGCACACGATCATCACCTGCCGGCCGTGGACCAGCCCGATGCCGGCGATGACACCCGCTCCCGGCGCGTCTCCCCCGTACAGCCCCTCCGCCGCGAGCGGCGCGACCTCCACGAACGCACTGCCCTCGTCCAGGAGGCGATCCACCCGGTCGCGCGGCAGCAGCTTGCCGCGGGCGACGTGGCGCTCCCGCGACGCCTCCGGCCCGCCCCGCGCCGCGACCGCCAGGCGCGCCCTGAGCTCGTCTGCGAGGGCCTCCTGCGCCGCACGAGTGCGCTCGAAGGCGTCGTCGTGCACGACCGCGGTCTGCAGTGCCGATCCGGCTGCCGCCATGTCATCTCCGTCGACGTCACGATCGCATCACGTCGGTTGTCCCGGCCGGATGCCATTGGTTAGGGTTCACTAACTGAGCATTCAGGTTAGCGAGGATTAACTGAAATGACAAGCGGTGTCACCGAGCGTGGTCGCGCGAAGGCCGACCGCCAGGAGGCGATCCTGCACGAGGCCGCACGCCTGTTCGCAGATCGCGGCTTCAGCGGAGTGAGCCTCGAGGAACTCGGCGCGGCGGTGGGCGTGAGCGGACCGGCGGTGTACCGGCACTTCGCGAACAAGCAGGCTCTGCTCGGAGCGATCCTGGTCCGCGTGAGCGAGCGGCTGCTCAGCGGCGGCCAAGACGTGATCGCCTCGCACGACACCCCCGAGACCCGGCTGGACGGTCTGATCCGCTTCCACGTCGACTTCGCCCTCACCGACGCCGATGTCATCCGCGTCCAGGACCGCGACCTGGCCAGCCTGAGCGAGCACGACCGGCACACGGTCCGCCGGCTGCAGCGGCAGTACCTCGAACTGTGGACCGCGGTCCTCGCCGAGATCCACCCCGACCGGTCCGAGAGCGACCTGCGCGTGCGCGCGCACGCCTGTTTCGGGCTGATCAATTCCACACCGCACAGCATGCGGGCGCTTCGCACGTCTCCGACCGAGAACACGGTGCGCGGCATCCTGGAGTCGATGGCGCGGTCCGCGCTCACGTCGTGACGGTCATCGCAGGAGCATCGCCCGGCCCGGTTCGCGCAGGATGTCGGCGACATCGCGCAGGAAGCGCGCACCCTGCTCGCCGTCGACCAGCCGGTGGTCGAAGGACAGGCTGAGCGTCATCACGTCCCGCAGGGCGATCTCGCCGCGGTACTCCCAGGGTTGGCGCCGGACGGCACCGATGGCGAGGATGCCGGCCTCGCCGGGGTTGAGGATCGGCGTGCCGGCATCGACGCCGAACACGCCCACATTCGTGATCGAGAACGTGCCCCCGCTCATGTCTCCGGGGGCCGTCTTGCCCGCCCGCGCCGTTTCCGCCAGTCCTGCGATGGCATCCGCGAGCTCGACCAGAGTCATCTGCTCCGCGTCACGGACATTGGGCACGACCAGGCCGCGCGATGTGGCGGCGGCGATGCCGAGGTTCACGTAGCGGTGCTGGAGGATCTCGCCGCTGTCGGCGTCCCATCGGGAATTCAGTTCCGGATGCCGCATCAGCGCGAGGCAGGCCGCCTTGGCCGCGACCGCCATCACGCCGATGCGATGACCGGCCAGCCCCCGGTCCGCGCGCAGCGACGCGATGAGCTCGCTGGTGGCCGTGACATCGACGGTGTGGAATGTCGTGACGTGCGGCGCGGTGAACGCGCTGCGCACCATCGCGTCGGCGGTGTGCTTGCGCACCCCCCGGATCGGGATCCGGGTGACCCGTTCCGCGTCCGAGGTTCGCGATGATGCCACCGGCACCGGGACGGCGGGTGCGGATTCGCGGGCCCGCAGGTCGGCCGCGTAGGCCTCCACATCGGTGCGGGTGATCAGTCCGGTGGCACCGCTGGGCGGGACCATCGCCAGATCCACGCCCAGCTCCTTCGCGAGCTTGCGAACCGGGGGTGTGCAGCGGGGACGCTCCCGCAGGGCGTCGGCGGGCTCGGTGTGGATCGCGTCGTGGGGAGCCGCGTCGAGCACGGCCGTGTCCGGCGCGGAGGTCGGACGAGCGCCGCGGCGGGCGCGTCGCTGGGGGCGGCCGCCGCCGCGCGGTGCCGCGCCGTAGCCGACCAGATTCGGCTGCGCCCGCTCCGGGACCGGTTCTGCCTCCTCCGCGGGCGGGTCCTGCGCCGCCGCGGGCTCGGCGCCGGCGATGTCGAAGGAGATCAGCACGGAGCCGACCTCGATCACGTCGCCCGCGGCCGCGTGCAGCGTTGTCACCACTCCCGCGTACGGGGAGGGCAGCTCGACGACGGCCTTGGCCGTCTCGACCTCGGCGATCGTCTGGTTCAGCGTCACCGTGTCGCCCTCGGCGACGAGCCAGTGGACCAGCTCCGCCTCGGGGAGGCCCTCACCGAGGTCGGGAAGGTGGAAGTCCGTCGCCATCAGAGCAGGCCTCCGCCGACGGTCGCGGCGTGGTCCGCCTCAGCAGAGCTCCACTCCGGCCCCGAGAGACTGTGCGGTCGGTCCAGGACCCGGTCGACGGCATCCAGGATCCGATCCAGATCGGGCAGGTGGTGCTTTTCCAGCTTCGCCGGCGGGTACGGGATGTCGTGGCCGGTCACGCGGACCGGTGCCGACTCGAGGTAGGGGAAGCAGTGCTCGGTCACGCTGGCGATCAATTCGGCACCCACTCCGGCTTCGCGGGCCGCCTCGTGCGTGACGACGACGCGTCCGGTCTTGCGCACCGACGCGGACACGGTGCGGTAGTCGACCGGCGAGATCGATCGCAGGTCGACGACCTCGATCGAGATCCCGTCGTCCTCCGCGGCGATGGCCGCATCCAGCGCTGTCGCGACCTGGGCGCCGTAGGTGAGCAGCGTGACGTCAGAGCCCTCGCGGGCCACCCTGGCCAGACCCATCGGCGCAGCGTCGGCCAGGTCCAGATCCAGGTCGACCTCGCCCTTGGTGTGGTAGAGGCGTTTGGGCTCGAAGTACACCACGGGGTCGTTCGATGCGATCGCCTGTCGCAGCATCAGGTGGGCGTCCTGCGGGTTGGACACGGCGACCACGCGCAGCCCGGACGTGTGGACGAAATACGCCTCCGGCGACTCCGAGTGATGCTCGGCAGCACCCACGCCCCCCGCCCACGGGATGCGGATGGTGATCGGCATCTGCACGTTCCCGCGCGTGCGGTAGTGCAGCTTCGCGACCTGGCAGACGATCTGGTCGAAGGCGGGATACACGAACCCGTCGAACTGGATCTCGACGACCGGGCGATACCCCCGGAAGGCCAGACCCACGGCCGTGCCCATGATCCCGGATTCGGCCAGGGGCGTGTCGATCACCCGCGCTGCCCCGAACTGGTCGAGCAGTCCGTCGGTCACGCGGAAGACGCCCCCGAGCTTGCCGATGTCCTCGCCCATGACGAGAACTTTGGGGTCGTCCGCCATCGCGCGGCGCAGACCCTCGTTGATGGCCTTGGCCATGGTCAGCTCAGTCATCGCGCACTCCCCTGGGCCGCAGCATCCTCACCGGCGAAGCCGTCCAGGTAGGCGGCGAACTGCGCGCGCTGCAGCTCCAGGCCCGCGTGCGGTTCGGCGTACACGTCGTCGAAGACCTCGATCGCCGGCCGCGTGCGTGCCGACAGGCACGCCGTCCGCACCTCCGCGCCCCAGCGGTCGGATTCGTCGGCGACCTCGCGGGCGAACTCCGCGGAGAACTCGTCCTCGGACCGCAGCAGCGCCTCCACGCGCGCCAGCGGATCGCGTCGGCGCCAGCGCTCGACCTCGTGCGCGTCGCGGTAGCGGGTGGGGTCATCGGAGGTGGTGTGCGGGCCCATGCGGTAGGTCACGGCCTCGATGAACGCCGGTCCCCCGCCGGTGCGGGCATGCTCGACGGCCCATCGCATGGCCGCCAGGCACGCGAGGACGTCATTGCCGTCGACACGCAGGCTCGGGATGCCGAAACCGGGGGCACGGCCGGCGAGGGGGAACTTCGCCTGCACGGTGACCGGCTCCGAGATCGCCCATTGGTTGTTGGTGCAGACGAAGACGACCGGCGCACCGAACGACGAGGCGAACACCATCGCCTCGTTCACATCCCCCTGGCTGGTCGCGCCGTCCCCGAAGTACGCGCCGGCCACCTGGTCGGTGCCGTCGAACCGGATGCCCATCGCGTAGCCGACGGCATGCAGGGTCTGCGCGCCGATGATGATCTGCGGGGTCGCGGTGTTGATGTCGTAGGGATTGAACGTGGAGTGCGCCTCGCCGCGCCAGGCGAGCACGAAATCCGACGCGATCGCACCGCGGACGAAATTCACGCCGATCTCGCGGTAGCTGGGGAAGACGAAGTCGTCGGGACGGAAGGCACGGGCGGTGCCCACCTGCGTCGCCTCCTGCCCCTGACAGGGAGCCCACAGCCCCAGCTGGCCTTGCCGCTGCAACGCGACACCCTCGGCGTCGATGCGGCGGACGACGGCCATGTCGCGATACAGGCGCCGCAGGCCGGCGGCGTCGATGTCCTGGACCCACGGATCGAGGTCGCGGTGGGCAATGCGCCGGCCGTCCGGACCCACCAGCCGGGCGATATCGTCGAGGTTCGTCGCCGGTTCGGCGGTCGGTGTCAGGGTGTGCATCATCGTCATCCCTCTTCGTTGCGGGAGGCCCTCGTGAGGCCGCCCGTCGCGGAACGCCGGCTTCGTCGCCGACGCGCCCGAGATTACGTCGATCTTGCACCTAGCTCAAGCATCCAGAGGTCTGCTGAGCATGTTGCCAAACGCAGCCCGGTGCCGCGTGGTAAAGTTTCACAGTATGAGCACCCTCGATCACGTCGACCTGGAGCTGCTCGCGGCCCTCGCCGCGGACCCCCGCGCAACCGTGGTCGCGCTTGCGGAGCGGCTCGGGCTCTCCCGCAACACCGTGCAGGCGCGGATGGCGCGGTTGGAGCGCTCCGGCGTGTTCCTCTCCTACGAGAGGGCGATCTCCCCCACCGCGCTCGGGTTCCCGATCGAGGCCTTCATCAGCGTCATGGTGCACCAGGCTGACCTGCCGCGGATAACCGCGGATCTGGCCCACGTGCCCGAGATCGTGCAGGTGCACGGCCTCAGCGGTCAGGTCGACCTGCTCGTCCGCGTCGCGTGCCGGGACACCGAGCACCTGTTCGACACGGATGCCCGCATCCTCGCGATCGACGGCGTCGAGCGCACCGAGACCTCTCTGGTGATGGGTGAGGTGATCGGCTATCGCGTCACGCCGCTCATGGCGCTGGCACGACGGGAAGCGTAGCAGCACCCCTCCGGGAGCCGCCGCGCGGCTGCGCGTCGAGGCGGACGAGCACGACGCCCACCAGGATGGCAGCCCCGCCGGCGAACTGGATCGGCGCGGGGACCTCGGCGAGGAACAGCCACGCGAACCCGAGCGCGAACAGCACTTCGGACAGGCCCACGAACGAAGCCACGCGGGAACCGATCTGCGGTACGGCGATCACCCCCAGCGCATAGCCCAGGGTGGTAGCCAGCGCAGCGACCCAGAGCAGCGGCACGAACCACGGCACGTCGACACCGGCGAGGACCACGGAGACGGCGGGCGCGGTGAACGGCATGATCCCCGTGACGCACAGCACCGCCATGATGACTCCCCCGGTCAACAGGCCCCCGGCTGCCAGGGCGAGCGGCGGCAGGTCCTCGCCCGCGCGCGCCGAGATGACGAAGTACGCGCACACGCACACCGCAGCCGCCAGGGCGAACAGCGTGCCGAGCAGGTCGAAGCGCGCACCCCCGACGTCCACGACCAGCACGAGTCCGACGATTGCGACAGCCGAGCCCCACAGCACCAGCGCGGAGGGTGCTCTCCGCGTCCGCATCCACACGAACGCCACCAGCAGGACCGGCGCCAGGTATTGGATGAGCAGGGCCACCGCCACCGGCATCCGCTGCATCGCCGAGAAGAAGAACAACTGGCAGCCGAGCACCGGCATCAGCCCGAAGCCGAGGATCAGCTTGCCGTGGCGACGCAGGAACCGCGGCTGCCGGCGGACGGCCAGCACGAGCGCCGGGGAGAGGATCAGCCCGGCGATGCCCATGCGCACCAGGAGTGCGGCGCCGAGAGACCAGCCCTCCTCCAGAAGCGGCTTGATGAACGGACCACTGGAGGAGAAGGCGAGGGCGGAGACCACCGCCAGCAGCAGGCCCGATGCGCCGGCGCGAGATGCCGTCGGCGAGAGGAGGGGAACTGCTGCGGTGTGAGCGGCCATGTGTGATCCGGCTGTCGGGGCGCCCTGTCAGGAGTGATCTGCGCTTACACTGGTGACACTACGCGTTCAAACTGTCAGGAGTCAATATGGTGTTCATTCGTGACACCGAGCAGTCGCTCAGGGCGGCCGTCCAGCTGGTGAACACACTCCCGGGGTACGACGGTGAGGACACGCTGCGCACCCTGCAGGACTTCGAGGCGTACCTCGCGCTGAACCCGTACACCGGCGCGATCGCCCGCGACGAGGCGGAGCTCTCGGCCGTCCGCGGCATCCGATCCCGCCTCCGGCGGCTGTGGGACGTGGACCGTGACGGCGCCGTGCCGCTGGTGAACGAGATGCTGCGCGACGGCCGCGCGCTGCCGCGCCTGGTCATCCACGACGACTACGACTGGCACATCCACGCCACCTCGGACGATGCCCCGCTGGCGACGCGGATCCTGGTGGAGGCGGCGATGGCGTTCGTCGATGTCATCCGCTCGGACGAGTACGACCGGGTCCGCGTGTGCTCCGCGGACGACTGCGACTCGGTGTACATCGACTACTCGCGCAACGGCTCCAAGCGCTACTGCGACACCGGAAACTGCGGCAACCGGATGAACGTCAACGCGTACCGGGAGCGGAAGGCGAGAGAAAGCTCCTGATCGCGGCGGCCGCGGCCGCCGGCGTCTCGTAGTGCACCAGATGCCCGACGTCCGCGATCTCGACGAGTTCGGCGTCGGCGAAGAGCGTCGCCAGGTGCCGCTCCGCCTCGATCGGGGTGATGTCGTCGCGCTGTGCGGCGACCAGGAGCGTGGGCTGGGCGATCGCCGGCGCGAACTGCCGCACGTCGTGCGAGACGGAAGCCAGGAAGGCGTCGTGCAGCGCGTCGCGGTCGGCGAAGCGCGAGAAGTACCTGTCGTGCTGGTCGTGGATGAAGCGGCGCAGCCCGGGGTCGCGCGTCTTGGCCATCGACACGCTCATGACGCGGACGATCACGGCGTTGCGCAGCAGAGCGTCGCCCAGTGGCTTGGGCAGACGCGCGCCGGCCCAGTAGTAGAACACCGCAAGGCGGGTCAGCACGCCACGCGGTCCTTCCAGCGCGGGCGCGCCGATGGGGTTCACCAGGATCACGCGCGGCGTCGGCATGCCGCCGGCGACCGCCGCGGACACCACGATCGATCCGAACGAGTGCCCGAGGATGACCGCTCCCGGCGCCACGGCGAGGACGAACTCGCGCAGCCAGTCGGCGTACGTGGACAGGTCGTGTCGCCTGCCCGGCAGAGGCGGCGTCTCGCCGAACCCGGGGAGGTCGGGTGAGATGACCCGCACGCCGTCCAGGTGCGCCACGACCGGCTCAAGCCCGTGGTGTTCGCCGCGGAATCCGTGGACCGCCACGATCGTGGTGTCTGCGTCGGCCGGCCCGTAGATCCAGTACGCGGTGGTGCCGCCGAGGACTTCGGCGTGCCGGCGCTCGACGGGAAGGGCGTCCAGGAGCGTCGCGTACGGATTGGGGACGGGCATGCTCCGATTCTACGAGCCCCGCCGCGGGGTCCGCGCTGATGTCGGAGGCGACGCATACCGTTGTGGGCATGGACCGAACGCACGAAGCGGATGCCGCGTCGCCGCACGGCACGACCCCGCCATGGACGCGGGTGATCGGCGTCTTCGATCTGGAGACCACGGGTGTGGATGTGTCCGAGGATCGTATCGTCAGCGCCCACGTCGGGCTGCTCGATGCGAACGGCTCCGTGATCCTGGCGCGGAACTGGCTCGCCGACCCCGGCGTGGACATCCCCGCCGCCGCGACCGCCGTGCACGGCATCTCGACCGAGCACGCGCGCGAGGTCGGCGCGCCGGCGTGCGACGTGGTCGAGCAGGTCACCGACACGCTGCGCTCCCTGCTGGATGCCGAGATCCCCATCGTCGCGTACAACGCCGCGTTCGACTTCTCGCTGCTGGCCTCCGAGGCGCTCCGGCACGGCGTCACGCCGCTGCGCAGTCCCGCACCCGTGATCGACCCGCTCATCATCGACAAGGCCTACGACAGGTATCGGCGCGGAAAGCGCACGCTCGCCGTGGTCGCCGCGCATTACGCGGTCCGATTGGACGACGCTCACGAGGCCGCCGCCGACGCCGTCGCGGCCGGGCGGATCGCGCAGGCACTCGCTGCCCGCTTCGCCGGGCTGCTGCCGGCGCGGGCCGAAGAACTGCACACGGCTCAGATCGCGTGGGCGCGCTCCCAGGCGGCGAGTCTGACCGACTACTTCATCCGCAGCGGTCGGCTAGACCCGGACGACCGGGTGGACGGGCGCTGGCCGGTGCGCTGACGTCGCACGCGAAAGGCCCCGCCGAGGCGGGGCCTTTCGCGTGCGGTCTGCCGACTAGTTGCCGGAACCGCCGAAGTTCTTGAAGCGCTGGTTGAACTTCTCGACGCGACCGGCCGAGTCCATGATGCGCTGCTTGCCCGTGTAGAACGGGTGCGATGCCGACGAGATCTCGACGTCGATGACCGGGTACTCGACGCCGTCGAGCTCGATCTTCTTGTCGGAGGTGACCGTCGAACGGGTCAGGAACGTCTCGCCCGAGCCGAGGTCGCGGAACACGACGGCCTGGTAGTCGGGGTGGATGTCAGTCTTCATGCGGAGTCCTTGAGGATGTTGCGTTCCTTCGACGTGCGCAGGAACCGAGGAAAGTCTGCGGTGCGAGTGCACCAAGGACCGATTCTATCAGGCTCCGGGCGCCGAGACGGAATCGGGCTGTCCGGCGGCGCGTGCGGCGTACCTGCCGCCGTCGACGGTGAGGGTGATCGGGATGCCGAACGCCTCGGTGAGCGCTTCGGCGGTGAGGGTCTCCTGCAGTGGGCCGGCGGCGACCGCGCGCCCTTCGCGCAGCAGCAGGACGTGCGTGAATCCGATCGGGATCTCCTCGACATGGTGCGTGACCATGACCATGGCCGGCGTCGTCGGGGCCTGCGCGTACCCGCTGAGCAGGGTCAGCAGCTCCTCGCGCGCACCCAGGTCCAGGCTGGCGGCCGGCTCGTCCAGAAGCAGCAGCTCGGGGTCGGTCATGATGGCGCGGGCGATCTGCACCCGCTTCTGCTCGCCGTCGGAGAGGGTGCCGAACGTGCGATCGGCCAGACCGTCCAGCCGCCACTCGGCAAGAACGCGCAGGGCCCGGCGTTCGTCGATGTCCTCGTACGCCTCGTTCCACCGACCGAGCACGGAGTACGCGGCGGTGAGCACGACGTTCAGGACCGTCTCTTCGGCCGGGAGGCGCTTGGCCATCGCGGTGGAAGCGAATCCGATGCGGGGGCGCAGCTCGAACACGTCGGTGCGGCCGAGCTGCTCGCCGAGGATCCGCACCCGACCGGAGGTGGGATGCAGCAGCGTGTCCGCCAGCTGCAGCAGGGTCGTCTTGCCTGCGCCGTTGGGTCCGAGGATCACCCACCGCTGGGCGTCTTCGACGGACCAGTCCAGGTGGTCCACGATGTCCCGGGAGCTTCGGCGTACGACGACATCGGAGAACTCGAGCACCTGCGGCATGCCCTTAGCCTATCGGCGGTTGCCGCTGACCTCCGCGTAGAGCGCGGTCGTGGCATCGGCGATCGATGCCCAGCTGAAATCGTTCGCCGCCCGCTCGCGCCCGGCGGCGCCGTAGGCGGCCGCACGCTGCGGATCCGAGACGACTTCGATCAGCACGCGCGCCAGGTCATCGACGTACTGGTCGGGGTGCAGCGGGGTTCCGGTCCCGTCCTGGACCTGCTCGATCGGCACCAGCCGACCCGTGACACCGTCGCGGACGACCTCGGGGATGCCGCCGGTCGCCGTTCCGACCACGGCCGCACCGCACGCCATCGCCTCCAGGTTCACGATCCCGAGCGGCTCGTAGATCGACGGGCACACGAACGTGGTGGCCGCGGTGAGCACCGCGCACAGCTCGTGCCGCGGCAGCAGACGGTCGATCCAGACCACCCCGCTCCTGCTCTCCTGCAGTCCGCGGACGAGCTCCTGGACCTCTGCCATGATCTGCGGCGTGTCGGGCGCACCCGCGCACAGCACCAGCTGCACCTCCGGCGGCAGCTGCTCGGCGGCGCGCAGAAGGTACGGCAGCCCCTTCTGCCGGGTGATCCGTCCCACGAACACGACGGACGGCTTGGCCGGATCGATCCCGAGCTCGGCCAGCAGAGTGGGGTCCTGGACCGGATGCCAGGCATCGACGTCGATCCCGTTGTAGATCACCCGGACTTTGGCGGGATTGAGCGTGGGATAGCTGCGCAGGATGTCGTTGCGCATGCCGTCGCTGACCGCGACGATCGCCGCGGCGCCCTCGTATGCCGTCTTCTCGATGTAGCTGGACACCGCGTAGCCGCCGCCGAGCTGCTCGGCCTTCCACGGGCGCAGCGGCTCCAGGCTGTGCGCCGTGACGATGTGCGGGATGCCGTGCAGCAGTGCGGCGAGATGGCCGGCGAAGTTGGCGTACCAGGTGTGGCTGTGCACGACGTCGGCGCCGGCGACATCCGTGACGATCTCCAGATCGGTGCCGAGCGTCTGGATCGCGCCGTTCGCGGTGGACAGTTCCGCGGGCACACCGTACGAGGTGGTTCCCTCTTCGTGACGGGGGGCGCCGAACGCGCGCACCTGCACGTCGATGCGCTCGCGCAGCGCCTTCACGAGCTCGGTGACGTGCACCCCCGCCCCGCCGTAGACCTCTGGCGGATACTCCCTGGTGATGATGTCGACTCGCATGTCAACACGCTAGTACGCGGGCGGAAGAGCGGCATAGGGTGGTGCCATGCATGCAGCGCCCAAGGTTTTCGGGATCATCCTCGCGGGCGGCGAGGGAAAGCGCCTGATGCCCCTCACCGCGGACCGCGCCAAGCCGGCCGTGCCCTTCGGCGGGCAGTATCGGCTCATCGATTTCGCGATATCGAACCTGATCAACTCCGGTCTGGGGCAGCTCGTCGTGCTCACCCAGTACAAGTCGCACAGCCTCGACCGGCACATCTCCCAGACCTGGCGGATGTCGCCGCTGCTGGATTCCTACGTCACCTCGGTGCCGGCCCAGCAGCGCCTGGGCAAGCGGTGGTTCTCCGGCTCGGCCGACGCCATCCTGCAGAGCCTGAACCTGATCAACGACGAGAGGCCCGACATCGTGGTCGTGATCGGCGCCGATCACGTCTACCGCATGGACTTCCGCCAGATGCTCGATTCGCACATCGCATCGGGTGCGCGGGCCACCGTCGCCGGCATCCGCCAACCCCTGTCGATGGCCGACCAGTTCGGTGTGATCGATGTCGAGCCGTCCGACCCGACGAAGATCCGGCAATTCCTGGAGAAGCCGCAGGACGCCACGGGACTGGCCGACGCGCCCAACGAGGTCCTCGCCTCGATGGGCAACTACATCTTCGACACCGACGCGCTGATCGAGGCAGTCGAGGCCGACGGCGAGGTGCCGACCTCCAATCACGACATGGGCGGCGACATCATCCCCTACTTCGTCGCGCGCGGCGAGTCGGGCGTGTACGACATGAAGCTGAACGACGTGCCCGGCTCCACCGATCGGGATCGGGACTACTGGCGTGACGTGGGGACCATCGAGTCGTTCTTCGACGCACACATGGATCTCATCTCGACGCTGCCGATCTTCAACCTGTACAACACGCAGTGGCCGATTCACTCGCAGACCGTCAACTCGCCGCCGGCGAAGTTCGTCCGCGACTCGGTGGGCCGCATCGGCAACGCGATCGACTCGATCGTCTCACTGGGCTCTGTGCTGTCCGGCACGCATCTGGAACGCAGTGTCGTGGGCCCGTGGACGCTCGCCGCCGGGGGCTCGACGATCACCGACTCCGTCCTGTTCGACCACGTCCGCGTGGGTCAGGGCGCCCGCATCCACCGCGCGATCCTGGACAAGAACGTGGTGCTGGCCGACGGTGCGACGGTGGGGGTGGACCGGGAGCGCGATGCCCATCGGGGCTTCACGATCACCGACACCGGCATCACCGTGGTCGGCAAGGGCATCCACGTCGACGCCTAGCCCGGTGGCGGGCGTCGGCATTCCGCGGCGCTAGCGTGGAGGGATGCCTGCGCCGAAGACCCGCTTCCTGCTCCTGCTCGACGCCGACTCGACGCTCATCCGCAACGAGGTGATCGAACTCCTCGCCGACGAGGCGGGCCGCGGCGCCGAGGTCGCCGCGGCCACCGAAGCGGCCATGCGCGGAGATGTCGACTTCGCCTCCAGCCTCCGCTCGCGCGTGCGCGCACTGGCCGGCGTTCCGGTCACCGCGTTCGCTCACGTGCGGGCGCGGATCCAGCCCACGCCGGGCGTGCGGGAGCTGATCGCCGCCGCGCACCAGCGCGGCGGCCGGGTCGGTGTGGTCTCCGGCGGCTTCCACGAGATCCTCGACACGGTCGCGCCCGCTCTCGGCGTGGACCTCTGGCGGGCCAATCGCCTGAGTGTGGTGGATGGCGGGCTGTCCGGATTCGTGGACGGCGAGATCGTGGATGCCGAGGCCAAGGCCGCCGCGCTGCGCGAGTGGGCGGCGGAAGCGGGCATCCCTTTGACACGGACGATCGCCATCGGCGACGGCGCCAACGACCTGCGCATGATGGCCGCGGCGGGACTCGGACTGGCCTTCAACGCCAAGCCGGCCGTCCGTGCGCAGGCGGATCTGGTCATCGAGCGCGTGGACCTGCGAGAAGTGATCCCCGTCCTGCCGTGACGCCCAGCACGATGTCGGCGGCGCTGGTTAGCATCCCTGCATGCACATCATCCTGGTTCCCGGTCTGTGGCTCGATGCATCCTCGTGGGACGAGGTGACTCCCGCGCTCGAGCAGGCCGGCCATAGGGTGCACCCGCTGACCATGCCCGGCGTCGGAGAACCCGCAGAGCAGTCGTCCGAGATCGGCATCGCGGACTGGATCTCGGCCGTCGTGGACGAGATCGACCGCGCACCCGGCAAGGTGATGCTGGTCGGGCACAGCGGCGGCGGCAACGTCGTGTACGGCGCCGCCGATGCCCGCCCGGAGAAGGTGGCGCGGATCGTCTACGTGGACACCTTCCCGCCCGGGGAGGGAAGCTCCATCTGGGATTTCCCGGTGGTGGCGGGAGTGGTGCCGTTCCCGGGCTGGGACACCTTCGAGCAGGCCGAGGTGGCCGACCTGGACGCACGCGTGCGCGCGTCGCTCGCTGAGCGGATGCTGTCGGTCCCCGCGCGGGTCCCCAGCGACCCCCTGTCGCTGCGCGACGAACGCCGTCGGCGAGTGCCGACGACCATGCTGACCGGCGCGATGACGGAGGAGGAGATCCGCGGCTACATGGCAGCGGGACCCGCGTGGGCCGCCGAGCTGACCGCGCTGGACGAACTGGAGATCATGGAACTGGGTTCGGGGCACTGGCCGCAGTTCTCGATGCCGGACCGTCTGGCTGCGGCCATTCTCACCGCGGTGCCGGACGCGGGGGCCTGAGCTCTCGCCCTCAGTGGCCCATGCCCAGTCCGCCGTCGACCGGGATGACCGCGCCGGAGATGTACGCCGCGTCGTCGGAGGCGATCCAGGTCACCACCCCGGCGACCTCGTCAGGGGTGGCGAACCGACCGGCGGGGATGCTGCGCTTGTACTCGGCCTGGGTCTCATCGGGCAGCGATGCCGTCATGTCGGTCTCGATGAAGCCCGGTGCCACGACATTGGCGGTGATCCCGCGGCTGCCCAGTTCCCTGGTCAGGGAGCGGGCGAAGCCGACCAGCGCGCTCTTGGAGGCGGCGTAGTTGATCTGGCCCGCCGACCCGTACAGCCCCACCACGCTGGAGATGAGGATGACGCGTCCCCACTTGGCGCGCAGCATCCCCTTGGACGCCCGCTTGACGACACGGAAGGCTCCGCCCAGGTTCGTGGCGATGACGCTGTCGAAGTCCTCCTCGGTCATGCGCAGCAGGAGGGTGTCCTTGGTGATCCCCGCGTTCGCGACGACGATCTCCACCGGCCCGAGCTGCGCCTCGATCTGGGTGAACGCGGCGTCGACGGCGGCGGCATCGGTCACGTCCGCACGGACCGTGAGGGTGCCCATCGGACCGTCACCGGAGCGCGCCGTGACAGCGACCCGATAGCCCTCCGCGACGAAGCGCTCGGCGA
This sequence comes from Microbacterium sp. zg.B48, assembly GCF_024623505.1. NCBI lineage: Bacteria > Bacillati > Actinomycetota > Actinomycetes > Micrococcales > Microbacteriaceae > Microbacterium > Microbacterium sp. zg.B48. The sequence goes on from NZ_JANJFE010000002.1 coordinate 252,334, forward strand.
TGGCGCGGCCGATGCCGCGATTGCCTCCTGTGACAAGAACGACGCGATCGGACATGCAAGCTCTCCCGGGGGCTGGACGCGATGGACTCGGCCAGCCTAACCGTGCCCTGATCGACCGCCGCGCCTCCCATCCCGGCGTATTCTTGGAGGACCGTGAAGAGTTCGTCGAGGCCCCAATCTGCGACGTCGCTGCCGCGCGCACCGCGCGACGACGAGTCTCGGCGTTCGTCCCGGTATCTGGTGCTGATGGGCATCCGCATCGCCTGCTTCATCCTGATGGTCGTGATCACGCCGTACGGCTGGTACACGTGGGTCCTCGGCGGCGCGGCGATCGTGCTGCCCTACATCGCGGTGGTGCTCGCCAACGTCGGCGCGAACGTGCGCCGCACCGGGGCGGAGAACCCGGAACGTGCGCTGCCGGCCACCCCATCGGTTCCCTTCGTCCCCGGCCAGGATGCACCCGTCCTGCGCATCGAGGAGACCCGCGCGGTGGAGCGCCCCCGGGACAGCTCGGACGGCCAGGCGTGAGCGGCCCGCCGGAGCCGCGCGCCGACGTGCCCGCCTCGGACTGCTCACGCGCCGGATGCCGCGCCGCCGCCCGCTGGCGGGTGGAATGGCGCAACCCGAAGATCCATGCGATCGATCGTCGAAAGGTGTGGGTGGCGTGCGACGAGCACCGCGACTATCTGCGGGACTACCTGGCCGCGCGCGAGTTCCCGGTCCAGGTCCGACCGCTGGACCCGGCGGGCGCGGGAGGTCCGCGGTGAGCCGGGCAAGCGCGCCCGCCGCGGTCAGGTGGACCGCATACGTCGCCGTCGCGATCGTCTTCGCGCTGGCGTGCGCCTTCCTGGCGAACTGGCAGTTCACACGCAACGCCGACCGTGCGCAGCAGCTGGCGCTGGTCGAGCAGAACTACGACGACGCCCCGGTGCCCCTCGCCGAGATCATCCCGCCGGGTGGGGAGCTGCAGGCGCCGGACGAATGGCGACCGGTGCTGCTGGAGGGCCGGTACGCCGTCGAGGATCAGCTGCTGGTCCGCAACCGGCCGCACGGCGGCACCGCCGCGTTCGAGGTGCTGGTGCCGTTCCGTCTGACCGACGGACGGGTGCTCCTCGTGAACCGCGGCTGGGTACGCCCCGGCGAGACCCAGCCACTCCCCGATGAGATTCCGGCGGCGCCCGAGGGCGAGGTCACGGTCATCGTCCGAATGCGGCCCGCCGAGCAGCTGCCCACGTCCGGACGCTCCGCCCCGGAGGGGCAGCTGCCCACCATCCATCCCCCCGCCGCGGCCGAGATCATCGACCCCGCGGTCGGCGGGGACCTCGAGCTGAGCGCCTACGGAGTGCTCGAGTCGGAGGATCCGGCACCGGCGACGCGGCCCACCCCGCTGGAAGTACCCTCCGAGGACCCCGGACCGCATCTGTCATACGCGATCCAGTGGATCCTGTTCGCCGTGATGGGCTTCGTGTTCATCGGCTACATCATCCGCACCGAGCGGCACTACCGGCGTGAGGATGCCGAGGAGCGCCGACCTCGCGATCGGGACATGCAGGACGAGGATTCGATCCTGGACGCGGCAGAGATCACGCCAGTGAGATGAGCTCCTGGTAGTCCCTGTTCCACAGATCCTCGACGCCGTCCGGCAGGATCAGGACCCGCTCCGGGTTGAGTGCCTCAACCGCGCCCTCGTCGTGCGAGACGAGGACCACGGCGCCCTCGTAGTGCGCGAGCGCTCCCAGGATCTCTTCGCGTGAAGCGGGATCGAGGTTGTTGGTCGGCTCATCCAGCAGCAGCATGTTGGCGCTGGAGACGACCAGGGTCGCCAGCGACAGCCGGGTCTTCTCGCCGCCGGAGAGCACGCCGGCGGGCTTGAGCACGTCATCGCCGGTGAACAGGAAGGAACCGAGCACCTTGCGCGCCTCGGTCGCCGAGATGTCCGGAGCGGCCGACATCATGTTCTCCAGGACGGAGCGGGACACGTCCAGATTCTCGTGCTCCTGCGCGTAATAGCCGATCTTCAGCCCGTGGCCGGGCTCGAGCTGTCCGGTGTCCGGTTTGTCGACGCCGGCGAGGATGCGCAGCAGCGTGGTCTTTCCCGCGCCGTTCAAACCCAGCACGACCACCTTCGAACCGCGGTCGATCGCGAGGTCGACGTCGGTGAAGATCTCCAGGGATCCGTACGATTTCGACAGCCCGGATGCCATCAGCGGCGTCTTCCCGCAGGCCGCAGGCTTGGGGAAGCGGAGCTTGGCGACACGCTCGACCTGGCGCACCTCGTCCAGGCCGGAGAGCATCTTCTCCGCGCGCGCGACCATCTGGTGAGCGGCGGCGGCCTTCGATGCCTTCGCGCCGAACCGCGCCGCCTGCAACTGCAGCTGCGTCGCCTTCTTCTCGACGTTGACGCGCTCCTTCTTGCGACGTTCCTCGTCGGCGACGCGCTGGCGCAGGTAGTTCTTCCAGTTCATGTTGTAGACGTCGATGACCTGGCGGTTGGCGTCCAGGTAGAACACCCGGTTCACCGTCTCGCCGACGAGCTCCACGTCGTGACTGATCACGATCAGCCCGCCCTTGTAGTTCTTCAGGAAATCGCGCAGCCACACGACGCTGTCGGCGTCCAGGTGGTTCGTCGGCTCGTCCAGGATCATCGAGTCCGCGTCGGAGAACAGGATGCGGGCCAGCTCGATCCGGCGTCGCTGCCCGCCCGACAGCGTGCCCAGCGGCTGCTCCAGGATGCGGTCCGGAAGGGAGAGGTTGTGCGCGATGGATGCCGCTTCGGCCTCGGCCGTGTATCCACCCAGCGCCTCGAACCTCTCGGTGAGGCTGCTGTAGCGCTTCATCGCCTTGGCGGACACGTCCGCGTCCTCATCCCCCATCAGAAGCGACGCTTCGTGCATGCCCAGGGCGATCGTGCCGAGCCCGCGCGCATCGAGGATGCGGGTCCGGGCGAGCATCTCCGGGTCACCGGTGCGGGGATCCTGCGACAGGTACCCCAGCTCACCGGAGCGGTCCACGCGTCCGGCCGCGGGCAGCAGATCGCCGGCCAGCACCTTGGTGAGGGTCGTCTTGCCTGCGCCGTTGCGGCCGACAAGGCCGACCTTGTCGCCGTTGCTGACGCGGAAGGAGACGCCCGCCATCAGCACGCGGGCTCCCACGCGGATTTCGAGGTCGTGCACGGCGAGCACAGCAGACGTCCGTTTCTTTTCGAAGAGGAGAGGGCGGCCGAACGGCCAGCCTCCTATCCTACCGGCTGCTCGGGACTCCCCCGGCGAGAACTCCGATCCGGTGTGCAGGGATCGCACTCGCCGGCACCTCGCGACGCCTGTTCGCGCTGACCTCCGGGCTGCATCGTGGGTTCGTCGCTGCCGCCGGAAGCGTCAGCTGAAGGCAAGCCCCGGCCGATCGGCCGGGGCTTGCCTGTTCTCGAGCCGATCAGCCCTTCGCGGTGGTCGTGGCGGCGGCGAGCTGCTCGACCATCTGGGGAAGAATCCACGGCAGGGTCAGCGCGGTCGGCGAGATCGCCGCGACGTTCTCCTCGCCGACGATCGCCCCGACCGCACCGGCCGCGACGGCCGGGATCAGTGTGGTGCGCGCCGAGGTGAGGAACGTGTTCAGCGCGTCCTCGCTGTCCACCTGCGTGAAGATCACGTCGGCGTCGATCTGGTCCAGGTTCTCTGCGCTCACCGTCGTGTAGAACGTCGACTCCCCCTCGTCCAGGGCGGTCACGGACTCGGCGGTGACGAAGCCGAGGTCTTCGAGGATCTCCACCCGCGGGTCCGCGGGGAGGTAGAGGTAGAACGTGTCGACATCGTCGGAGGCGTACGCGATGGTCGTCCCGTCGAATTCCGGGTGCTCGGCCGCGGCATCCGCGACCTGCTCGTCCAGGTCGGCCAGCAGCTGATCGGCCTCGGCCTGCAGCCCCAGCGCTGTCCCGGTGTCCGCGATCACATCGCGCCACGGGGTGGACCACAGTGCGTCCTCGGGGGCGACGACCGGAACACCGGCTCCGGTGACCGCGTCGTACTCCTCCTGCGTCAGTCCTGAGTACGAGGCGATCAGGACATCGGGGTCGGTCGCCAGCAGCTCCTCGACCGACAGCTCGTAGGTCGCGTTGTCGAGGATGACGGGCTCCTCGCCGCCGAGGTCCGCGATGGCCTCTTCCACCCACGGCGTGATGCGGTTCTCGCCTCCGCCGTAGTCCATCGACGCGATCGCCACCGGAACGATGCCCAGTGCGAGCACGGCGTCGGTCGCGCCCCAGCCCCAGGTGGCAACGCGTTCCGGGGCGGATTCGATGACCGTCTCTCCGTAGATGTGCTCGAACGTGACCGGGAAGCCGGCCGACGAGCCGGCACCGCTGGATTCGGTCGACGCCGGTTCGGCGGTGCCGGTGGTGCCGGCGCAGCCGGTGAGGAGGAGGCCTCCGGCAACCGTGAGCGTGACGAGCGCGCGCAGGCGGGTGTGGGATCGGGACATGCGGGATCTTCCTTTCGGTCGCGTCACGCCTGGTCCGCGGGGGCGTGAGCGCCGCCGGGGACCGGGATGACGAGGGGGGTTGAGGTGAGCGGGTCGGGGATGACGAGGGCGTCCAGGTCGAAGGCCCGCGCGACGACCTCGCGAGTGAGGACATCGGCGGGAGCGCCGTGCGCCACGACGCGTCCGTCGGACATGACGGCGAGGTCATCGGCGTAGCGCGCCGCGAGATTCAGCTCGTGCAGCACGACGACGATCGTCGTGCCATCGGTGCGGTTGAGGGTGCGCAGCAGATCGAGGACCTCGATCTGGTGGCTGAGGTCCAGGAATGTGGTGGGCTCGTCCAGCAGGAGGATCCGCGGCTCCTGCGCGAGGGCCATGGCGATCCACACGCGCTGACGTTGACCGCCGGACAAGTCGCCGACGGGCCGCTCGGCCAGCGCGGTCACGCCGGTCTTGGCCATGGCGTCGTCCACGCGCGCGGTGTCGGCAGCGCTCCATCGCTGGAACACCCCGCGGTGCGGATGCCGACCGCGCGAGACGAGCTCGGCGACGGTGAGCCCGTCGGGTGCGGTGGGATGCTGGGGCAGGAGGCCGACGCTGCGGGCGAAGCTACGGCGGGGCAGCGTCGTGATGTCGGTGCCGTCCAGCTCGACGCGGCCCGCGAGGGGCGCATTGACCCGGGCCAGCACGCTCAGCAGCGTCGACTTCCCGCATGCGTTGGCGCCGATGATCATGGTCATCCGTCCGGGGGCGAAGTCGAGGTCGAGGCCCTCGATCACCCGGCGGCCCGGATAGCCGGCGGCCAGGCCGCGTACGCTCAGGCGAGGTGGATCTGCGGGAGTCACAGCTGTCGTCCTTTCGACGTGGCCAGGAGCCAGAGCAGGAACACCGCGCCGATGGCGCCGGTCACGACGCCCACCGGCACCGACATCCCCGGCAGAGCGAACTGCGCCACGAGGTCGGCCGCGCCGAGCAGTGCGGCGCCGACCGCGGCGCTCGTCCCGATCCCCACGGCGCCGTGACCCAGCAGAGGTCGCGCGATCGCCGGTGCGCACAAAGCGATGAACGCGATCGGGCCCACGAAGGCGCACGTCACCGAAGTGAGCAGGACGGCCGTCAGCACCGCGGCTGTGCGGACCGTGGCGGTGCGCACGCCGAGCGATGCGGCGGTCGCCGCGCCCATCTGCGTGAGCGGAAGCCAGCGGGCGCATGCGATGACGGCAGGGGTTGCCAGCAGCGCCACGACGAACACGGTGGCGACATTCCACCACGGCGTCGAGGAGAGGCTGCCGGTCAGCCAGATGAGCGCCGACTGGGCGAGCTCGACCTTGGCGCGGACCATCATGTAGTTCATCAGCGCGACGCACAGGAACGCGACGCCCACGCCGGCGAGGATGAGCCGGTAGCCGCCGTCGGCGCGCCGCTGTCCGGCCAGCAGGAGGAAGGCGGCCACGATCAGTCCGCCCCCGAACGCGGCGACCGCCAGCAGCGGGCCGCTGAGCCCCAGGATCAGGATGGCGAACACCGCCGCCGCACCGGCGCCACCGCTGATCCCGAGCAGATCGGGGCTTGCCAGCGGGTTTCGCAGCAGCGATTGAAGCAGCGCGCCGGCCGCTCCGAGCGATGCGCCGACCAGGAGCGCCATCGCCATCCGGGGGGCGCGCACCTGGAATACGACATAGGTCTGCACGCGATCTCCTCCGCCCCAGAGGGTGCGCCACAGATCGGCGGGGGCGAAGTCGTAGTCCCCCACGGAGAGCGATACGACGGTCACGATCAGCACCGCCAGGAGCGCGGCGGACACGACGAGGCCACGCCGGCGTCGCACGCGGGCGCGGATCTGAAGGACGGACGCGGTCACAGCGTCACGCTCCGGCGTCGCAGGACGAGTGAGATGAGGACGGGAGCGCCGACGAAGGCGACCACGAGTCCGGCCTGGATCTCGCCGGGCGGGGCGATCACGCGACCCAGGATGTCCGCGGCCAGCAGCACGATCGCGCCGGCGGGCGCGGCGACGGCCAGCAGCCATCGGTAGTCCCCGCCGACGATCGGCCGCAGCGCGTGTGGAACGAGCAGTCCCAGGAACACGATCGGGCCGGCGATCGATGTCGCCCCACCGCACAGCAGGACGGTGGCGACGATGCCGAGGAGGCGGGTGCGCGCGACGCTGTGTCCCAGTCCGGTCGCGGTCTCCTCTCCCAAGGCCATCAGGTCCAGTCCGCGCGCGGAGCTGAGCGCGATGATCGCTCCGATCGCGATGGGTGCGGCGACCACGGCGACGGTGTCCAGCCCGCGCACGGTCAGCCCGCCCACCTGCCAGTAGCGGAACACGTCGAAGGCCGTGATGGAGGTGGTGAGGATCAGGGTGCTGACCGCCGTCAGCCCAGCGGTCACGGCGGCGCCGGTGAGGGCGAGCTTGGCCGGACTGGACCCGTCCGGGCCACGTGTTCCGATGAGCGCGACCAGCACCGAGGCGACCGCCGCCCCCGCGAAGGCGAACCATACGAAGCCCGACGGGGCGGTGATCCCCCAGATCGTGATCGCCGCGAGCACCGCGATGGACGCGCCCGCGTTGATGCCGAGCAGGCCGGGGTCGGCGAGGGGATTTCGCGTCAGTCCCTGCATCAGCGTTCCGGCCAGCGCCAGTGCGGCTCCAGCCAGCACCCCGATGACCGTGCGAGGCACCCGCTGATCGAGGATGACGCTGTGGTCGGCGATCGACAGGTCGCGGTGCAGCAAGGCATCCACGACCACGGCGGGTGCGACGGCGCGTGCCCCGATCATGAGGCTTGCTGCCACCATGACCAGCAGGAGCACGATCGTGACGAGCAGCGCGATCCGCCCGCGACGCTCGCGGGCGCCGGTCACTCCTGTCGCTCGGATTGACCGAGCCGCCAGTACCCCATGAACGCGACACGTTTGCGGTCGACGCCGCAGCCCTGCACGAGGTGACGGCGCAGCGCCTTGACCATCGCCGCCTCCCCCGCGATCCACGCGTAGAACTCCCCCTCGGAGTCCTCCGGACTGTCCCACAGCAGGTCGCGGTCGACGTCGATGTCAGCCAGTTCCTGCCGTCGCGGCGCCGCCGCCTTGGCCAGCACGTCGCCCGCCGAGGCACTCCATGCGGTGACCGCCTCGGTGACCGCGTCCCCGTGTCCCCGGTCATCGCGCTCGAGCCACGTCACCCGGAATCCGGCGGGAACATCCAGCGACTGACGATCGGCCGCAGCGGGCACCTCGATGAACGCGTCCACGTCGTACGACTCGTCGAGGGACTCCAGGATGGAGCAGATCGCCGGCGCCGCCGTCTCGTCACCGGCGAGCATGATGCGGCGGGCGGTGCCGGGGTGCCAGTCCAGTCCGAGGCGGAACCCCTCGCTGCGCTGGTCGGGTCCCACGATCACGACCTGCTGGCCGCGGGCAGCCCGCTCGGCCCATGCGCCGGCGGGTCCGGCATCGTGATGCACCACGAAATCCACCGTCAGTTCGCGCAGACCGGGGTCGATGCGCCGCACCGTGTACGTACGCAATGGTCCGCGAGCGTCACCGGGCAGCTCCCGCCACATCGTGTACCAGTCGCCGGCGTCGATCACAGCCTCGTCGTGCTGGCCGATGTCGCTCAGAGTGCCGTCCGCCAGCGGCAGGATCAGCTTGACGCGCTGGTCCAGGCCCGCGGTGCCGAAGACGCCGAAGTCCGGACCGGTGAACACGACGCGGACGAAGTGCGGCGAAAGCCGGTGCACGTCAGCCACGGTCGCGGCATAGGGGCGGTACGAGGGGCGCGTGCCGACGGCAACGGATGAGCTCACTCAGTTAGGGTAGCCTTACCATTCCTCCAGTGGCAAATCCTTTCCCGTGTCCGTCACGCATTGCGCCCCGCGGGCACGCTCTCGTGGCCGTGTCCGAGCCGGAGACCCGGAACCAGCGCCAGCAGCGCCAGGACCGCGGCGATCGCGAAGACGGCCGGGAAGCCGGCGCCCGTGCCCGCGAGAGCGGTGAAGACCAGACCCATCACGGCGATCGTCACCGCGGAACCCACCGAGTCCGAGATGGACAGTGCGGAGGAGTTGAAGCCCTGGTTCTGCGGCGCGGAGTACGCGAGGGTCAACACCGTCAGCCTCGGGTACATGAGCCCCATGCCGCTGCCGGCCAGCGCCCAGCCGACGATGAGGACCGCCGGAGGCAGGTGCCCCCAGGCGACGGCAGCGGCCACCACGACCGACGTGAACAGCTGCGCGCACCCGATCACCGCGATCCGGGTGTTCCCGATGCGATCGCCGAACCGGCCTTGGACATCCGCCGCGGTCGCCCAGGCCAGGGCCGCCGCCGTGAGCCCGAGACCCGCCCACGTCGGCGAGAAGTCGTATTCGTCGATGAGCAGGTATGGCACGTAGATCTCCGCGCCGAACAGGGCACCGGCGATCAATCCGCGCATGAGGACCACACTGGGCAGTCCGCGGGCGGCGCGCAGCGCACCCCGCGGCAGCAGAGGTCGCGCCGCCGATGCGATGACGATGACGGATGCCGCCACCGCCGCCGCCGACCACGGCCCGAACCCGCCGGCCAGGCTCAGCGCCAGGGCGCCGGCCGCCACCGCCACCGCACACGCCAGGCGCAACCCGATCCGACCAGCCGCCGGCGCGTCCACGCCCAGCGCGATGCCGTGCAGCCGGAGTGCGACCATCGTGAAGGACAGGACGGTCAGCGCGGCGACCCCGAGGAACACCCACCGCCAGTGCAGATACTCCGTCACCGCTCCGGCCAGGAACGGCCCGATCAGCGACGGCACCACCCACGCCGCGGAGAAGGCCGCGAAGACGCAGCCGTGCAGCTGCGACGGGTACACGCGCGCCACCACCACATACAGCGCGACAGTCTGCCCCCCGGCTCCCAGACCCTGGATCAGACGGCCGACCACCAGGATCGGCATGGACGGGGCAAGACCGGCCACCACAAGCCCGAGGACGAACAGCGCCGTCGCCGCATACAGCGGTGCACGGGGACCGAACCTGTCGCTCCAGGCGCCCACCGCGACCATGCCGATGACGCTGGTGGCCAGGGTCCCGGCGAATGCGACGGCGTACAGCGCGTCGCCATCGAGGTCCGCGCTGACGACGGGCATCACGGTCGTCACGGCCAGAGCCTGCATCGCCGCGAGGAAGATCAGTGCCGAAGCGCCGAGGGTCACCCAGACGTAGCGCGTTCCCCAGATGCTCGACAGCGGCTCGACGGGATCTTTCACGGGGAGACCAGCGCCCCCATCCGTTCGACGGCCTCGCGCAGCACCTCCGGCGAACAGCCGAAGTTGATCCGGACATGGCCGGCGCCCTCCTCGCCGAACAGCGGGCCGAGGTGCAGTGCCACCTTCGCCTCCCGTCGGATCCGCACGGCGGGGTTGTCTCCCCAGTCGAACGAGCGCAGATCCACCCAGGCCAGGAATCCGGCGTCGGGGATCCGGTAGCGGGCGCCCGGAAGGTGCTCGGCGAGAAGCTCCGCCAGCAGCCGGCGGTTGGCATCCAGCGCGGCCAGCAGCCCGTCCAGCCATTCGTCGCTCTCTTCGCTGAACGCGGCGACGCCGGCGATGGCGCCGAACAGTCCCGTCCGCCACTCCACCTCATCCGGCAGGGACCGCACCACCGCCGCGGGCTCCTCCCCCGCAGTGACCATCAGGGCGCACTTCAGACCGGCGAGGTTGAACGCCTTGCTCGCGCTGACCACGGCGTATCCGACGCGCGCGGCGGTCGGCGAGGCATCCAGGAACGGCGTGAACACCGCCGGCGCGTACACGAGCGGGGCGTGGATCTCGTCGCTGACCACGCTCGCGCCGTATGCGGAGGCCAGCTCGGCCAGCGCGACGAGGCTCTCGCGGGAGTGCGCGGTGCCCGTCGGGTTGTGCGGGTTGCACAGCAGGACGGCGCGTGCGCCGGCGGCGAGGGATGCCTCGATCCCGACGAGGTCCAGCTCCCAGCCGGTGCCGGTGTCCACGAGCGGCACCCGCTCGACGACGGCACCCGCCTCGGGGACGCATTCGTAGAACGGGGGGTACACCGGCGGAGTCACGATCACCCGGTCACCGGGCTCGGTGACCTGCCGCAGGATCTCGACGATCCCCATCATGACGTCGCACGTGGTGCGCACCTGTGCGGGATCGACGCTCCAGCCGAACCGGCGCTGCGCGAACTGGGCATAGGCGGCGGCGATGCCCGGCTCCGGTGGGGTATATCCGGTGTCACCGAGATCGACGGCCTGCCGCAGCGCCCGCGTGATCGCCGGGGCGGGGGGGAAGTCCGTCTCCGCCACGAAGAGCGGAAGCACCTCGGGCGGATAGCTGCGCCACTTCGTGCTGGAACGGCGGCGCAGCTGGTCGAGGGGAAGGGCCTGGAGGGGGGGAGCGCTCACCCATCGAGCCTAGCGACGCTGCGGGATGCCGCGTTCCCGAGCGTCAGACGGCGACACTCAGATCGCGAAGCCGAGGGCGCGCATCATGTCGCGGCCGTCGTCGGTGATGCGCTCCGGACCCCACGGCGGCATCCACACCCAGTTGATGCGGAACCGTTCGACGACGTCGTCCAGCGCCTGAGCGGTCTGCTCCTCGAGCACGTCGGTGAGCGGGCATCCGGCGCTGGTCAGCGTCATATGGATCACCAGGGCGTCGTTCTCGTCGTCCCAGCCCAGGTCGTAGATCAGGCCGAGGTCGACGACGTTGATCCCCAGCTCGGGGTCCATGACGTCCTTGAGGGCCTCTTGGACCTCGTCGTACTTGTCGGGCGCGAGCGTCGCGGTCATGGCAGGATCCTACGCTTCGCCGTCGGTCACGGGCTCGAGTGCGGGGACGAGGAATCGGTCGTAACCTTCGTCCTCGAGACGCTCGGCGAGCTCGGGCCCGCCCTCCTCGACGATCCGCCCGGCGATCATGACGTGCACGAAGTCCGGGTGGATGTAACGCAGAATGCGCGTGTAGTGGGTGATCAGCAGGACGCCCAGGCCGGTCTCCTCCTTGGCACGGTTCACGCCCTCGGAGACGATCTTCAGCGCGTCGACGTCCAGGCCGGAGTCCGTCTCGTCGAGTACCGCGAACTGCGGCTTGAGCAGCTCCAGCTGAAGGATCTCGTGGCGCTTCTTCTCACCACCCGAGAACCCCTCGTTCACGTTGCGCTGCGCGAACTTGGAGTCCATGCGGAGGTTCTTCATCGACTCCTTGACCTGCTTCGTCCACGTCCGGATCGGCGGCGCTTCGCCCTCGATCGCGGTCTTGGCGGTGCGCAGAAAGTTGGTGACGGTCACACCGGGGATCTCGACCGGGTACTGCATGGCCAGGAAGAGGCCTGCGCGGGCGCGCTCGTCCACCGTCATCGCCAGGACGTCCTGGCCGTCGAGGGTGATCGTGCCGGACGTGACCGTGTACTTCGGGTGCCCGGCGATCGTGTACGCGAGCGTCGACTTGCCCGATCCGTTGGGTCCCATGATGGCGTGGGTCTCGCCCTTGCGCAGGACGAGGGTCACCCCGTTCAGGATCGGCGTGATTCCGGCATCCGTCTCGACCGTCACGTGGAGGTCGCGGATCTCGAGGACTGACATGGGGACTTCCTTCACAGCTCTTTGAGGACGGCGGGATCGATGAGCACATCGTCGCCCTCGATCGTCACGGCATACACGGGTACGGGCTCGTACGCGGGGAGGTTGAGGGGCTTTCCGGAGCGGAGCGAGAAGGCCGAGCCGTGCGCCCAGCATTCGATCGTGTCACCGTCGACGAACCCCTCGGCGAGCGAGATGTCGCCGTGCGTGCAGACGTCGCCGATCGCGTGGACCTCGTCGTTGGAGTCGCGGACCACCGCGATCGCGACGCCGTCGACCTCCACGCGGATGGCGGAGTCCTGCTCGAGCTCGCTCAGCGCGCAGACACGGGTTGCGCTCACTCGGGCGCTCCTTCCTGGAGTTCCAGTTCGATGGCGGCATGCAGCTCGGTCTCCAGCGCGGGGATGCCGATGCGCTGCACGATGTCGCTGAGGAATCCGATCACGACCAGGCGTCGGGCCTCCTGCTCGCTGATTCCGCGGGACTGCAGGTAGAACAGCTGCTCGTCGTCGAAGCGTCCCGTGGCGCTGGCGTGGCCTGCCCCGCGGATGTCGCCCGTCTCGATCTCGAGGTTCGGGATGGACTCGGCGCGCGCGCCGTCGGTGAGGACCAGGTTGCGGTTCGCCTCGTACGAGTCGGTTCCGACCGCGTCCGGTCCGATCAGCACGTCCCCGATCCAGACGCTGCGGGCGCCGGCACCCTGCAGGGCGCCCTTGTAGAGGACATCCCCGCGTGTGTCCCTGCCCTTGTGGAAGAGGTAGACCTGGCTCTCCAGGTGCTGTCCGCTGTCTGAGTACGACAGTCCGTACAGCTGCCCCTGCGAGCCCGGTCCGGCCAGCTCCACGCTCGGGTTGATCCGAACGAGTCCGCCGCCGAAGCTGACCACGATGTGACGCAGGGTCCCGTCGCGGTCCACCCGGGCCTGGTGGGATGCCGCGTGGACGGAGGCATCGGACCACTCCTGCACCGTGATCACCGTCAGGTGTGCACCGTCGCGGACGATGATCTCGACGTTCTCGGCGAAGTGCGCTTCACCGCGGTGACGGAGCAGCACGACACCGCGCGCGTTCGGGGCCGCTTCGATGATGAGGTGGGCGTGCGCCAGCGCGCTGCGGCCATCCGCGCCGTTGCCGGTGATGTCCACGACGACCGGCTCGACCAGTTCGATGTCGGCCGGGATGCGCAGGTGCGTGGCCTCGGTGGCCTGCTGCCAGGCGATCGCGGCCGGGCGGTCCTCGGGGGTGAACACCTCGCCGCGCGGCGAGTCGCCGACGCGCTTGGGCCCGACCTCCACCGCGTCCGCACCGCTGATGGCGAAGCTGACCGCGCCGGTCGTGCCTGCGGCATCCTCCAGCAGCGGCGCGATGCGGTCGATCGGGGTGTGCTTCCAGTTCACCTCGCGGCCGGTGGGCAGCTCGAAGTCGGCCGGATCGTAGGAGCGCGCGCGCTCGGAGCGGGTCTGGATCGGAGCCCACGCCCCGTCGGTGTGGCCCTTCGCGCCGGGCACCGAAGTACCCGGCACCGTTGCGGGTGCCTGTGTGGAGGTCGTCATCTAGCCGACACTGCCTTCCATGCCCATCTCGATGAGCTTGTTGAGCTCCATGGCGTACTCCATGGGAAGTTCGCGAGCGATCGGCTCGATGAAGCCGCGGACGATCATGGCCATCGCCTCGTCCTCCGGCATCCCGCGGCTCATCAGGTAGAACAGCTGCTCTTCACTGACCTTCGACACGGTGGCCTCGTGGCCGAGCTGCACGTCGTCGACGCGGATGTCGATGGAGGGGTACGTGTCCGAGCGAGAGATCGTATCGACCAGGAGCGCGTCGCATCGGACGGTGTTGGCCGAGTGGTGCGCGTTGGCGTCCACCCGCACTTCACCGCGGTATCCGGCTCGGCCGCCGCCGCGCGCGATGGATTTCGACACGATCGATGACTGGGTGTACGGCGCCATGTGGACCATCTTCGCGCCGGCGTCCTGGTGCTGTCCGGGACCCGCGAAGGCGACGGACAGGGTCTCGCCCTTGGCGTGCTCGCCGACCAGGAAGATCGACGGGTACTTCATCGTGACCTTCGAGCCGATGTTGCCGTCGATCCATTCCATCGTCGCGCCCTCGTGGGCGATCGCTCGCTTGGTCACCAGGTTGTAGACGTTGTTCGACCAGTTCTGGATCGTCGTGTAGCGCACGCGGGCGTTCTTCTTGACGATGATCTCCACGACGGCGGAGTGCAGTGAATCGCTCTTGTAGATCGGCGCCGTGCAGCCTTCGATGTAGTGCACGTACGATCCCTCGTCGGCGATGATCAGGGTGCGCTCGAACTGGCCCATGTTCTCGGTGTTGATCCGGAAGTAGGCCTGCAGCGGGATCTCCACGTGCACGCCGGGCGGCACGTAGACGAAGGACCCGCCGGACCACACGGACGTGTTCAGCGCGGCGAACTTGTTGTCGCCGGCCGGAATCACCGTGCCGAAGTACTCCTCGAAGAACTCCGGGTGCTCGCGCAGCGCGGTGTCGGTGTCCATGAAGATGACACCCTGCGCCTCGAGCTGCTCGTTGATCTGGTGGTAGACGACCTCGGACTCGTACTGCGCTGCGACGCCGGAGACGAGGCGCTGACGCTCGGCCTCGGGGATGCCGAGACGCTCGTAGGTGTTGCGGATCTCCTCGGGAAGCTCCTCCCAGGAGCCGGCCTGCTTCTCGGTGGAGCGCACGAAGTATTTGATGTTGTCGAAGTCGATCTCGCTCAGATCGGCGCCCCACGTCGGCATGGGCTTGCGCTCGAACAGCGCCAGTCCCTTCAGCCGCGTCTTGAGCATCCACTCGGGCTCGTTCTTGAGAGTCGAGATTCCGCGGACCACGGCTTCGCTCAGACCGCGCTGGGCAGTCGCGCCGGCGGCATCGGCATCGTGCCAGCCGAACTCGTACTGCCCGAGGCTTGCCAGCTCGGGTCGGTCGATCAGGACATCCGACATCGTCACACTCTCCTCCGGGCCGCAACGGTGTCATCCGCCCCGGCATTCCTGCTCCCTCGGTGGAGTACCGACGAGGGATGCCGCTGGTGGGCCCAATCAGTGGCGCCGTCCTGCGCGCCTACACTGTCAGTGATGCAGAGCGCGACGCGCCAGCATCCGACCCTTTGATTCTACAGGGTCCCGCCGCCGCGCCGGGTGGCCGGGACCCGCTCCGACCACGTCGGAGTGCATTCCCAGGAGGCGAGGCCCGATGGCCGCGGACCCCACGACCACCCCCGACCGGGGACTGCTGCGACGATTCGTGACGTGGCTGCCGGCCCGGGTGGACCGTCGCGTCATCACGGCGGCCTGGGCGAGCCTGGTCGTGCAGGTGGGCATCGTCGGCACCGGCGGCCTGGTCCGGCTCACCGGGTCGGGGCTGGGCTGCCCGACGTGGCCGCGCTGCACCGACGATTCGCTCGTGCCGACCGCCGAGATGGGCATCCACGGCGTCATCGAATTCGGCAACCGGATGCTGACGTTCATCCTCGTGATCGTGGCCGTCACCATGTTCGTGTTCGTGGTCCGCATGCGCCGGGAGCGCCGCGATCTGTTCTGGCTGTCCCTGGCGATCGGCCTGTACGTGCCCCTTCAGGCGATCATCGGCGGCATCACCGTGCTGACCAACCTCAACCCCTACGTCGTGGGATTGCACTACTTCGCCTCGGTCATCCTCGTCGGCCTCGCCACCGTCCTGGTGCAGCGCGTCTACGCCGCGCCCGGTCCCCGTGTGCGCGCCGTCCCCGGCTGGTATGCCGCGACCGCGCACCTGACCAGCCTGCTGGTGGCGGTCACGGTGATCGTGGGCATCCTCGTGACCGGATCGGGGCCGCACGCCGGGGACGGCGGCGCGGCGCGGAACGGCCTGAATCCGGAGTTCATGCAGCACGTGCACTCCTGGCCGGCCTACGCGCTGCTCTTGGTCACGCTCGTGCTGCTGGCCGGCGCCGGTCGCACTCCCCCGCACCTGCGGCTGCGACTGTGGGTGGGTCTGCTGCTGGCGGTCGAGGCGGCCCAGACCGCGGTGGGCCTGTGGCAGGCACGCGCCGGTCTGCCCATTGTGCTGGTGAACATCCACATGGTGCTCGCGGTGCTGCTGGTTGCGGCGATGACCGCCGTGGTGCTGCATCTCAAGGCGAGTGCCCAGGCTCCGGCCGATGTGCCGGCGTACGCTGGCTCGGTCGGAACGGCTTCCGCTGCCTCCCGTCAGGACTCATAGCGGGTTCATCGGATTCGCACACGTGCGATTCACCCGGCCGCACCAGGCTGGGCGGATGCCGCGGCGCACGCCATCGTCCCGCGCACACCCCCGACACCCATCGAACCAAGGAGTTCCCGCATGACTGCACGCCCCAGCCTCGTCCGCAGCATCCCGTTCTGGATCCTGCTGGTCGGCTCCCTCGCCACCGGCGTCCTCGGCGCATGGCTCACCGTCGACAAGCTTGCCGTGATGTCCACCGCTCTGACCGCCGGCACCGCGACACCGGTCGACGTCTACGTCGGCCAGGTGTGGGCGATCGTCGGCGGCATCCTGATCGCGACCGGAATCGTCGGACTCGCCCTCGCCCTCGTCGTCGCCGTGGTGCGCTCGTTCGTTCCCGCCACCGACGTGGAGATCATCGAGGCGCTGGACTGGTCGGCAGAGGACGATGCCCACGACGACGTCCCCGCAGCGGAGTCCGAGACCGTCGCGGAGGCCGCGCCCCAGCGCTGAGCCGAAGACCTCGAAGGGGCGGGAGTGCGCACATCCGCGCATTCCCGCCCCTTCTGCTCGATACTGGCTCCGTGGACCCCGTCGGAACGATCACCTGGATCGTTCTGTTCGTCCTCACGACCGTCGCGATCACGGGCATCGTCGGCCGGCTGGGCTGGTCGGCCCCGGTCGCCCTGGTCGTCGTCGGAGGAGCGGTCTCGTTCATCCCGGGCGTGCCGGAAGTCGAGGTCCAACCCGAGCTGATCCTCTACGGCATCCTCCCGCCGCTGCTGTTCGCCGCGGCGATACGCACCAGCGTGATCGACGTGCGTGCCCGCCGGGACAGCATCCTGCTCCTGTCGGTCGGATTGGTCGCATTCACGGTGGCGGTCGTCGGGTTCGCCGCGTACGCCCTGGTCCCGGCGATCACCCTGGCGGCGGCGTTCGCCTTCGCGGCGGTGGTCGCACCGACCGACGCCATTGCCGTGACCGCGATCGCCGGGCGCCTGGGACTGCCGCGGCGCGTGGTCACCATCCTGGAGGGCGAGAGCCTGCTCAACGACGCCACCGCGCTGGTCGCGCTGAACGCGTCCATCGCGGCGATCGTCAGCTCCGTCACGCCGGCCGAGATCGGATTCGAGTTCGTCGTCGCAGTGGTCGTCGGGACCGGGGTGGGTCTGGGTGTGGGCTGGGCCGTCACGTTCGTGCGTTCACGGTTGCGCTCGGCCGTCCTGGACACCAGTCTGACCTTCGTCACACCGTTCGCGGCGTTCCTGGTGGGCGAATTCCTGCACGGTTCCGGAGTCCTGGCCGTGGTCCTGGCCGGCCTGTATCTGGGGTATCGGGCACCGTCCGTCTCCTCGGCCGAAGCGCGGGTCGCCGAGCGGCTCAACTGGCGCACGATCAAGTTCCTGCTCGAGAACACCGTCTTCCTGTTCATCGGACTCAATCTCCAGGGGATCCTGCAGGGCGCCATCGCCACCGGCCCGGGCCTCTGGCCGACCGTCGGGATCTGCGTCGGCATCCTGGCCGCCCTGGTCGCCTCCCGCTTCGCCTGGGTGATGGGCACGACGCTGCTGTACCGGAAGGGGCCGCGGCGGCTGCGCGAGCGGGGCTGGGCCTGGCGCAACGGCGTCGCGGTCTCCTCGGCGGGCGTGCGCGGGGTCGTCACCCTGGCCGCCGTCTTCCTGCTGCCGAAGGAGACGCCGGGCCGGGAGTACCTGCAGTTCCTCGCGTTCGTCGTGGTGGTGGCGAGCCTGCTCGGGGGCCTCGCGCTACCGGCGATCATCCGCCGCCTGAACCTTCCGAAGCCCAGCCTGGTGCAGGAGCTGGCCGAACGCCGGCTGCTGATGGCCGAGGCCCGCCAGGCCGGAATCGATCTGCTGGACGCCCAGGAGCTGCCCGAGGAGGAGAAGCACGTCGCCGCGCTCCTGCGCACCGACGCGGGCTTCCTCGGCGAGACCCTCGTCACGTACGGTCCGGACGCGTCCATCCCGCAGCTGGAGGCGAAATACCGCCTCCGCCGCGCGATGCTGGATGCCGAACGGGCCGCCGTGCTGAAGGCCCGCGCCGAGGGGCGCTATCAGGAGCCGGCGATCGTGGCAGCGCTGCAGGCGATCGACGCGGAGGAGACCGCGCTGCGCGCCCAGTTCCCGAAAGAGGGCGAACAGGCCTGAGCGGCCCGGCTCAGAACGGAAGCAGCGGGTCGACCGCGATCGCGACGAACAGGAGGGTGAGGTAGGTGATCGAGGCGTGGAACACCCGCATCGGCCGGGGCTCGGTCCCGCGCACGGCACGGCTGTACAGCCGGTGCGACTCGTAGATGAACCAGCCGCCGAAGACGATCGCCGAGACGGAGTAGACCAGCCCCATCCCCGCCACCGGGATCAGCAGCAGCGAGCACGCCACGGTCGCCCACGCGTACAGGATCACCTGAAGCCCGACCTGCGACCCGGAGCGCGTCGCCCCGAGCATCGGCACGTCCACGCCCTCGTACTGGTCCTTGTACTTCATCGACAGGGGCCAATAGTGCGGCGGCGTCCACAGGAACACCAGGGCGAACAGGATCATCGGCGTCCAGGTCAGCGATCCGGTGACCGCCGACCAGCCGATGACGACCGGGAAGCACCCGGCGATGCCGCCCCACACGATGTTCTGCTCGGTGCGGCGCTTGAGGATCATCGTGTAGATGACGACGTAGAAGAAGATCGCCGCAGCCGACAGGGTGGCGGCGAGCCAGTTCGTGGTGAACCAGAGCCACACGGTGGATGTCGCAGCCAGGGTCCACGCGAACACCAGCGCGCCGCGCGGCGAGACCTCGCCGGTCACCAGCGGGCGGTTCGCCGTCCGCTGCATGTGGGCATCCATGTCCCGGTCCAGGTACATGTTGAACGCCGCCGCGGATCCCGCGCTCATCGAGCCGCCGAGCACGGTCGCCAGCACGAGCCAGATGTCGGGGAACCCGCCCTGGGCGAGGATCATCACCGGCACCGTCGTGACCAGGAGCAGCTCGAGCACGCGCGGCTTGGTCAGCGCGACGTAAGCCCGGATCGTACGGCCCAGCGAATGAGGTCGTACGGCGGACGCGTCCGCCGTCATCATGGTGTCCATCGCTCCCCGCTCGACCGCCTGAACCTGCCCTCCGAGTCTATGTCATTCGCGCCCGCTGGCTTCCGGCCCTTCGCTATGCTGAGACAACACGCGCCCTGCGCCGGCTGCTGCTCCCGATTGCGGCGCGGTCAGCGGACTCGGGTGCACTTCTTCTGAGAAAGGCGGCCCGGTGTCAGAACTGCGTTGGGATGAAATCGATCGGCGCGCGGTGGATACCGCTCGCGTGCTGGCGGCGGACGCGGTCGAGAAGGCGGGCAACGGCCACCCCGGGACGGCGATGAGCCTCGCCCCTGCGGCATACCTGCTGTACCAGCGGGTGATGAACCACGACCCGGCCGATGTGCACTGGCCCGGCCGGGACCGCTTTATTCTGTCGGCGGGTCACTCGTCGCTGACACAGTACGTGCAGCTCTACCTGGGCGGTTTCGGACTCGAGCTGGACGACCTGAAGTCACTGCGGACATGGGGGTCGAAGACCCCGGGACACCCCGAGTACGGCCACACCGAAGGCGTCGAGATCACAACGGGTCCGCTCGGTCAGGGCCTGGCCTCTTCGGTGGGCTTCGCCTACGCCGCCCGCTACGAGCGCGGCCTGTTCGATCCGGACGCGGCGGCCGGCGAGTCCCCTTTCGACCACTTCATCTACGTCATCGCCAGCGACGGCGACCTGCAGGAGGGTGTCACCAGCGAGGCGTCATCCCTCGCCGGTCACCAGGAGCTGGGCAACCTGGTCGTGCTGTACGACGCGAACCAGATCTCCATCGAGGACGACACGAACGTCGCCTTCACCGAGGACGTCGCCAAGCGGTATGAGGCATACGGCTGGCACGTGCAGACGGTGGACTGGAAGAAGACCGGCCAGTACGTCGAAGACGCCGCGGAGCTGTTCGCCGCGCTCGAGGCGGCGAGGAGCGAGACCGTCAAGCCCTCGATCATCATCCTGAAGACCATCATCGGCTGGCCCTCGCCCGGCAAGCAGAACACCGGCAAGATCCACGGCTCCGCCCTCGGCGCCGATGAGCTGGCCGCGACCAAGAAGGTGCTCGGCTGGAACCCCGACGAGAGCTTCGTCGTACCCGCGGACGTGCTCGCGCACACGCGTGCTCTCGGTGAGCGCGGCGCGACGGCGCACGCCGAGTGGCAGGAGCGCTTCGACGCCTGGGCGACGGCGCACCCCGAGCGCAAGGCGCTGTGGGATCGCGTGAACGCCCGCGAACTGCCCGAGGGCATCGCCGCGGCGCTGCCGAGCTTCGAGCCCGGAAAAGACGTCTCCACGCGGGCCGCGTCCGGCGCGGTCATCAACGCGCTGGCCGCGGAGCTACCCGAGCTGTGGGGCGGGTCGGCAGACCTTGCCGAGTCGAACCTCACCACCATCAAGGGCGCGAACTCGTTCATCCCCGAGGAATGGTCCACGCACGAGTGGAGCGGCGACCCCTACGGCCGCGTGCTGCACTTCGGCATCCGCGAACACGCGATGGGCGCGATCATCAACGGGATCGTCCTGCACGGTCCCACCCGTCCCTTCGGCGGCACGTTCCTCATCTTCAGCGACTACATGCGCCCGCCGGTCCGTCTGGCCGCGCTGATGAACGTTCCCAGCATCTTCGTC
Source organism: Microbacterium sp. zg.B48 (assembly GCF_024623505.1). Classification (NCBI taxonomy): domain Bacteria; kingdom Bacillati; phylum Actinomycetota; class Actinomycetes; order Micrococcales; family Microbacteriaceae; genus Microbacterium; species Microbacterium sp. zg.B48. Next base: position 273,304 of record NZ_JANJFE010000002.1, read on the forward strand.
TGGACGCACGATTCGGTCGCCCTCGGTGAAGACGGCCCGACCCACCAGCCGATCGAGCAGCTGGCCGCGCTGCGCGCCATCCCGAACTTCACGGTGGTCCGCCCCGGTGACGCCGCAGAGACCGCGGTGGTCTGGCTGGAGATGCTCCGCCGGCACGCCGGGCCGGCCGGCATCGCCCTCACCCGCCAGAACATCCCCGTGTTCGAGCGCGGCCAGGGCGCGGCGTCGGGTGACACGCTGGCTTCGGCCGACGGTGCCGCGCGCGGCGCCTACGTCCTGGCCGAAGCACCGGCCGGAAGCCCCGATGTCATCCTCATCGCCACCGGCTCCGAAGTGCAGCTGGCCGTCGCTGCCCGCGAGACACTGGCCGCCGAGGGCGTGCAGGCGCGAGTGGTCTCCGCGCCGTCGCTCGAGTGGTTCGACGAACAGGACGCCGACTACCGCGAGAGCGTGCTGCCGTCTTCGGTGCGGGCGCGCGTGTCCGTCGAAGCGGGCATCAAGCTGCCGTGGCGGGCGCTGGTCGGTGACCGCGGTCGAAGCGTCTCGATCGAGCACTTCGGCGCATCGGCGGATTACAAAACCCTGTTCGAGAAGTTCGGCGTCACCGCCGAGGCCGTCGTCGAGGCGGCACGCGAGACCCTGAAGGAGAACTCATGAGCACCCCCACCGCACACCTCGTGGCCGAGGGCGTCAGCATCTGGCTGGATGACCTGTCCCGTGAGCGGATCGTCAGCGGGAACCTCGCCGACCTGATCGCCACCCGCAACGTGTCGGGGGTCACCACGAACCCGACGATCTTCGCCGGCGCGATCGGCTCCGGCAGCGAGGCGTACACCGGTCAGCTCGGCGTGCTCGCCGGCCGCGGCGCGTCCGCGGACGAGGCGATCTTCGAGATCACCACCGACGACGTGCGCGCTGCCGCGGATGTGTTCCGGCACGTCTACGACGAGACCGACGGCGTGGACGGTCGCGTCTCGATCGAGGTCTCCCCCGACCTCGCGCACGACACGGACGCGACCATTGCGCAGGCCAAGGAGCTGTGGGCCAAGGTCGACCGCCCGAACATCCACATCAAGATCCCCGCGACCAAAGCGGGTCTGGCTGCGATCACCGAGGCGATCGGCTCGGGGATCTCGGTCAACGTCACGCTGATCTTCAGCCTGGAGCGATACGCCGACGTCATCGCCGCGTACCTGGCCGGCCTCGAACAGGCCAGCCAGGCCGGGCACGACCTGTCCGGCATCCACTCGGTGGCGTCCTTCTTCGTCTCACGGGTGGACACCGAAGTCGACAAGCGCCTGACCGCGATCGGCACCGAGGAAGCCGCGGGTCTGAAGAGCCTCGCCGGCGTCGCGAACGCCCGCCTGGCGTACGAGCTGTTCGAACGCGAGTTCGCCACGGACCGGGCCCGCGCCCTCGTCGATGCCGGCGCCAACGTGCAGCGGCCGCTGTGGGCCTCGACGGGCGTGAAGGATCCGGCGCTGCCGGACACGCTGTACGTGACCGAGCTCGTGGCCCCCGGCACGGTGAACACGATGCCCGAGAAGACCCTCGAGGCGACCTTCGATCACGGCGTCATCGCCGGGGACACGGTCACCGGCGCCTATGCCGGCGCGCACGAGGTCTTCGAGCGTCTCGCCGGCGTGGGCGTGGACTTCGCCGAGGTCACCGAGGTGCTCGAGGACGAGGGCGTGCAGAAGTTCATCACCTCCTGGCACGAGCTCCAGGACACGGTGAAGGCCGCTCTCGAGGCAGCGCAGTCCGGCGCATGAGCTTTGAGATCCACCTCACCGGGCATGTCAAATCCGTCGTCCGCGAGACGCTGCCAGGCCTGATCGCCGATCTCGTCGCGTCCGGCATCACCGCCGGCGACGCGTCGCTGTGGGGTCCGGATGCCGAAGCCGAGGCATCCGGGCGTCTGGGGTGGGTGCAGGCGGTCTCCGTCTCGCGGCCACTCGTCCCCGAGATCGAGGCGCTGCGCGCCGAGCTGCGCGCGCGGGGCGTGACCCGGATCGTGCTCGCCGGCATGGGCGGCTCCTCGCTCGCGCCGGAAGTGATCGCACAGACCTCCGGGGTTCCGCTCGTGATCCTGGACTCGACCGCGCCGAGCCAGGTGCTGGCTGCGATCGATGGCGACGCGGAGGCCGGCGGCCTGCAGCAGACCGCCCTGGTGGTCTCCTCCAAGTCCGGCTCCACCGTTGAGACCGACTCCGCCAAGCGCGCCTTCGAAGCCGCGTTCGGGGACATCGGCATCGATCCGCTCGAGCGCATCGTCGTCGTCACGGACCCCGGCTCGCCGCTGGACCGGGCCGCCCGCGCCGACGGCTACCGCGTGTTCAACGCGGACCCGACTGTCGGCGGACGCTACTCGGCGCTGACCGCCTTCGGACTGGTGCCCGCGGGACTGGCCGGTGCGGACATCTCCGAACTGCTCGACGAGGCGGAGGCTTCGCTGCTCGAGGTCGCGATCGACAGCGCCGACAATCCCGCGCTCGTCCTGGCCGCGGCCATCGCCGGCGGCGAACCGCGACGCGACAAGCTGGGCCTGATCACCGACGGCACCCACATCGTCGGCCTGCCGGACTGGATCGAGCAGCTCGTCGCCGAGTCCACCGGCAAGGAGGGCACGGGCATCCTGCCGGTCGTGCTGCTGCCGGTATCGCCCGAGGCCGAGCAGACGCCCCCGGACATGCAGATCGTCCGCTTCGTGGACGAGGCCAACGAGTTCCACTTCCGTGAGCGGCACGAGGGCGAGGTGCTGGTCAGCGGCTCCCTCGGAGCACAGTTCGTGGTGTGGGAGTACGCGACCGCGATCGCCGGGCGGATGCTGGGCATCAACCCGTTCGATCAGCCCGATGTCGAATCCGCCAAGACCGCCACCCGGGGGCTCCTGGAGGCGCGACCGGAGGCCACCGATCCCGCATTCGCGGTCGACGGCGTCGAGGTGCGGGTGTCCGATCCGGCACTGGCCGCCTCCGGCACGGTCGCGGATGTGCTGGACGCCCTGTGGGCACGGCTGCCCGCGAACGGGTATGTGTCCGTCCAGGCGTACGTGGACAGGCTGCGCCTGCCCCAGCTGCACGGACTGCGCGAATTGGTCGCGGCCGACTCCGGTCGTCCCACCACGTTCGGCTGGGGACCGCGGTTCCTGCACTCCACCGGCCAGTTCCACAAGGGCGGCCCCGCAGTCGGGGTCTTCCTGCAGATCCTGGAGCAGACCGACGTGGATCTGGAGATCCCGGGGCGTCCCTTCACCTTCGGACAGCTGATCCAGGCGCAGGCGGCGGGCGACGCGGACGTGCTCGCCGCGCACGGCCGCCCGGTCGTCACCCTGACACTCACCGACCCGCAGGCCGAGGTGCTCACGCTGTTCGAGGCCGCGCAGTGACGGTCGAGATCTCGCGCGATCACAATCCGCTGCGCGACGCGGAGGATCATCGCCTCAATCGCATCGCCGGCCCCAGCGCGCTGGTGATCTTCGGCGTGACCGGCGACCTCTCCCGCAAGAAGCTGATGCCGGCCGTGTACGACCTCGCCAACCGCGGACTGCTGCCGCCGGGCTTCGCCCTGGTCGGCTTCGCGAGGCGGGACTGGGAGGATCAGGACTTCGCGCAGGTCGTGAAGGAAGCCGTCAAGGATCACTCCCGGACGGAGTTCCGGGAGGAGACCTGGGAGCAGCTGTCACAGGGAATCCGATTCGTCCCCGGCGAGTTCGATGACCCGAACGCGTTCGCCCGCCTGCGCGAGACCGTCGAGAACCTCGATCTGGAACGCGGCACCATGGGCAACCATGCGTTCTATCTCTCGATCCCCCCGAAGGACTTCCCGCAGGTCGCCAAGCAGCTGAAGGACTCCGGTCTGGTCGATGACACGGCCGATCAGCCCGAACGGTGGCGGCGGGTCGTCATCGAGAAGCCGTTCGGCCATGACCTCGCCTCCGCGCGGTCGCTCAACGACGCGCTCCGGTCGGCCTTCCCGGCGGATTCGATCTTCCGCATCGATCACTACCTCGGCAAGGAGACGGTTCAGAACATCCTCGCGCTGCGCTTCGCGAACGAGCTGTACGAACCGCTCTGGAACCGCAACTACGTCGATCACGTTCAGATCACCATGGCCGAGGACATCGGGGTGGGCGGTCGGGCCGGGTACTACGACGGCATCGGGGCCGCCCGCGACGTCATCCAGAACCACCTCCTCCAGCTGCTCGCACTGACCGCGATGGAAGAGCCGATCTCGTTCGACGCCAGGGATCTGCGTGCCGAGAAGGAGAAGGTGCTCGCGGCGGTGACACTGCCGCCGGATCTGGGCGCGTCCACCGCCCGCGGACAGTACGCCGGCGGCTGGCAGGGCGGCGAGGAGGTGCTCGGCTTCCTCGAAGAGGACGGCATGCAGCCGGACTCCACCACGGAGACCTACGCGGCCATCACTCTGGAGATCAACACGCGCCGGTGGGCGGGGGTGCCCTTCTACCTGCGCACCGGTAAGCGCCTCGGACGGCGCGTCACCGAGATCGCGGTGGTCTTCAAGCGTGCGCCGGAGCTGCTGTTCTCGCGCGGGCAGACCTCCGGGCTGGGCCAGAACGCGCTGGTGATCCGAGTGCAGCCCGATGAGGGCGTGACGATCCGCTTCGGCTCCAAGGTGCCCGGCGCGGGCGCCCAGGTCCGCGACGTGACGATGGACTTCGGCTACGGTCACGCATTCACCGAGGCCAGTCCCGAGGCCTACGAACGACTCATCCTGGACGTCCTGCTCGGCGATCCCCCGCTCTTTCCACGTCATGAAGAAGTCGAGCTGTCCTGGAAGATCCTCGACCCGATCGAGGACTTCTGGGAGAAGGAGGGCGGTCCGCTGGAGCAGTACCCACCCGGCTCCTGGGGGCCGGCATCCGCCGACGCCATGCTCGCCCGCGACGGACGCACGTGGAGGCGACCATGATCATCGACCTGCCCGACACGACCGTCAGCAAGATCTCCAAGGCGCTGGTGAACGTGCGCGAAGAAGGCGGGGCCGTGGCGCTGGGCCGCGTGCTGACGCTGATCATCGCCACGCGCCAGGGCGTCGAGGAAGAGGCCATCGAAGCGGCCAACGACGCGTCACGCGAGCATCCCATGCGCGTCATCGTCATCATGCTCGGCGATCAGAACAACGCGCCCCGCCTGGATGCCCAGATCCGCGTCGGCGGTGACGCCGGTGCCAGCGAGGTCATCGTCCTGAATGCGCAGGGACCGGTGGCATCCAACCATGACAGCCTCCTGACCGGCCTGCTCTTGCCGGACGCGCCCGTGGTGGCGTGGTGGCCCGCCGAGACGCCGGAGGTGCTCTCCACCTCTCCGATCGGACGCATCGCCCAGCGTCGCATCACGGATGCCTCGGCGCAGAAGGATCCGGCCGCATGGCTGGGCGCCCTGGGTGCCAACTACGCGCCGGGAAGCACCGATTTCGCCTGGACCCGCATCACGCGGTGGCGTGAACAGCTCGCCGCGGTGCTGGATCAGCCGCCCTACGAACCGGTCACGGCCGTCGAGGTCCGCGGCGCGTGGGATTCCCCGTCCACCGCCCTCTTGGCCGCGTGGCTGCGGCTCAAGCTGGATGTGGACGTCACCTACGAGTACCTTTCGCACGACGAGTGGCCCGGTGGCATCAAGTCCGTGCGCCTGGAGCGCCCCAGCGGTGTCACGCTCCTGGAGCGTCCGAGCCCGGCGCTCGCGGTCCTCACGCAGCCGGGGCAGCCCACCCATGACCTGGCCTTCCCACGTCGGAGCCTGCGCGAATGCCTGGCCGAGGAGCTGCGCGGCCTGGATCCGGACGTCCTGTATGGTCAAGTCATCACCGAGGGACTGGAACTCCTGGAACCGGCGACGGAGACCCATGGCTGAATTCGGCACCGAGAAGCGGGTTGTGATCAGCCCCGATCCAGCCACTCTCGCTGAGTCCGTCGCCGAACGGTTGATCCACCGTCTCGCCAAGCGCGCAGCCCACAGTCGTCCCGTCCACGTGTCCCTCACCGGTGGGTCGATGGGATCGGCGGTGCTGATGGCCGCGATGCGTCACCCGCGTCGGAGCAGGGTCGATTGGTCCGGTGTCCACTTCTGGTGGAGCGACGAGCGGTTCCTGGCGCGCGATGATGCGGAGCGGAACGAGCGGCAGGCGCGTGCGGCGTTGCTGGACTCATTGGAGATCCCGGCGGGGAACATCCACGCCGTCGCGGCGAGCGATGACGGGGTGGAGCTGGACGAAGCCGCCGACCGCTATGCGGCGGAGCTCGCCCGCTATCCGCAGAAGGACGGCACTCCGTGGCCGTCGTTCGACATCTGCTTCCTGGGCGTCGGGCCGGACGGGCACATCGCCTCGCTCTTCCCCGATCGACCGGAGATCCTGATCACCGATCGCGTCACCGTGGCGGTGCGCGATTCGCCGAAGCCCCCGCCGGACCGCGTTTCGCTGACCCGACCGGTCATCAACGGATCGAAGCGGGTGTGGCTGGTGCTCTCGGGCGCCGACAAGGCTTCCGCGCTCGGTCTGGCGCTGGCCGGCGCCAGCTACTCGAGCGTCCCGGTTGCCGGGGCCAAGGGCCGCAAGCGCACGGTCTTCTTCGTCGACCAGGCGGCGGCATCACAGGTTCCGCCCGAACTGATCGACCGGGAGTATTGACGCGTCGCGGATCAATGCGAGCGAAGCCCGCGTCGATGCGCAACGGGTCAAGATCGAATAGGCGCGCCAGCGCCGTATCGAGATCCCGTCCGCGGGGATCTATTCCAGGCCGCGGCGCTCCCGCAGCTGCTTGAGGGCGTCATCCAGGAGCGCTTCGGCCTCTTCCTCGGTACGACGTTCCTTCACGTACGCGAGGTGCGTCTTGTACGGCTCGGATTTGGCCAGCGCCGGCGGGTTCTCCTTGTCGCGCCCGGCCGGGAGGCCGGAGTGCGGGGAGTCGATCGTGTCCGGGATCTCCTCTTCGGGAATCCCGGCCGCGAAGTAGCGGACGGTCTCGTTGCCGAGGGCGTCCCAATAGGAGATGGCGATGCGCTCGGCGTGGAATCCGTGATCCTGCTCGCCCATGGGACCCGCACCGACGCGGGTGCCGCGGATCGCATTTCCTCCGCTGGCCATCAGACGCTCTGGAACTTCGTCAGGAGACCGAGGGCCACGATCGCGACGAACCAGGCCAGCGCCAGGACGACCGTGAACCGGTTCAGGTTCCGTTCGGCCAGACCCGAGGAGCCCAGCGCCGATGTCATGCCGCCGCCGAACATGTCCGACAGCCCTCCACCGCGTCCTTTGTGGAGCAGGATGAGAAGTGTCAGCAGCAGGCTGGTGATGCCCAGGAGCACCTGCAGGACGAACTCTAGGATCTGCACAGATCTAAGCCTTTCACCGCGCCCGAGACGGGCGCACGATTCCCCAGTATAAGCGCGGTCAGACGCCGACGTGTTTCTGATAGCGGACGATGGCCGCGAACTCGTCCACGACCAGACTAGCCCCGCCCACCAGCGCGCCGTCGACGTCCGGCTCGCGCATGAAACTCGCGATGTTCGTCGACTTCACCGATCCGCCGTACAGGACGCGGGTCCGCTGCGCGGCTTCCGGCCCCAGCTTCGCGGAGATCACGCCGCGCAGCTTCGCGCAGACCTCCTGGGCCTGATCCGGGGTGGCGGCCTGGCCGGAGCCGATGGCCCAGACCGGCTCGTACGCCACGACGATCTCGGCATCCGCGGGCACGCCTTCCAGCGCGACCTCCAGCTGGCCGACCGGAACGGCGCTCGCGCCGAACTTCTCCAGGTCCTCGGAGGTCTCGCCCACGCAGATGACCGGGACCAGCCCGTGGCGCAGCGCGGCCTGCACCTTCGCCGCGACGACCTCATCGGACTCATCGTGGTATTCGCGGCGCTCCGAGTGCCCGACGATGACATATCCGCAGTTCAGCTTGGCCAGGAACGCTCCGGACACCTCGCCGGTGTAGGCACCGGAGTCCTTCGTCGACAGATCCTGCGCGCCCAGCGCGAATGCGATCTTGTCCGCGTCCAGCAGGGTCTGAACGGTGCGCAGGTCGGTGAACGGCGGGAAGATCCCCACTTCGACACTGCCCTCGACGTGCTTTGCCTCTTTCAGAGACCAGTGCAGCTTCTGCACGAAGGCGATCGCCTGCTGGTGGTCCAGATTCATCTTCCAGTTGCCCGCGATGAACGGGGTGCGCCTGATCTGCGTCGCAGCCATTGCACCAGGATCGTCTACTGCCATCCGAGGACCTCCAGTCCGGGGAGCTTCTTGCCCTCGAGGAATTCCAGGCTTGCTCCGCCGCCCGTCGAGATGTGCCCGAACTGATCGTCCTGGAAGCCCAGCTGACGCACGGCTGCGGCCGAGTCGCCGCCGCCCACGACGCTGAGTCCGCGGACTTCGGTCAGGGCCTGAGCGACCGCTTTCGTGCCGGCCGCGAACGGTGCGAGCTCGAAGACGCCCATCGGCCCGTTCCAGAACACCGTGCGGCTGTCCCGGATGACCTCGGCGAAGCGCGCCGCGGTGTCCGGTCCGATGTCCAGGCCGAGGCCGGACGCGCCGAACGGGGTGTCCTCGATCCGGTCCGCCGCCGTCACCACATGCTCGGCGTCCGCGCTGAAACTGGACGCGACGACCACGTCGGTGGGCAGGACGATGTCGACCCCGGTCTCCTCCGCGGTCTTGACGTACTGACGCACGGTGTCCAGCTGGTCGGCTTCGAGCAGGCTCGCGCCGACACGGTGACCCTGGGCGGCGAGGAAGGTGAACAGCATCCCCCCGCCGACCAGCAGCCGATCCACCCGCGGAAGCAGGTGCGAGATCACGCCCAGCTTGTCGCTGACCTTGGAGCCGCCGAGCACGACGGTGTACGGACGCTCGGGGTTCTCGGTCAGGCGATCCAGGACATCCAGCTCCGCGGCGATCAGCAGACCGGCGGCGGACGGCAGGATCTGCGCCAGCTCGTACACGCTCGCCTGCTTGCGGTGAACGACCCCGAAACCGTCGGAGACGAGCACGTCGCCGAGCTGGGCGAGCTGCTCGGCGAAGGCGCGGCGCTCGGCCTCGTCCTTGGAGGTCTCACCGGGGTGGAATCGAAGGTTCTCGATCACCGCGACGCCGCCGTCTTCGAGCGCGGCCACCGCGTCAGAGGCCGACTCCCCCACCGTGTCCCGCGCGAACGCGACCGGCGAGCCGAGCAGCTCGGACAGCCGCTGAGCGACCGGGGCCAGACTGTACTTCTCGTCCGGGGCACCGGCGGGACGACCGAGGTGAGAGCAGACCACCACGCGGGCACCCTGCTGGATGAGCGCGTTGAGAGTGGGGAGCGACGCCCGCACGCGGCCATCGTCCGTGATCACGCCGTCCTTCAAGGGGACGTTGAGATCGCAGCGGACGATGACCCGCTTGCCGGCGAGCGAACCCAGCGAGTCGAGGGTGCGCAGAGGCATGATCGCTTAGAGGCGTTCGGCGACGTACTCGGTGAGGTCGACGAGACGGTTGGAGTAGCCCCACTCGTTGTCGTACCACGCCGAGACCTTGACCAGGTTGCCGCTGACGTTCGTCAGCTCCGAGTCGAAGATCGACGAGTGCGGGTTGCCTTGGATGTCGCTGGAGACGATGGGGTCCGCGGTGTACTCCAGGTACCCGGCGAGACGTCCCTCGGCGGCGGCGGCCTGGTAGGCGGCGTTGACCTGGTCCACGGTGAGACCCTCGGTCGGCGTGACCACCGTCAGGTCGACGATCGAGCCGGTGGGCACCGGAACGCGGTAGGACGAACCGCTGAGCTTGCCGCTCAGCTCGGGCAGCACCCGTCCGATCGCCTTGGCCGCACCGGTCGACGCGGGCACGATGTTGATCGCCGCACCGCGCGCGCGGCGGAGGTCGCTGTGCGGGCCGTCCTGCAGGTTCTGGTCGGCCGTGTAGGCATGCGCGGTCATCATGAACCCGCGCTCGATGCCGAAGGCGTCGTTGAAGACCTGCGCGAGCGGCGCCAGGCAGTTCGTGGTGCACGAGGCATTGGAGATGATGGCGTGCGCGGCGGGGTCGTACTCGCCCTCGTTCACGCCCATCACGATGGTGACGTCGTCGCCGGTGGCCGGTGCCGAGATCAGCACCTTCTTGGCACCGCCGGCGATGTGCTTCTTCGCGTCTTCGGCCTTGGTGAAGCGGCCGGTGGACTCCACGACGATGTCCACGCCGAGCTCACCCCACGGGAGGTTGGCCGGGTCGCGCTCTTCGAAGACCTTGATCTTCCTGCCGCCGACCGTGATCGAGTCCTCGTCGTAGGAGACCTCTTCGGCGAGGGGGCCACTGACGGAGTCGTACTTCAGCAGGTGTGCGAGGGTCTTGTTGTCGGTGAGGTCGTTCACCGCCACGATTTCGAGGTCGGCACCCTGCGCGAGTGCGGCGCGGAGGTAGTTGCGTCCGATGCGGCCGAAGCCGTTGATTCCGATCTTGACAGCCACGGAGATTCTCCTGAGATGTGTGGTGCGCGACAGCGCGTTGATGCGGTTGTGGGGGGACGGCGACGTCCCGGCGGGGGTACCCCGCCGGGACGCCCATTCGCTATGACAGTACCAGCAGGCCCGAGGTCTTCTCGCGGGCTGCGGCGAAGCGGGACTGGACATCAGCCCAGTTCGCGATGTTCCAGAACGCCTTCACGTAGTCGGCACGGACGTTCTTGTAGTCCAGGTAGTAGGCGTGCTCCCAGACATCCAGCAGCAGCAGCGGGACGGTGCCGGCCACGATCTGACCCTGCTGGTCGAAGAACTGCTGGATGATCAGGTTCTGACCGATCGAGTCCCAGAACAGGCCCGCCCACCCTGATCCCTGGACCCCGAGGGCGGCCGCCGTGAACTGCGCCTGGAAGGCGTCGAAGGATCCGAAGAAGTCGCCGATGGCCGCCTCGAGCTCACCCGTGGGCTTGTCGCCGCCGTCCGGGGAGAGGTTGGTCCAGAAGATGGAGTGGTTGGTGTGCCCGCCGAGGTTGAAGGCGAGGTCCTTCTGCAGCTTGTTCACGTTCGCGAGGTTGCCGCTCTGGCGGGCCTCGGCGAGCTGCTCGAGTGCGGTGTTGGCGCCGGTGACGTACGCCTGATGATGCTTGTCGTGGTGCAGCTGCATGATCGTCGCACTGATGTGCGGCTCAAGAGCGGCGTAGTCGTAGGGGAGGTCGGGCAACGTGTAGTTCGCCATGTTCTCTTCTTCCTATCGGCGCTGCCCCGATACTTCTCGGTGCAACGGGAATGACGTCCCTAGCCTACTAACGCGGCACCGCCGCGCGCTCAGTCCTCGGCACCTACCGGAACGGCCGCCTCGGTGTCGGGGATCCCGTCGGTCTCGGCCTTCTTGTCCGCCATGGCCAGCAGGCGGCGGATCCGTCCGGCGACCGCGTCCTTGGTCAGCGGGGGGTCGGCGTGGTGGCCCAGTTCGTCCAGGCTGGCGTCGCGATGGGCCAGGCGCAGCTCCCCCGCCTCGCGCAGGTGCTCGGGGACTTCGTCGCCGAGGATCTCCAGCGCGCGCTCGACCCGTGCGCACGCGGCCACCGCTGCCTGGGCGGACCGGCGCAGGTTCGCGTCGTCGAAGTTGACCAGCCGGTTCACGCCTGCCCGCACCTCCCGGCGCTGACGCATCTGGTCCCAGTCGCTGGACGCGCGGCTGGCGCCCATCTGCGCCAGGGCGACGCGGATCGCCTCACCCTCACGGACCACGACGCGCGGCACGCCGCGCACTTCGCGAGCCTTCGCGGGGATGCCGAGACGGTGTGCCGCGCCGACGAGCGCCATCGCGGCCTCGGGCGCGGGGCACGTGATCTCCAGCGCGGCCGAACGACCCGGTTCGCTCAGTGTCCCCGCTGCCAGAAAGGCGCCGCGCCAGATCGCGGCCAGGTCCGACCGCGATCCGGTGGTCAGCTTGTTGGGCAGTCCGCGCACGGGACGGCGGCGCTGGTCCAGCAGGCCGGTCTGACGGGCAAGCGTCTCGCCGCCGTCGATCACGCGCACCGCGTAGTGGCTGCCGTTGCGGGCGCCCGACCCCTGCACGTGCACCAGCTCGGGTCGTACTCCGTACAGCTCGACGAGGTCGCGGGCGACGCGCCGCGCGAGCACGTCCGAGTCCAGCTCCGCCTCGACGGCCACCCGGTTCGCGATCGAGTGCAGCCCGCCGGAGAAGCGAAGGAGAGAGGTCAGCTCGGCCACTCGAGCCGTGGGACTCGGATCGCGCACAGCCGTCAGTTCGGCCTTCACGTCAGCGGTCAGCGACACGGATCTCCTCGCAGGCAATGATGCGGATGGGGGTTTGGAACGAGGGTCAAGCCTACTCGCGACCCCGCTCACTCACGACCCAGGTCGCGGTGCTTCACCCGCACCGCGACGCCGGGCACGCTGGACAGCCGCGCGGCCAGTTCCTTGGCCACCGCGACGGATCGGTGCTTTCCGCCGGTGCAGCCGACGGCGATCACGGAATGGCCCTTGTTCTCCCGCTGGTACCCAGCCAGGACCGGCTGCAGGGCCGCGGTGTACGCGTCGATGAACTCGGCCGCACCCTCCTGGGTGAGCACGAAGTCCCGGACTTCATCGCTCTCTCCGGTCAGCGCGCGCAGGTCGTCGTTCCAGAACGGGTTCGGCAGGAAGCGCATGTCGGCGACCAGATCGGCGTCCGGCGGCATCCCGTATTTGAATCCGAAGCTCATGATCGTCACGGAGTGGCGCGCGGCGCCCTCCGCGGAGAACAGATCGATGACCTGTGTGGCCAGTTGGTGGATGTTGAACCCGGAGGTGTCGATGATCACGTCGGCGCTCTCGCGAACGGCAGCGAGGCGGTCGCGCTCCAGCCGGATGCCGTCCAGGACCGTGCCGTCACCCTGCAGCGGGTGCGGCCGGCGGACCGCCTCGAATCGGCGGACCAGCACGTCGTCGGAGGCGTCCAGGAACATCACCCGCACCGGGCGCCCGTCCCGCAGCGCCCGGGTGATCTCCGGCAGCGCGACGAACAGATCGCGGCCGCGCACGTCGACGACCACCGCGACGCGCGGCAGCGCGCCGGCGGCGAGCTCGGTCAGCTCCAGCAGCGGGCGCAGCATCTGCGGGGGCAGATTGTCGACCACGTACCAGCCGAGGTCCTCGAGGGCATCAGCGGCGGTGGAACGGCCTGCGCCGGACATCCCGGTGACGATGAGCACCTCACCGGGCGGGCGGTGCTCCTCGGCGGGGGCATCCAGAGCACCGGTCTCAGCGTTGGTCATCCCACCCCCGTCGTCGTCTTCAGCCTACTCACTTGTGAGATGGGCATGGATCGCCGCCGCCAGCTTCGGCCCCACGCCGGGCAGCTCCATGATCTCCTCCGGTGTCGCGCGCTTCAACGCGGCCACCGAGCCGAAGTGCCGCAGCAGCGCCTTGATCCGCGCCTCGCCCAGTCCGGGGACCTCGGCCAGCACGCTCTGGATGTCGCGACGGCGACGTCTGCGCTGGTGCGTGATCGCGAAGCGGTGCGCCTCATCGCGAAGGCGCTGCAGCAGGTACAGCGCCTCGCTCGTGCGCGGCAGGATCACGGGGTAGTCCTCCCCCGGCATCCAGACCTCTTCGAGCCTCTTCGCGATGCCGCACAGGGCGATCTCCTCGTGGCCGGCGTCGGCCAGTGCGCGGGCGGCGGCCTCGACCTGAGGCTTTCCTCCGTCCACGACGAGAAGCTGCGGCGGATAGGCGAAGCGCGGTCGCCGCCGCCCGCCCTCGTCCGCGTCTGCCTGCTCCTCGGGCCGGTCCAGGTAGGCCAGTCGGCGCGTGAGCACCTGGTAGAGCGAATCGGTGTCGTCGGTGGTCTCCGGGACGCCGAACGAGCGGTACTGGTCCTTGCGCGGCAGCCCATCCTCGAAGACGACCATCGACGCGACCACGTTGGTTCCGCTCAGGTGCGAGACATCGAAGCACTCGATGCGCAGGGGTGCCTCGGCCAGGCCGAGTGCCTCCTGCAGGTCGCTGAGCGCCTGGGTGCGGGCGACGTAGTCGCTCGTGCGCCTGGTCTTGTGGATCATCAGCGCCTGCTGGGCGTTCAGAGTCGCGGTCTTGAGCAGGTCGGCCTTGCGCCCACGCTGGGCTACGAGGATGGAGACCCGCTTGCCGCGGCGTTCGCGCAGCCACGCCTCGAGTTCGCCGGCGCCATCCGGGAGCGAGGGGACGAGCACCTGACGCGGGATGTCTGCGGGTGCGGCATCGCCGTAGGCCCGCTGCAGCACCTGGTCGACCAGCTCTCCACCGGAGATGTCCAGTTCCTTCTCGACCGTCGTGGCCCGCACCCCGCGCACGCGGCCGCCGCGGATCACGAACTGCTGCACCGCAGCGTGCAGCTCGTCCTCCGCGATGCCGAACAGGTCCGCGTCGGTGTCCGCGGACAGGACCAGGGCGCTCTTGGACAGCACGGCGTCGATCGCGGCGAGACGGTCGCGGTAGACCGCGGCGGCCTCGTAGTCCATCGCCGCGGACGCCTCGCGCATGCGCGCGTTCAGCTCCTTGGCGAACCGCTGGTCGCCGCCGGCCATGAACGCGATGAAGTCCTCGACGATCGCCCGGTGCTCCTCGATCGTGACCTTCATCGAACACGGGCCGCCGCATCGCCCGATCTGCCCCGGGAAGCACGGGCGGCCGCTGGACATCGCCTTCTTGTAGGACGCGTCGCTGCAGGTGCGGATCGGGAAGACCTTGATCATCAGATCGATGGTGTCGTGCACCGCCCACACCTTCGGGTACGGGCCGAAGTACTTGGCGCCCTTGATGCGGCGATTGCGCGTGACGATCACGCGCGGCGCCTCGTCGGCCAGCGTGATCGCCATGAACGGGTAGGACTTGTCGTCGCGGTAGCGGACGTTGAACGGCGGATCGAACTCCTTGATCCACATGTACTCCAGTTGCAGCGCGTCCACGTCGCTGTCCACGACGGTCCACTCGACCGACGCCGCGCTGGTGACCATCCGGCGCGTGCGCTCATGCAGCGTGCGCAGCGGCGCGAAGTAGTTCGACAGGCGCGCACGCAGGTTCTTCGCCTTGCCGACGTAGAGGACCCGGCCCGCGGCATCCCGGAATCGGTAGACACCCGGGTTCGTGGGGATCTCGCCCGGTCGCGGCTTGTACGCGACGGTGGGCCGGGATGCGGGCATGCTCACCCGGCCTTGCGCACCGCGGTGATGCCGAGCACCTCCGCCAGGAAGGCGCCCGTGAAGCTGCCTTCCGCCTGCGCCACCTGCTCGGGCGTGCCGGTTGCGACGACCTGGCCGCCGCCGGATCCACCCTCCGGCCCCAGGTCGATGACCCAGTCCGAGGATTTGATGACGTCCAGGTTGTGCTCGATCACGATCACCGTGTTGCCCTTGTCGACCAGACCGTTGAGCACCTCGAGCAGACGCTGCACGTCCTCGAAGTGCAGGCCCGTGGTCGGCTCGTCCAGCACATACACGCTGCGCCCGTTGCTGCGACGCTGGAGCTCGGTGGCGAGCTTGACGCGCTGCGCCTCGCCACCGCTGAGCGTCGTCGCCGACTGCCCCAGGCGGACATAGCCCAGCCCCACGTCGACCAGGGTCTTCAGGTACCGGTGGATGGCCTGAATCGGCTCGAAGAAGCCGGCGGCCTCCTCGATCGGCATCTCGAGCACCTCGGCGATGTTCTTGCCCTTGTAGTGGACCGAGAGCGTGTCGCGGTTGTACCGCTTGCCGTGGCAGACCTCGCAGTCCACGTACACGTCGGGGAGGAAGTTCATCTCGATCTTGATCGTGCCGTCGCCCGAGCACGCCTCGCAGCGCCCGCCCTTGACGTTGAAGCTGAAGCGGCCCGGCTGGTAGCCGCGCACCTTCGCCTCCGGGGTCTCGCTGAACAGCGTCCGGATCCGGTCGAACACACCCGTATAGGTCGCCGGGTTCGAGCGGGGCGTCCGGCCGATCGGCGCCTGGTCGACGTGCACGACCTTGTCGAGATTGTCCAGGCCGGTGACCCGGGTGTGCTTGCCCGCGATGCGACGTGCACCGTTCAGGCGACTGGCCAGCACTTCGTACAGGATGCCGTTCACCAGCGACGACTTGCCCGAGCCGCTGACGCCGGTCACGGCGGTCATCACGCCGAGCGGGAAATCGACCGTCACGTTGCGGAGGTTGTTCTCACGCGCCCCGACGACCGTCACCATGCGCTTCTTGTCGATGCGACGGCGCTTGGTCGGCGTGGGGATGGATCGCCGGCCGGCCAGGTAGTCGCCGGTGATGGACCGAGGATCGTTCAGCATGTCGGCGAGCGGCCCCGAGTGCACGACGTGACCGCCGTCGACGCCGGCCCGCGGGCCGATGTCCACCACCCAGTCGGCGGCGTGGATGGTCTCCTCGTCGTGCTCGACGACGATCAGCGTGTTGCCCAGGTCGCGCAGAGTCAGCAGCGTCTCGATCAGCCGCCGGTTATCGCGCTGGTGCAGACCGATCGAGGGCTCGTCCAGGACGTACAGCACACCGGTCAGTCCGGAGCCGATCTGCGTCGCCAGGCGGATCCGCTGAGCCTCGCCGCCGGAGAGCGAGCCGGCCGACCGGCTCAGGCTGAGATAGTTCAGGCCGACCTGCAGCAGGAAGTTCAGGCGCGCGCGGATCTCCCGCAGCACCTGCGCGGCGATCTTGGCCTCGCGGTCGGTGAGCTTCAGCTGCTCGAAGTACTCCTGCGCATCGCCGAGGCTCAGGCGCGAGGCATCCGCGATGGAGTGCCCGTGCACGAGAACGGCCAGGACCTCGGGCTTGAGCCGGTCGCCGTTGCAGGACAGGCACGGCACTTCGCGCAGGTACTCGGACCAGCGCTGGCGTTGCGAGTCCGAATCGGCCTGCACGTACTGACGCTCGATGTACGGCACCACGCCCTCGAACCCGGACGAGTAGCGCATCTCACGCCCGTACCGGTTCTTCCACTTGACGGTGACCTTGTAGTTCTCGCCCCGCAGGACCGCCTCCTGCACGTCGAGCCGCAGGTCGCGCCAGGGGGTGTCCAGCGAGAAGTTCAGATCCGCGGCCAGACCCTCCAGCAGCCGTTCGTAGTACTGGAACAGACCCTTGCCCTGGGTGGTCCACGGGATGATCACGCCTTCGCGGATCGACAGCTCGTCGTCGCCGAGCATGAGGTCCACGTCGACCGACATGCGCGTGCCGAGCCCGGAGCACGTCGGGCAGGCGCCGAAGGGCGCGTTGAACGAGAAGGTGCGCGGCTCGATCTCGGTCAGCTGCAGCGGGTGCCCGTTGGGGCACGCGAGCTTCTCCGAGAACGACTGCCACGCGGCATCGCCCTCCTCGTCCACGAAGTTGACCTGCATGATGCCGCCGGCCAGACCCAGCGCCGTCTCCACCGAGTCGGTGACCCGGCTGAGGATGTCGGGGCCGGCGACCAGCCGGTCCACGACGACGGCGATGTCGTGCTTGTAGCTCTTCTTCAGCACCGGCGGCTCGGCCAGCTGGATGAGCTCGCCGTCGACGACCGCACGCGCGTAGCCCTTGGCCGAGAGCTCCTTGAACAGGTCGACGAACTCGCCCTTCTTCTGCGACACGACCGGCGCGACGATCTGGTAGCGGGTCTTCTCGGGCAGCTCCACGAGCTGATCGGCGATCTGCTGCACCGTCTGACGCTGGATGACCTCACCGCACACCGGACAGTGCGGTACGCCGATGCGCGCCCAGAGCAGGCGCATGTAGTCATGGATCTCGGTGATCGTGCCGACCGTCGAACGCGGGTTGCGGTTGGTCGACTTCTGATCGATCGAGACAGCGGGACTCAGTCCCTCGATGAAGTCGACATCGGGCCGGTCCACCTGCCCGAGGAACTGACGTGCGTACGCGCTGAGCGATTCGACGTAGCGGCGCTGGCCTTCGGCGAAGATCGTGTCGAACGCGAGGCTGGACTTGCCCGACCCGCTGAGCCCGGTGAACACCACGAGGGAATCGCGTGGAATGTCGAGGTCCACGTTCTTGAGATTGTGAACGCGGGCACCGCGAACACTCAGCTTTCCACTGGAGTTTCCGGGCGCGGCGACAGGGACGATGGGCACCACACAAGTCTAGGCGGGGCCTCCGACACCAGCGCCGGAGACCCCGCCTTCACGGGCTGTTGCCAGATGCGCCGCTACCGGATGATCACCGGAACGGTTCCGCTGGTGGACGGCTTGACCGTGTCGCTGCCGGCATACGACGCAGACAGCGCGTGCACGCCCCTGCCGAGGGCCGGGAGCGTCACCTTGACGGTCCCGTGGTCCTCGGCGGTGAGGGTGGCCGTGGCGATCACCTCGCTGCCGTCGCGGATCGTGACCTCCCCGGTCACCGGTGTCGCGCCCTCCGCGAGCACCAGCACCCGATACTGGATGGCCGCGTTCTGCTTCGCGTACAGCTTGTTCGGGATGCCGATGGTGATGCTGCCGGCACGGTCGACCGTGGTGAGCGCAACCTCGATCGACGTGCCGGTCGCCGCGCCGGTCAGGGTCAGCGCGATCGCGCCGACCGGGGCGTCCGCCGGCAGCTCGACAGCGACCGAGGCCGTCCCGTAGTCGTCGTACGGTGCCGTGCCGAGCGTCGAGTCCACGGGGAACGTGCCCAGCACCCGGTCGGCGAGGGAGACGATCAGCTCGGAGTCGCGCACGTCGGTCGCATGGGTCATCGACCACGACCGGACGTCGAAGGCCACCGTGGATCCGAGCTCGTAGGCAGTCGGCGCGTCCTGCGGGAACGCGACCTCCACGGCGTGCTGCGCGTAGTCGACGGGAAGCGGCGTCGATGCGGCGAAGGCGCCCATGTAGTCCACCATCGCCGCCAGGTCGACCTTGCCCGTATCCCTCTTGCCGGTGCCGTTCGCGAACTCGCGGAAGTTGTCGCCGCCGGTGGAGAGGAAGGAATTGACCGTCACGGAGTAGCTCGCGGTCAGGTCGATCGGCTCGCCGTGCAGCCACATTCCGGTCACGGTGCCCTGCGGAGCCGAATAGGGGGCGCGCAGCGATTCGTCCTCCGGAGTGGTCGGGTTGTCCAGCTCCTGCTCGGACACGGTCTGCTGCGTGTAGGTGTACTCGAAGCCCTCCGACACCCCCAAGCGCAGGAAGGGCCGCGTGGGCAGCTTGTTGAAGGCGTCCCGCTGCCACTGCTGCTCGAGCACGGATTTGATCTGCGCCCCGGTCAGCTGCAGGTTGACCAGGGTGTTCGCGAAGGATTGCACCGCCGCCGCCTGACGGACGGTGACGACCCGCGGATACGATCCGTCGCCGGGGTCCACTCCGGTCATGTCGGCGCGCAGGCCACCCGGGTTCATGAACGCGATCTGGGAGGCACCGGACTCCGGCGCCTCGGTCGCCCACTGCTGCACCTCCGCGACCAGATTTCCCAGCGTGGATTCGCCGCCGCGGTTCTCGATGCGCGCGCCCTCCGCGTTGAGCACCTGTGCACGGTTGAAGGGTCCGCCGATCGTGCCCAGCTCCACCGCGCCCAGGGCGTCGGCTTCCGTCGCGGCCCGCGACACGATTCCTGCGACGGCCGTGTCGGCCGGGTAGCGCGGCGACTCGACCGGATCCTCCAGCTTCAGCAGCGCCTGGGACACCGCCGAGACCGCACCGGTCGCGCCGTCGACGGTGAACTGGAGCTGGTTGAGGTTGGTGCCATACTGCCCGGCGGAGACGACCGGGCGGTCCGTGACGGCACGTCCTTCGCTCGCCCACTGCGCGACCGGGAACGAGCAGTCGTACGCGAGGTGGGTGTGGCCGGATACGATCGCGTCCACGTCGGCCGAGACGTTGTTGACGATGTCGGCCCATGGGCCGGTGTCGTCCATGGTCGCGCAGTCCGTCGTCGGGGCGCCCTCGTGCACCAGCATGACGACGAGGTCCGCGCCGCCGGCGACGAGTGCCGCGGCTTCGGTGTTGACGGACTCGATGATCGGCAGGACGTCGATGTCGGCGATTCCCCCGGGGCTGACCAGAGCCCGCAGCTCCTCGGTGACGGCACCGACGAAGCCCACCGACACGTCGCCGAATTCCTGGATCCACGTGGGGGGGACCGCCGGTTCGCCGGTGGATCTGACCCTCAGGTTCGCCGCGATGTACTCCCACTCGGCGCCGCCGTAGGGGTTCGTGGTCGGGTCGTAGGGCGCCATCACGCGCTCGACCAGATCGGCGTAGCCCTGATCCAGTTCATGATTGCCCACCGCCGACACGTCCAGGCCCGCTCCGTTGAGGGCGTCGATCGTCGGTTTGTCGCTCTGGATGAAGGATTCGAACGTGGAGGCGCCGATCAGGTCACCCGCCGCGGCGAAGACGGTGTTCGGGTTCTCCGCGCGCAGCTGCGTGACGGCACCGGCCAGCACCGCTGCTCCGGCTTCGCCGTTGGTCGTGTTGTTGAGGATCCGACCGTGGAAGTCGTTGGTGGCGAGGATCTGAACGACAATGGGTGCGGCATGGGCTGCCGGGGTGGTGAGGGCACCGGCGCCAAGCGCGAGGATCGTGGCTGCAGCTGCGACGGAGAGCCGTCGGCCGGTGCGGGAGAGGGACTGTGACCGGGATCGCATGGACATCCTCTGAGGTCGGATCGATGGGGGGACGATTACCGCCGGGGCTGCGCGCGTTGTCGGTGCCACGCTGCACCTCGAAAAAGCCTAGAAGCCGATCCGCGACTTGCCAATGGGCTCGGCGACAGTTCACCGTTGCGTCCGCAACCGGCCGCTCGCGGTCGCTCAGCGTTCCGATGCGACGGGCGCGCGGCCGGCGAAACGCACCAGCGCCTCGCGGATGCCGGAGATCTCGGCGGCGTCCATCCCCACGCGTGCCATGATCTGGTGTGGCACCCGCAGCGCGTCCTCGCGCAGCGCCTCGCCCTGCCGGGTGAGGGCGATGTCGAGGACCCGCTCGTCGTCGCTGCGCCGGGTGCGGGTGACCCGCCCTTGGGATTCCAGCCGCTTGATGAGCGGGGACAGCGTCGCCGGTTCCATCGCCAGCTCCCCCGCCAGCTCGCCGAGCGAGCGCGGGGATTTCTCCCACAGCGCCAGCAGGACGAGATACTGCGGGTGTGTCAGCCCGAGCGGCTCGAGAACCGGCCGATACAGGGCCACCACGTTGCGGGCGGCCGTGACGATGGCGAAGCAGAGCTGGTTCTCCAGCGCCAGGATGTTCTCGGTCATGAGGGAATCATATCGACACGAATAGTTAGTACACTAATCACATGAGTGACGACAGGATGCCCCTCCGGCAGCGGGTCCGCCAAGCCGGCGGCTGGTACGCGTGGTTCAACACGAACCTCATCCGCCTGGCCGGCCCGGCAGCCGTCGGTCCGTACGAGACGACGCCGCCGCCCTCAGTGGCCGAGCGGGCCGACCGGGCGTGCCCCCTGTGCGGTCACCCGATGACGGCCCACACGTTCGACCGATCCGGTCCCAAGCCGCTGATGCACTGCCCGTGACCGCCGGGCGCGCTCACGCGTGCCCGGCGCGCTCCATGGCGCGCAGCTCCTTCTTCATGTCCTGCACCTCGTCGCGCAGACGCGCCGCCAGTTCGAACTTCAGTTCGCCGGCGGCGACCAGCATCTGGTTGGACAGATCCGCGATCGTGGCCTCGAGCTGATCGGCGCCCTCCGCGGCGATCCCCTCTCGGCGCAGGCGCGGCGTCGGGGACTTGCCCTTGCCGGACTTGGACATCGCGGCGTGCCGCCGAGAGAGCATGTCGGCGGTGTCGGCGCCCTCCCGGGCCAGCACCTCGGTGATGTCGGCGATCCGCTTTCGCAGCGGTGTGGGATCGATGCCGTGCTCGAGGTTGTACGCGACCTGCTTCTCGCGGCGCCGATCGGTCTCTCCGATGGCGGCCTTCATCGAGTCGGTGATGGTGTCGGCGTACATGTGCACCTCGCCGGAGACGTTTCGAGCTGCCCGGCCGATGGTCTGGATCAGCGAGGTGCCGGAACGGAGGAATCCCTCTTTGTCGGCATCCAGGATCGCCACGAGGGAGACCTCCGGCAGGTCCAGCCCCTCGCGGAGCAGATTGATCCCGACCAGCACGTCGTACACCCCGGCGCGCAGCTCGGTCAGCAGCTCCACGCGGCGCAGCGTGTCGACGTCGGAGTGCAGATAGCGGACCCGGACTCCGTGCTCGCTGAGGAAGTCGGTAAGCTCCTCGGCCATCTTCTTGGTCAGCGTCGTGACCAGCACCCGCTCATCGCGTTCGGCCCGCACGCGGATCTCCTCGAGCAGATCGTCGATCTGGCCCTTGGACGGCTTGACCACGATCTGCGGATCGACCAGCCCGGTCGGGCGGATGATCTGCTCGACCACGCCGTCGGCGATGCCCATCTCGTACCGGCCCGGTGTCGCCGACAGGTACACGGTCTGACCGACGCGATTCTTGAACTCGTCCCAGCGCAGCGGCCGGTTGTCCATCGCACTGGGCAGGCGGAACCCGTGTTCGACGAGCGTGCGCTTGCGCGAGGCGTCGCCTTCGTACATGGCCCCGATCTGCGGGACGGTGGCGTGCGATTCGTCGATCACGACGAGGAAGTCCTCGGGGAAGAAGTCCAGCAGGCAATGCGGCGCCTCGCCGGGTGCGCGTCCGTCGAGATGGCGCGAGTAGTTCTCGATGCCGGAGCAGAATCCGAGCTGCTGGAGCATCTCGAGGTCGAATGTGGTGCGCATGCGCAGGCGCTGCGCCTCGAGGAGCTTGCCCTGCGACTCCAGCTCCTTCAGACGGATGGCCAGCTCCGCTTCGATGGTGCCGATCGCCCGTTGCACGGTGTCGGTGCCGGCGACATAGTGCGAGGCCGGGAAGATCGGCACGGAGTCCAGCTTCTGCACGACGTCGCCGGTCAGCGGGTGCAGCATGTACAGCGCTTCGATCTCGTCGCCGAAGAGCTCGATGCGGATCGCATACTCCTCGTACACCGGGATGATCTCGATCGTGTCGCCGCGGACACGGAAGTTGCCGCGGGAGAAGTCGACGTCGTTGCGGTTGTACTGCATCGCGATGAACTTGCGGATCAGGGCGTCGCGGTCGTATTGCTCCCCCACCTGCAGCGCGACCATCGCACGCAGATACTCCTCGGGCGCGCCGAGGCCGTAGATGCACGAGACGGTGGAGACCACCACGACGTCCCGGCGGCTCAGCAGGGAGTTCGTGGTCGAGTGACGCAGGCGTTCGACTTCGGCGTTGACCGAGGAGTCCTTCTCGATGAAGGTGTCCGTCTGCGGCACGTACGCCTCGGGCTGGTAGTAGTCGTAGTACGAAACGAAGTACTCCACCGCGTTGTTGGGCATGAGGTCGCGGAACTCATTGGCCAGCTGGGCCGCGAGGGTCTTGTTGTGCGCCAGCACCAGGGTGGGTCGCTGCACCTGTTCGATGAGCCAGGCCGTGGTCGCCGACTTGCCCGTTCCGGTGGCACCGAGCAGCACCACGTCCGTCTCACCCGCGTTGATACGGGCTGTCAGTTCGGCGATCGCCTGCGGCTGATCCCCCGAGGGGACGTATTCGCTGACGACCTCGAATGGCCGCACGGATCGTGTCGTCTGCATCAGTCCAGGCTAAACGCGTCCTCGGACATCACGGCGGACGTTCGCCGTCAGCCGAAGCCGCCGCCCCCGTCGAAGCCGCCGCCGAACCCTCCGGCGTCGAAGCCGCCGGAGTAGCCGCCGCCGTCGTAGCCGCCGCCGTATCCGCCGCCGTCGAATCCGCCGTGCCCGGCTGCGTCGATTCCCCCCGCGCCGGGACTGACCATCTCACCCAGCCAGCCGGGCTGGTCGCCGAGGATCAGCGAACCGGCGCCGACTGTGAAGTACGTCATCACCGACGTCGCCCCGACGAACTGGTACGCGACCAGGGCCATGACACCGGTCTGCATCATCACTTCACGCGGGTCGACGTACTCCCTGCGATCGGCGACCGCGGTCCTGGCCCTGACCGCGTCCTCGGCTGCGGCATCCGGTGCGCCGCCGGGTGCCGCGTGGCCCATGCGCCGTTCCTCGGCTCGTCTGACCAGCTTCGCCAGGATCGAGGGGTCCTCCGGCGAAGCGTTCTGCTCGGCCGCCGACATGAAGGGGCGCAGCTGCTCGAACATCTCGCGCCGACGTGCCACCGGCACGTCGGCGAACGCGGAGGCATGGGCGCTTTCGATGACGCTCGCGGGAAGGGTGTTCAGCAGGTACACGTAGCGCGAGATCTGCTCTTCCTCGCTGACCGCCGTGTAGGGGCTCCTGCGTCTGCGGAACCTCGACAGAATGCCCATGGCGCACCTCCGTTGCTGCGGGTTCGAGGCTACTCGCGAGAGGTCTGCTGAGACAGCCTCATCCAGAGCTCGTCGGTCTGGCGCACGGTGTCTTCGAGCGATCCGGCGGTGTCGATCACGACGTCGGCGATCGCCAACCGCTCCCGGTCGGAGACCTGCGATGCGATGCGGGCCGCGGCCTCCTGCTCGGACAGCCCTCGCAGCTCCACCAGGCGACGTCGGCGCACGTCGGCCGGCGCATGCGCCACGACGATCAGGTCCCACGGGTCGCCCAGGCGCGCTTCGGCCAGCAGCGGCACGTCATAGACGACGACTGCGTCGGGGTCGGCCGCGAACGCGGCCGCGAACTGCCGCTGCGACTCGACCCGCACGGCGGGGTGCACGATCGCGTTCAGCCGCGAGACGGCGGCGGGGTCGCCGAAGACGCGCGCGCCCAGCGCAGCGCGGTCGAGCGAGCCGTCGGGGCGCAGCATCACCTCGCCGAACTCGCCGGAGATGGCCGCGAGCACCGGGGAACCGGGCTCTTGGACGCTGCGCACGACCAGGTCGGCGTCCACGACCACGGCTCCGTGCTGGGCGAGGTGCCGTGCGATGGTGGACTTTCCGGACGCGATGCCTCCGGTGAGGGCGACGAGTGGCATGCATCGAGGATGCCATGCTCAGAACTTTGGGGAGTCCTGAGGAGCTCCTGAGCCGGAATTGAGTCCGGCCGCGTATCGTCGGTTGCACCCGAAGGAAGCAGATCCTGGGACGGCCTCTGGGGGAGGATATGCGATGACAGGCGGACGCGATCGTGCGACGCCTGGATCTCGCGCCGTCCGTCCGCGTCACGCAGCGCAGCTGCGACGTGCAGGATCTGGTTTCGGTACGGCGGGATGGCGATCGTGGGGGCGATCGCCATCCCACACCGTTCCTCTGGCGCCGTGATGAGCGACCCGGACAGGAAGTTTCAGGCCGCCTTCTGGGATATCATTACCGACGTTCAGGCGCCGGCCATCGAGTCGTCCGCGCCGGAGGGTGCGAAGGTGGACGAAGCACGCGTCGCGGTGGTGATCGAGGATGAAGAAGACATCCGGTCGCTGCTGTCTGCCGTCCTGTCGCAGGCAGGGTTCGCCGTTCACGCGGGTGCCACCGGCGAGGAGGGTCTGACGCTGGTCCGCACGCACTCGCCGCTGGTGACGACCCTGGACGTCAACATGCCCGGCATGGACGGCTTCGAGACGGCGAAGCGGATCCGCGCGATCAGCACCACCTACATCGTCATGCTCAGCGCGCGCACCGAGGAGATCGATGCGCTGCAGGGCTTGGAAGCCGGTGCGGACGACTACGTGGCCAAACCGTTCCGCCCCCGTGAGTTGCGGGCGCGGATCGACGCGATGCTGCGGCGGCCGCGACACCACCTCGCGACCGGATCCTCCCCCGCCCCCGACAACGTGGACGCCTCCCCGGTGGGCTGGCTGGAGCACCAGGGCGTGCGGCTGAACCCGCAGACCCGCGTGGTGACGCTCGAGGGGACAGGCCTGGACCTCACCCGCAGCGAGTTCGACATTCTCGCGGAGCTTCTGCGCTCCGGCCGTCGCGTGCGCGCCAAGTCCGACCTGGCCACGATGCTGCGCGGCGAGCAGGTCACCGGCACCGAGTTCTTCAGCGACAGCGATGCGCGCGCGATCGAGGTGCACGTGGCGAACCTGCGTCGCAAGCTCGGCGAGTCGCCGGCGAGTCCCCGCTGGATCGAGACGGTCCGCGGAGTCGGCTACCGCCTGACGGCCTGAGCCCTACTCGGCCTCGCCGACGAGGATCGAGGTGTCCACGCTGGTCGCGGCGCGCCGCGCCGCGCCGCGCGCGACGGCGGACAGCGCCTGCGGGTCGTAGCCGGTCGTGTCGCTCAGCGCGACGCCCACCCCGACGACCGGTATCACCGCGCCCAGGGCGCCGTCGGCGCCGACGGCGCCCAGATCATCGAACAGCCCGCGGTAGATGGCCCCGGCTTGACGGCGCGCTTCCCGGGGGGATTCCATCAGGCCTCCGACCAGAAGTCCACCCGGCCCGTCCTCGGCGACGAAGGCGTTCGAGGGCGCGTGGCGGCGCACACCGGCGCGCCAGGTCTCGGTCACGGTGCGGGCCACATCGCTGCCGAAGGCCGTGGAGATCTGCTCGAGGTCGTCGATGCGCACCGCGATGACCCCGATCAGTTCCGACCGGTGGCCAGCCCGCTCGGCGAGGTCCTCCAGCGCGCCGAGGAACACGTCCTGCGCCAGAATGCCGTCACGGGTGCCGAACCCGGGGGGGCGGAGGTGAGCGCGCATCGGCGCGCGGGGGGCGCGCAGGACGGAGGTGGCGACGACCGCGACGATGGAAAGGGTCACCGTGACGAAGCTGGCCGCCACCGTGCCGAACGCATTCTGGAACAGGTCGCTGTCCACTCCGGATGTGAAGTAGACGATCGTCCTGCCGAGGAAGAACAGCGACTGGACGCCGAACACCGCCGACAGCGCCCAGGCGGTGCGCGAGGAGCCCAGTTCCCCGCGCACGCACTCCCACGACGCGGCGCCGGCGAGCACCATCAGCGGGATGAACATCCACAGCGCCCCGGCCCAATCGCCTCCGTCCGGGCCGGCCACGTAGACCGAGCCGGCCGCGGCCACGCTGGTGGCGGCCACCACGACCGCGGGCCAGTCGGTGCGGTGATCGTTGAAGCGACGGCATCCGAGCCACATGCAGCCGGTGCCGGCCACGAAGGCGCCGTTCCCGACGGCCACGGCCCACCAGGCCTCCGGAGACCGAGCCCAGATGAGGTACGCCAGCGTCGTGAGCATCGCGGCGAGGAAGCCGAGGGCCCAGAGGCGCCCGGCGCCTTCATCGCGACGCAGCAGCGTGCCGACGATGAAGAGGAGGCCGCTGACGTTGACCACCAGCGCGCTCATCACCAGCACGCTGGCGAGGTCGAGGGCGAGGTTCATGCGGGGGTCCCTTCCGGGGCTGTTGCGGGGAGTTTGACGATGAAGGTCGTACCGACGCCGGGCGCGCTGTGCAGGCCGAGCTCGCCGCCGTGCGCGCGCACGATGTCCCTGCTGATCGCAAGACCCAGCCCGGTGCCCGCACGCCGCGACGGTCCAGCCTTGTAGAAGCGCTGGAACAGGCGGGCGCGCTCGGACTCGGTCAGGCCGGTGCCCGTGTCGCGGACCAGGATCCAGCTGGAGACCCCGTCGCCGGTGGTGCCGAGGAAGACCGTCCCGCCCTCGCGGTTGTAGGTGATCGCGTTGGAGAGGAGATTGTCCACGACCTGGCGGATGCGCAGCGGATCGGCCCAGAGGATGGCCTCCTCCAGGCCGCTCGTGTCGATGGTGATCGATCTGCCTGCCGCGCGCGGGGCCAGCGCCTCCGCCGACGCCCGGACGATGTCGCGCGCGTCCGTGGGCACGGGCGAGAGGGACGCCGCGACCGACGTGGACGTGCTCGAGGCCGCCAGGATGTCGGCGATGATCCGCAGCAGGCGTTCCGCGTTGCGCTCGGCGATGTCCAGGTTCGACCGCACGCGGTCGGGAAGCTCCGGATCCTCGATGGCGAGGTCCAGGTAGCCCAGTATCGAGGTCAGCGGGGTGCGCAGCTCGTGCGAGACCGAGGCGACCAGGTCCTCCCTGGCCCGCAGTGCGTTCAGCTCCGCGGTCACGTCGCGCGAGACCAGGACGGCTCCGGCATCCTGCCCGGACGAATCGGTCAGGCGGCGTGCGGTGATGCTGAGCGCCTGCCGCGGCCCCGGCTCCCCGCCGAACCACACGATCTGGCCGTCGAACGCCTCGCCGCGCAGCGCGCGCTCGAGCGGCAGCTCCTCCCGCGGCAGGGCGGTGCGCCCGTCGTCGCGGAACGCGGGGACATCGCCGGCGGCGTCCTCCACCGGAAGGACGATCTGCTGCAGTCGGCCGTGTGCCTCGTTCGTCACGGCGACCTGGCCGTCCGGCGCGATGCGGATCACGCCGAAGTCGACGGCATCCAGCACCTCCGTCAGCTCCTGCTCTTGTCGGCGGGTGCGCTCCAGCAGCCGCCGCAGCAGGTGCGACTGCTTGGCCAGCAGCATCCGCTGGGCATCCGAGCGGCGTGCGGACAGGTGGCTGGTGGTGGCCACCGCGATCAGCACCAGCGGCAGCAGCAGCGTCGCATACGTGAAGTGCTGGTTCAGGGCCGTCAGCAGCGCGGCGATGCCGACCCCTGCCACGACCACCGCGATCAGCCCGAACAGTCCGAACCCGGCTGCCAGCCACGTGGTCGGAAAGATCCAGAGCAGTCCGAGCGCGGATCCCGGAGCCGACACCTGGATCAGCGTGATGGCGACGATGTCCACGGCCGGCACCAGTGCCACCCAGCCGGGGGCCACTCGGTTCCACGGGATCACCAGCGTCGCACCGGTGACGACGGCGATGACGACCACCCCGGTGAAGAACAGCACCACATCGCCTGCGAACGGCCCGAACGCGATCATGAAGGCGAGCGCGAAGACGACCGACCCCAGCAGGAGCTGGTTCAGCGTCGCAGCCCGGGCACGGGTGCGGTCGACGAAGTCCTCCTGCAGCCACGTCAAGCGGCGGGCGCGCGGATGGGGCACCGACTCCTCCGGGACGGTCTGGGTTGCAACGGCCATACCGCGACGGTAACGGATGCCGCCGCCCCTGCGCCCCGGAAACGGCGTCAGCCCCGGAGCGCCGCAGCCTCGCTGAGCCATCGCGCGTAGAGATCCCAGGGATCCTGCGCCCCGCATCGCACCGTCTCGATGTGCGCGCGCAGCCGGTCCGACAGGCGGAACCACTCCGTGCGATCGAATCGTTCGTCCAGGAACTGCGCGTGTCGGCGATGCTCGAGGCGACGGTCGCCACGCTCGAATCCGAGCAGGTCGTCATGCCGGATGGCGGCCAGCCGTTGCCGCGGGTTGCCGCTGGTGCCGATCTTCACCCGATCCTCGAACCGGAGGTAGTACACCACGTCCACGCGCGGCGGCGACAGCTCGGCGTCGACCAGCTCGCCGTGCGTCCACTCGCACACGGCGCAGAGCCAGCCGGAGGGGAAGCGGACTCCGAGGCGCGAGCCGCACAGACGGCACGGAGCAGGCAGGAGGTCAGGGGCGCCGAGTTCGCGGCTCGCCCATTCCGCCGCCACGACGAGGTGACGCTCGCACAGATCGAGCGGGGCATCCGGCGGCGCGGGGCTGCGGCAGCCGTCGATCACGCAGCAGGTGGGCACGTCCGGATGCTACGCGGGAGGCCGGACACCGCCTGCCGACCACGGCGGCAACGGCGAAGGCCGCCACCCGGGGGTGACGGCCTTCGCTGTGTGCAACTGCTGAGGATCAGCGACCCGAGAGCTTCTCACGGAGCGCGGCGAGCGCCTCGTCGTCGGCCAGGGTGCCGCTGTTGCCGTTGTCCGACGCGAACGAGCTCGACGCGGAGCTGGTCTCGGTCGGAGCCGCGGCCTCGGCCTCGATGGCCTTGGCGACGGCAGCCTTGTGCTGCTCCCAGCGCGCCTGGGCGGCTGCGTACTCGAGCTCCCACTTCTCGCGCTCGGCGTCGGAGCCTTCCTTCCACGCCTGAGTCTCGACGTCGAATCCCTCGGGGTACTTGTACTCCCCGTTCTCGTCGTACTCGGTGACCATGCCGTACAGGGCCGGGTCGAACTCGGTGCCGTTGGGGTCGACCGACTCGTTCGCCTGCTTCAGCGACAGCGAGATACGACGACGCTCCAGGTCGATGTCGATGACCTTGACGAAGACCTCTTCGCCGACCGAGACGACCTGCTCCGCGAGCTCGACGTGCTTGCCGGAGAGCTCCGAGATGTGCACCAGGCCCTCGATGCCGTCCGCGACGCGAACGAACGCGCCGAACGGGACCAGCTTGGTGACCTTACCCGGCGTGACCTGACCGATCGCGTGGGTCCGGGCGAAGACCTGCCACGGGTCCTCCTGCGTCGCCTTCAGCGACAGCGAGACGCGCTCGCGGTCCAGATCGACCTCGAGGATCTCGACGGTGACTTCCTGGCCCACCTCGACGACCTCGGAGGCGTGCTCGATGTGCTTCCAGGAGAGCTCGGAGACGTGCACCAGGCCGTCCACGCCACCCAGGTCGACGAACGCACCGAAGTTGACGATGGACGAGACCGTGCCCTTGCGGACCTGGCCCTTGTGCAGGTTGTTCAGGAACGACGTGCGCGACTCGGACTGCGTCTGCTCGAGCAGTGCACGACGCGACAGCACCACGTTGTTGCGGTTCTTGTCCAGCTCGAGGATCTTCGCCTCGATCTCCTGGCCGAGGTACGGCGTCAGGTCGCGGACCCGGCGCAGTTCGATCAACGAGGCGGGCAGGAAGCCGCGCAGGCCGATGTCGACGATGAGCCCGCCCTTGACGACCTCGATCACGGAGCCGGTGACGACACCGTCAGTCTCCTTGATCTTCTCGACGTCGCCCCACGCACGCTCGTACTGCGCGCGCTTCTTGGACAGGATGAGGCGACCTTCCTTGTCCTCCTTCTGGAGAACCAGCGCCTCGACGGTGTCGCCGACCTTGACGACCTCGTTGGGGTCGACGTCGTGCTTGATGGAAAGCTCACGCGAGGGGATGACGCCCTCGGTCTTGTACCCGACGTCGAGGAGGACCTCGTCGCGGTCGATCTTCACAACGGTTCCTTCGATGAGGTCGCCGTCGTTGAAGAACTTCAGAGTCAGTTCGACCGCGGCCAGAAAGTCCTCAGCAGATCCGATGTCGTTGATGGCGACCTGCTTGGTGGCCGGGGCGGTCGTTGCGATAGTCATGTAGTGGGTTGTCCTTGTTGGGTTGGGTATCGGGCTGGGACGCACGGGCAGACAGCTGCCTGCGGCCTCAGCGGGGTGGATTGGATTGCGAATGTCACGCACGCATGGCAATGAAGCCACGAGGGTGACGTTTCACAGTACCAGAACGCTGCTGTGGCCCGCATTATTTCGCGCTGCGGCCATCGGTTCAGCGCGCCCCCAGTGCTGCCGTCAGCCGCTCGAGTCCGTACGCGAAGGCCTGCTCCACGTCTCCCCCGAGCCGGAATGATCCCGACAGCTCCATGTTCACGAAGCCGGTCGCCCACGCCGTGAGCAGGCGCGCGGCATCGAGCGCGGCATCCTCCCCCACGAGTTCGCCGGTGGCCCGAAGCACCGGCACGGCGGCACGGGCCATCGCCGCCTCGGCGCCGTCCGCGGTGAAGAGCAGACGGAATCCCTGCGGATACCGGTGCGCGAACGAGCGGTACGTGCGCGCCAGCCCCCCGATCGAGCCGTCCGATGCCTCCAGCTGACGCGCCAGGTCGTTCGCCGTCTCCTCTGCCACCAGTGTCAGCAGCGCGTCGCGGTCGCGCACCCGCTTGTAGAGCGACGGCGCGCGGACCCCCACCTGCTCGGCGACCGCATGCATCGTGAGCTTGGCGGGACCGGCCGATTCCAGGATGCTGCGTCCCGCGGCCACGATCTCGGCGAGCGATGTGCGTTCCGGCGTAGGCATGAGCGGGCTCCAGACGATAGTGACGATGGCTATTGACCAAAGCTATCATAGCTATGTACCATAGCCATCAATACCCGCACCCACCGAGGAGAACGCATGCAACTCGCACCGCACCTGCACCGGATCGGCAACGACGTCGTCGCGGCCTACCTGGTCGACGCACCGGAGGGCATCACGCTGATCGACGCCGGCCTGCCGGGACACTGGCGTGACCTACGGGCCGAGTTGACGGCGATGGGGAGGTCCATCGAGGAGGTCCGCGGCGTCGTGCTCACGCACGGAGACAGCGACCACATCGGTTTCGCCGAGCGGCTCCGCGAGGCGCACGGCGTTCCGGTCTACGTGCACGCCGCGGACGCCGATCGCGCCCGGGGCGGTGACAAGCCGAAGCTGACGATGGGGCCGATGCGCCTCGGCGCCGCGGCGCGGTTCTTCGCCTATGCGCTGCGCAAGGGCGGAATGCGGACGCATTACCTGACCGAGGTGGTGGAGGTGAACGACGGAGAGGTCCTACCGCTGCCCGGCGCGCCGGTCGTGATCGGGCTGCCTGGTCACTCCCCCGGCAGCATCGCCGTGCACGTGCCGTTCGCGGATGCGCTCTTCGTCGGCGACGCGTTGACGACACGGAACGTCCTGACCGGACGGACGGGCATGCAGCCCGCGCCGTTCACCGACGAACCGTCGCGCGCGCTCGAATCGCTCGGACGCCTGGCGACGGTGGCGGCCGGCTGGGTGCTGCCCGGTCACGGCGCCCCATGGCGGGGGCGGCCTGCGGATGTGGCGGCTGCCGTGCGCGAGGGCATCAGCCCTTGAAATCGTCCGGATCGACGTCGTCCAGAAATCGCTTGAACTCGTCGAGCCGCTGCTCGGCCTCGATCGCCGTCTCGGCACCGCTCTCCAGCTGGCTCTCCAGCTCCGCCTCGAGCTCGGTTTCGATGTCGCTCTCGGTGACCGTGTCCGGCACGCCGGCATCATCCATGACCGCGTCGGCCACCCAGATCGGCGCGCCGACCCTCGAAGCCAGGGCAACGGCATCCGATGGCCGAGCGTCGACGACACGCTGCCCCAGACTGCTGGAGAGCGTGACCTCCGCGTAGAAGGTGCCCTCCTCGATGCGGGTCACCGCGACCCCGGTCACCGACGCGTCCAGCGAGTCCAGCAGCGATCGCATCAGGTCATGGGCGAGGGGACGCGGCACCGCGGCCCCCTCGACCGCGACCAGGATGGAGGTCGCTTCCATCTGACCGATCCAGATCGGGAGGATGCGACCCTCACCGGCGATCTCGTCCAGCGGTTTGAGCAGGATGACGTGCTGGCCTGTGGGGTCGAGCGCGACTCCGGCGACGCGAACCTGGATCATCGGCCCTCCTGCCTCATGGGCGCGTGTGTCCCATCGTAGGCTCCTGCTGCGCGCCGGCCAGAAGAGGATCAGGACCGCGCTGCACCGGCCGCGGCAGGTTCGTCGGGCAGGACCAGCGCAAGCTCGCGCGTGTCATCCCACGGTTCGGTCCAGCCCAGGCGAGTGAACAGCCCGTCCAGCAGCATGCCGGTGAACCCCCAGACGAGGTGAGCGTCCTCACCCTGACCCACCAGGAAGCCGGGTCCGCGCCACTCCTGGCCGTCGCGCCGGATGACCGTCACGCCGCGGTTCGCGGGGTCGACCAGGTCGGCGACGGGTGCCCGGAAGACATCGGCCGACTCGGCGTGGTCCACCGCGTGCACGGGTGACGGATGCCGCCACCACGCCAACACGGGAGTCACCAGATGCCGGGAGTACGCCAGCGGCAGATCCTCCAGTGTGCCGAGCACCTCGACCCCGGCCGGGTCGAGCCCGGTCTCCTCGCGAGCCTCGCGCAGGGCAGCGGCGATGGGTGAGTCATCCTCCGGATCCACGCGGCCGCCGGGAAGTGCCACCTGCCCCGGGTGCGATCGCAGCGTCGTCGCACGCGAGAGCAGAAGCAGGTCGAGATCGCGGGAGAGCGCGTCGGACTGCGCCTGGTGCTCGCTGGAGAGCGAGTCGAGGATGCCGAACAGCACCAGCACCGCCGCACGACGCGGGTTCTCCCCCAGCGGTACGCGGGAGAGCGCGTCGAACTCCGCTCCGCCCAGGCCGGCTGCGGCGGCCTTCGCGACGCTGATGAGCTGCGCACGGGCACGCTGGGGGGCGGAGTCCAATGGCATCCGTTCAGGCTACGCCGGAAGGCTCGGCGCGCAGACGGTCGGTCGCCGTCTCGTCCAGAGCGCGCAGCGCGAGGAACGTGATCCACTTCGACGGCTGCCCGGGCGGCACATCGAGCGGGAACCACATGCGGCCGGGGATGTCGTCCTCCTGCAGCCACGTGCCATCACGCCGACGCCGTGATCGGACGAGCTCGAGGCTCTCCGCCGCACGCGGATCGAGCGGCTCGCGGTCGTGACGCGCCGCACGGGTGACGTAGTCGACCGCCTTCAACGCCGTGAACGGCGCGCGGAAGGGATAGAGAATCGTGCTCGCCCACGAGCCGACCTCCTCGCCGGTGGTCAGCCGGTAGCGCAGGCGCCGCTCCAGCAGGTACTCCTCTCCCCGCTTGCGTGCCGCCCGCAGCTGTGCGGTTCCGCCGGTCCGCTGCTCATACTCGAGCAGCGCGACGAGGGCGTTGATGGTGGAGTGGAACGAGGACCTGGTGGAGCCGTCCACCCAATCGCAGTTCCATCCGCCGTCGGCGAGCTGATGATCGGGGAACCATTGAGCCAGCCCGGCGACATCCGCGCCGAGCCAGGCGCCGTTGGCCAGCGTCATGGCGTTGATGCACACGTCCACCTCACCGTCCCAGTACGGCGAGTCGTCGTACTCCCACCGGGAGTTGCGGGCCAGCTTTTCGGCCGTGCCGGCCAGGGCGGCGGCATCCAGTCCCCACTCGCGCAGCGTCGTCAGCGTCCACGTCGTCGCCGTCCAGGGCTGACCGGCTTCGTCGTCGCTTCGGTCCGCGGGGAAGAACGCCCCGCCCGCCCATTGCCCGTCCGGGTCCTGATGTGCCAGCAGGGCCGCACCGTTGCCCTCGGTCGCGATGCGCGCGCGGGTGGCCTGCCAGGTCTCGGCCGGGGCGTCGAGCAGGTCGCGCTCGACCTGCCACCGCAGCACAGGATCGGAGTCAAGCAGCCAGGAAGTCACGTCCATGCCCACACGGTAGGACGTGGTGCCGACGTGCGCCAAGGGCGGAGGAACACGGGCTGCCCGAACCTGCGGTGGCCACGGCTGCGGCAGGCATCTACCCTCGATGCATGGCGAGCGGAGCCGAAGCGGGCTGGTACGACGACGGCAGCGGAAAGCAGCGCTGGTGGGACGGCACACGCTGGAGCGCGCACTACGTCGACCTGAGTGAACCCGCCATCGAACTGCGGGCCGACGCAGGACCCGCGATCAGCGGTTCGGCAGAAGAGGGCTGGTACGACGACGGGCGCGGCCGTCAGCGGTGGTGGAACGGGACGCGATGGACGGATGCCGCCAGGTTCACCGGCCAGGAGCGATCGTTGGCCGGAGTCGTGGTCGACGGCCGCTGGCTCCACTTCGGGGCGCTGAGCGAGCCGGCGGCCGGTGCGCGAGCCTCCGCCGAGACAGGGGCGCTGCTGCTCAAACGAGGGCTCCTCGGAAAGCCGGCGACCACGCGCACCCTGTTCGGCCCCGGCGGGCCGATCACCCCCCGGCTGCTGCCCCGTTCCGTGCGGGCGGACACGACGTACCTGTTCGTCCAGGTGGCCGGGCAGGTCTGGCTCGCGCCTGTTGCGACCGGCCAGGACCGCGAAGCCGAACAGTTCGCGACGTGGATCAACACCGTGTCCGACCACTACCGCTACCGCCCCTGATCCGTCTGAGCCCGCCACGCCCGGCGCCTGACACACGGTGATCGCGGTGCGTCGGGGTCTGCACTCGAGCGAGGATTGAGCGGTCCGCGTCAGGCCGCGCGGAGAACCTCGTGCATCGCCTTGCCGCGCGCGAGTTCGTCGACCAGCTTGTCGAGATACCGGATCTGCCGCATCAGCGGATCTTCGATGTCCTGCACCCGGACACCGCAGACCACGCCGGTGATGAGCGAGGCACCGGGGTTCAGCCGGGCGTCGGCGAAGAACTCCGTGACGGTGGCGCCGTCGGCCAGATGCCGGCTGAGCTCGGCTTCGTCGAAGCCGGTCAGCCACCGGATGACTTCGTCGACTTCCTCCTTGGTACGGCCCTTCCGCTCGGCTTTCGCCACGTAGAGGGGGTAGACCGCCGCGAAGCTGGTCCGGAAGATCCTGCTCATGCCAGGAGTGTAATGCGACCCTCTGACCGCGCGTGGATGAGCGCCTCCTGGAAGGCGGGTGCGCGATCGTGTCCCGCCCACGCGGCGACCCCCTTGCGGACAATACCCCAGTCCACGATGCTATTCGCCAAGAATCACCCGCTTCTTTTCGTCGAGCAATGTGCTGGGGGTCCATCATGAGTCATCCGTCCGCGCGCAGGAACCGCAGAGCCGCGGTCGCGCTTCTGACCGCGTTCGCCGCCGCGATCTCGGTCGCGTCCGCCGACGCGACGGCGGCGTCGGCCGACACGCCGCAGTCCTGGGTGGTGGCAACCGGCTTGGACAATCCGCGTCAGCTCTCCATCGGCGCCGGTGGAGCGATCTACGTCGCCGAGGCGGGCACGGGCGGCGACGGGGTCTGCGTGCCCGACCCCGAAGACCCCACCGCCAGCGAGTGCCTGGGCGACACCGGCGCTGTGACCGAGATACGGCGCGGCACCCAGACCCGGATCATCACCGGTCTGGCCTCTCTGGCCGGCCCGGATGGCTCTGGCGCCACCGGCCCCTCCGCCGTGAGCGTGCGGGGCAACACCATCGCCGTGCTGATGGGCTTGGGGGGCGACCTCGACAAGCGCGCCGTCCTTGGAGCGGGCGGTGCTGCGCTGGGCACCGTGCTGACCGGCCGTATCGGCGGGGCGCTGAGCGTCGCAGCGGATGTGACCGCCTACGAGGCCGCAGCCAACCCCGACGGCGGGGAGGTCGATTCCAACCCCAGCGGATTCGTCGATGTCAACAGCAAGCGCTGGGCGGTGGCGGATGCCGGAGCGAACGCGGTCGTCAGCGTGGGTGGCAACCTGCCCGACACGACGCTCGCCGTGCTCCCGCCGGTGCTCGCCGTTCCGCCGTGGGGAGGGGACCCGATTCCCGCCCAGTCGGTGCCGACGCAGGTGGTCACCGGCCCGGACGGCGCGTACTACGTCTCAGAGCTGCTCGGATTCCCCTTCCCTGCCGGGGAGTCCCGGATCTGGCGGGTCGTTCCCGGTCAGCAGCCGACGGTCTACGCAACCGGTCTGAGCAACGTGACGAGCCTCGTCTGGCAGCACCAGACGCTGTACGCCGTGCAATTCAGCGACGGCAGCCTGCTGAGCGAGGAGCCGCCGATCGGCTCGCTGCGCGAAGTCGTGCCGGGAGCCGAGGAGCACCCCGCCGTCCTTGCCGGGCTGCTCGCTCCCTATGGTGTGGCCGTTCACGGCAAGACCGCGTACGTCAGCGTCGGTGCCATCCTGCCCGGCGCGGGTGAGGTGCACGCGGT
Source organism: Microbacterium sp. zg.B48 (assembly GCF_024623505.1). NCBI lineage: Bacteria > Bacillati > Actinomycetota > Actinomycetes > Micrococcales > Microbacteriaceae > Microbacterium > Microbacterium sp. zg.B48. Next base: position 310,600 of record NZ_JANJFE010000002.1, read on the forward strand.
CGACCTCGGCTGAGCCCGGCTCACGGGCGCGGCCAGTCCCGCGCCCGTGAGCCGCTGCACCGAGGCGTACGGTCCCGGACGGCCTCGGCGGGGCGCCGATAATGAAGGGGTGGAGCCCTGGGAGATGCGCGAGTGGTACGCCGAGTACCTCGACGCATGCAACCGGCATGACCTGGACGCCGTCCGAGAGTTGGTCGATCCTTCGGTTCGGCGTGCGCACCTGCCCGGTGGTGCGGAAGCGTGGATCTCGGACATGGCCGAGCTCTTCCACGCATTCCCCGACTGGCGGTGGCGCCGCATCCAGCTCATCGTGGAGGACGATCGTCTCGCCGCGCATCTGCGCGCAAGCGGCACGCATCTCGGCGCATTCCGAGGCATTCCGCCGACACGACGTCACGCCAATGTGGCGGAGTTCGCGATCTACCGCGTCGCGAACCGACGCGTCGTCGAATTCTCCGGCACGACCGGCGATTTCGAACTGCTCGCCCAGCTGAGAGGCTGAGCCGCTCGCTCTTGCGTCGTGGGCTGTCGGCATGCTCCGGACCCGACGCTCGGTCTGAGTCCGGTACGCCCTGCCGGCGCCCGGCGGCCGGGGCGCGTAGCCGCGCACCCCATAGGACTAAAGTCCCGCCGTTATGGCGGGCGAGACGAAATCACTCTTGATTGCCGCGTCGTCCGTGCTTAGCTATTCGCACCCGGGATTGGAGCGGCGGGAATGAGTGATGACGCGGTGACGCGTGCCGGCTCAACGGACGACAATGACGTCCCTGACTCGGATGTAAGAGTGTTCGTCATCAATCACCGGGACATCGTCCGACGGGGCTTGCGGGCCGTGCTGGAAGACGCCGATGATCTCGTCGTCGTCGGGGAATCAGCCGGCGTCGAATCGTGCGTGCCCGAGGTGGAGAGGGCCGAGCCCGACGTCGCCATCATCGACGGGACCGGCGCGCCCACCGAAGCCGTAGAAGCCGTGCGGACCCTGCGAGATGAACGTGACGACGTCCAGTTAGTGATCCTCGGCCATGCCGACGTCGAACGCACCCGACGGACCGCGATAGACGCGGGCGCGGACGGCTATCTGCTCGATGACGCGGTGGCCGGCGATGTGCACGACGCGGTCCGTCACGCGGCACGCGGAGACCGGATGCCGGGCACGCCGGCCGGGGCCGGCGGGGCAGTTGCCGATCAGAACGAGATCGTTCCCGATCTGACCCTCCGCGAGAGACAGGTGCTGAGCCTGATCGCCGCCGGCATGACCAACCGCCAGATCGGCGAGCGGCTGGGTCTGGCGGAGAAGACCGTCAAGAACTACACCTCTGCGGTCCTGGCGAAGCTGCATGTGCAACGCCGCACGCAGGCGGCGATCTACAGCATGACCCACGCCGAGAACCCCGCTCCTCGCAGCCGAAACTAGTCGCCGCGCACCCAGCCGTGCCCCGCTCCGCCGCAGCCGGCTGAGTGTGAGTCGGCCCGGCCCGGCCCGGCTGGCCCGCCGGAGGACCAATGGCACTTCCACCGACGCGGGGTTCTGACGGAATGTGGTGGTGCCGGCACTTCGCGGCGGCGACGCCGAAACGCGTCGACGTCCGCTCAACAGGAAGGAGAGCCGATGGATCGCTACCGGTTCTGCTCCGCGGCCTTGTCCTCGCTTCACGGGCACACCTTCCACGGCATCCATCCCTCTCATCGCAGCGAGCCGCCCGGTCGGGTCCACGGCGCGGACTCCGCCGGATCGCCGCTCGTTGGAGCGCAACTGCGCGGCTGACCCCGCCCAACGACCGTTGCCCGGCCGCCTGCGACGTCAGTTGCGCGCACGCGGCGCAGATGACGTGTGGAGTCGGCTCTGTGCGACCACTCAGCCACACAGCCGACTTCGCCCACCCCTTCGGCACCCACAAGGAGCGACATGAACGACTACACCTGGAACCGTCAGCCATCGGCCGGCGCACGCCCGATCACGCCCAGTGACATCCACCTGCCCCCGACTCAGCCCATCGACGTGTCCGCACTCATCGCTGCAGAGCTGCTACAGCGCGCTGTGAAGGGCCCGCCGGGTTAGACCGCGATCAGCGGGAGAGTGAATCGACCGCGGCGGCCACGACGCGCGCCATCCGCTTGCGGATGAGGTGGTCTCCGCCGTCGATCTTCTGCACCGCGACGTGGCGCATCCGTTCCACGATCCGCAGTGCACCCGGCACGAGGAACGGGTCGAGCGTCCCGTACACGACCTGGATGCCGGTGTCCACGGCTGCGATGTCCGTGATCGCGGTCTGGGACTCGATCGAGTTCTCCAGCGAGAGGACGAAGGCCGTCCAGTTGGTCTCATCCACGACGAGCGCGTTCTTGATCGGCGACAGACGCGCCACGAAGGCGGCATTGCGGATAGTGAATGCCGGGTTTCCCCGCAGGAAGTCGTAGACCTGCCGGTAGATCTTCATCGCGGCGCGGTCGATCGGATCCCCGACGACATCCGGCGGCAGGTAGATCGGCGGGCTCACCAGCACCAGTCCGGATAGGTGCGTGGAGCGCCGCGCGCCGTACCGTGCCGCGATCAATGCGCCCATCGAATGCCCCACGAGCACGAATGGTCGTCGCAGCTCAAGCCGCCGGAGCGTCCGCTCCAGGTAATCGACGTGTTCTTCCAGTGTGAACGTCGAGCCCTCCGGAGCGGGCGAGCCCCCGAACCCGAGCAGATCGATGGCCACCACACGGTGGGTGGAGCGGATCAGCGGCACGACATTCTCGAATGTCACCGAGGAGGACGCGATGCCGTGCACCAGGACGACGACCGGTCCGGTCCCCTCATCCAACGCCACGTGCAGCGACGGCCGGTTCCGGCGCTCCCGCAGCTTCGCCAGCGCTCCGGTCAGAACGCCCCGTGCGCTCCCATCGGCGCCGGTGCGGTCATCCCGCGGGCCTTCACCTACGCTGTCCCGCTCTGTCTCCACGGCGCATTCCGATCGTGGCGGCGAACGGCCGGTTGCGCCGCACTCTGTCACCGAACACCGATCCGACGACAGACGCCAGGGCCAGAGGTCCCCGCGCGGAGAGCACGGGGACCGGCACGCGCGCCGGCGCGTCCGGGGTGCGGCGTCCACGGGACCAATGGCACTGCCCCTATGTGCGGCCGGTAGCAGAGGGTGGCCATACGCATCCGGCGTCTGCTCGGATGCGTCACTGTTCTGCTGTATGAGAGGAAAGATCATGGCTCGCAATCTCGTGCGATTCGACCCGTTCATGGGACTGGAAGTGCTGCGCCACGACCTGTTGAACGACACCTTCCTCAGGGGAAGCCGCGGCAAGCTTCCGACCACCGACGTGTACACCGAAGGCGACGACGCGCTCGTCGTCGAGGCACATCTGCCCAATTTCGACGAGAAGGACGTCTCGGTGACCGTGGACCGCGGCGCTCTGGTGATCCAGGCCGAGCGGCACGAGAAGCAGGAGGACAAGGGCAAGAACTACGTGCTGCGCGAGAGCAGCAGCAGCTTCTACCGCAGCATCGCGCTACCGGAGCAGGCAGAAGACGGCAAGATCTCCGCGTCGTTCGAGAAGGGCGTGCTGAAGGTCACCGTCCCGCTCAGCGGCGGGACGTCTCCGCGCAAGATCAGCATCGGCTCCGCGCAGGGCGAGATCGGCGGCGAGGGAAAGGCCGCGCCGGCAAGCGGCGCAGCTTCGGAAGGATCGGGACCCTCGCAGTGATGCGTCGAGCCACCACTTCCCACGTGCGTCAGCGGGCGCGACCCGGCACGCGCGGGCTAGCTCTCAGCACGTATCGCCTCCCCATTCGCGGGGTGAACTCGGACTGAGAACGCTGCCGGGTTCCCTCCTCGTCTGTTGGTGCTTGCGGGGAGGGGACCCGGCTTCGTATGCGCGGCGTCGCCCTCGGGCGCCGGCACCCGTCGCGCCCGCCCTCGGCGGGCGGGACTTTGGACACTATTGCGGTCTCAGCGCTGCGGCGCATGATGAAATCGGCGGCGGAATGACAGAACCACCTGCCCGGCCGCGCAGGAGAAGTGCGATGATCCGGGTATTCCTCGTCGACGAGAGTGAGATCCTGCGGCTGGGCATCACGACGCTGATCCAGTCGCAACCGGGGTTCCGAGTGGTCGGCGAGTGCAAGTCGGTGCTGGAGGCGCCGGCACGCATCGCGGCCGCCGCGGTCGATGTGGTGGTTCTGGATGCCCATCTGCAGGATGGCAGCGGGATCGAACTGTGCCAGGTGGTGCGCTTGATGCGCCCGATGCCGCGCTGCCTCGTCTTCACCGCAGACTCGGCGCGGGCCACACTCATCGCCGCCACGCTGGCCGGAGCATCCGCGTACGTCCTGAAGGGAGCGCCGCCGTCCAGCTTCGTGGAGGCACTGGTGCGGGTCTCGGACGGTGAGCAGCTGCTCCTGGCGCCGGACGGCGCGACCGGGACATCCCGCGCCGCGGTGCCGGCGACCGCCCGCGCGGATCCTGATCTCTCCCTCCGTGAACTCCAGGTGTTGCGGCTGATCACCGAGGGGATGACGAACAAGCAGATCGCGCACGTTCTGGACCTGGCAGAGAAGACCGTGAAGAACTACGTCTCGGGACTCCTCGTGAAACTCGGCCTGGAACGGCGCACCCAGGCCGCTGTCTACGGAGTCGTCCACGGCGTGCGGCGGCCGGAGCCGGCGACGCCCGCCCTGGCACCGCGTGTGACCGACCCGGCCACGATCACGGAGCCGGTCCGTCATCCGCTCGAACCCTGATGGTCCGGCCGGGCCCACGGCGCAACAGCGATCGACCCCGCGCCCGGGAGCGCGGGGTCGATCGCTGCCGTGGTCCTAACGACGGGTGGCGGTGACGATGAGGTACTCCCACGGCATGACACCGTCCCGGAAGAACCGATCCCCGAGCGCCGCCATGTCGGCGTCGAGAGCGGCGACCTTCTCGGGGTCGTCGGCGATGAACCGGTACACCGCGATCGTCGGACCGTAATTGGCCTTGAAGAAGTCACGCAGTTCCTCGCCCGTGGCGAACCGGTCGACCAGGAGCGCCTGCTGGTGGGCAACCACGCTCTCGACGCGGTCGCCCAGAAGCATCCGGACATGCTCGACGCTCCCCCACAGCGGAGCGGGCGAAGAGCCGGGCGGCGGCGGCGGCGCGTACGGCTTCATCGTCGCGAAGAGCTGCCCCACGAAGCCGTTCGGCGTCCAGCTCAGGATGCCGATCCGCCCGCCGGGGCGGGTTACCCGGACCAGTTCATCCGCGGCGAGCTCGTGGTGCGGTGCGAACATCACGCCGATGCTCGAGAGCACGACGTCGAATTCGGCGTCGCCGAACGGGAGGGATTCGGCATCCGCGGTCTGCCAGGTCAGGTCGATCCCTTCGGTCTCGGCGGCGGCGCGTCCGACGGCGAGGAGCTCCGGAGTCAGGTCCGTGGCGATGACGGCGGCACCGCGCCGAGCCGACGGGATCGCGGACGTGCCGGTGCCGGCAGCGACGTCCAGGACGCGCTGGCCGGGCTGCACATCGACCGTTTCCACAAGGATGCCGCCGAGGGGGCGGACGACCTCGTCCACGACGACGGGGTAGTTTCCACTGGCCCACATCGCGGCGTGCTTGGCCTTGAGCGCCCTGTCCTCGGGGGTACCCGTCACGGTGCCGGTGGTGCTGGTCAAGGTTGACATCTGATTCCTCCTGTTGTGGTTGGTGCCACCACGGTAGGAATGCCGGGTCGTTGCGCGCATCGGCGCCGACGCGCAGGATCCGCCCCCCGGCGCAGGCGGGCTGGCGGCCGGCGCGTACGCGCTACGTGGCGGACAGAAGTCGTGCGACCGCGGCAGTGCGGGCTGTGCGCCCGCTCAGCCCGAGCTTCGCGTACACGTTCTGCAGATGCCGCTCGACGGTGCGCACGGACAGGAACAGCTCGGCGGCGATGGCATCGTTGTCGTACCCGGCTGCGGCACGACGCAGTATCTCGAGCTCCCGCGGAGAGATCAGCGCCGCGACGTCGTCGGGGCGGACGTCGGTGGCCGCACGCCGGTCCGGCTCGAGGAACTCCGTGATCTCGTGCAGGAAAGCCGGCCAGGCGGGCTCGTCGGCCAGCACGATGTGATTGTGACTGTCCAGACCGACGAGACGGGCACCGCGAATGCCGGCCGCGAGGTGCCGGGCATGATGGAACTCGTTCATCTGATCGCCTCGACTGTGGATGACCAGGGTGGGAAGATCCAGTTCGGGCAGGCGCCACGACGAGTCGGTGACCTGGCGCTGGGCGCGGGAGGTGACCGCTGTCTCGGTGTCGCATGCCCGCCGCTGCAGGTCGTCGAGCCACCGCATCTGATCCTCGGTCCCACCCGGGATCATCATGCTGCTGAAGACCCGACGGAACTCGGACGTCGGCCGAGCCCATCCCACCCGGATCAGCGCCTCGAAGGCCGCCAACAGCTCCAGCTCCTCCGCAGTCGCCGCTGCCTGCGCCCCCGAATAGCTGCCGTAGAACACCAGGCGGGTGAGGCGATCGGGATGCCGCGCGGCGTACTCGATCGCGACCGGACCACCCTGCGCCATGGCCATGAGCGCGAACCGGTCGAGCCCCGCGTCCGCTACCACGGCCTCCAGGTCGGCGACGCGGGCGTCCAGGCTGTGGTCGGTGACTCCCCGGTCCGAGAGCCCGTGCCCGCGCTCGTCGTAGCGGATGACGGTCGCGATCCTGCCCAGTTCGACCAGGTAATGGCGCCACACCGGGCTCTCCCAGTCGAACTGCAGGTGGCTGAGCCAGCAGGCATCGATCAGCAGCGGCGGCCCGGATCCGTGCACGGCGTACGCGATGCCGACCCCATCGGCCGACCGGGCGAACCGGATGTCCTGGACGACATCGGCCTTGCGCGTCTCCACGCCGACATCATAGAAGGACCGCGTCCTGAGCACACCGGGGTCGGCGAGCGCGGGCATCGGGCGGCCTCGCATCCCCTGCGCCTACTGTGGGCAGGAGACTGCGCCGCACAGCGCCGGCGGCGCCGCACGACGAAAGGCTTCTGTGAACATCACCCTGCTCTCACGATTCGTGGCGGCGGCCGAAGAACTGCACTTCCCTCGGGCAGCACAGGCCCTCGATATTCCGCTCGCCTCGCTGTACTCCTCGATCGAGAAGCTGGAGCACGAGGTCGGTCATGCCCTGTTCACCCGCGATCAGGGCCGGATTCGACTGACCCCGGCCGGTGCTCGTCTTCTGGCCGATGCCAAGAGCCGGATCGCTGCAGCACCGCCGGCGGCGGAAAAGCCCGCCGTCCCGGCCGGGGGCAAGGCCAAGGCTTCGAAGGGCAAGGGGCGCACCCCCGCCGTCAAGGGCCAGCCGAAGCCGTTCAAGAAGCGTCAGGGCCGATAACCGGCGGACGCCGCCGAGCGGCGCATGCCGTGTCGGTGCCTAACGCGGGTCCAGGGCGTCGCTGAGCTCGGCGAGGAACCTGGCGATCACCGTCAGCTCGGCAGCGTCGTACTTCTCGGCGACCCCGCGCATCACGCGGAGTCGCTCGCCGAAATGGCGGAAGAAGGCGCTGCGCGATTCGTCCGTGAGAACGACGATGCGGGCACGCCCGTCGCTGGGGTGGGGTCGCCGTTCGATGTGACCCGATCGGGCGAGGCGGTCCAGGAGCTTGGTCGTGGAAGCGGTGGAGATGCGCAGGTGACGCGCCACCTCGTGGGGACTGACCGTCTCTCCGCGGCCTTCTCGGACGATGAGCATGCGCAGGGCGGCGAGGTCGCTGGAGTTCATCTCCATGTCGCCCTTCATCCCGCCGTGCATGCGATCCATGGCGTCACTGAGCGCGCGGACGCCCTGCAAGACGTCGGTGACGACGCGGTCGTTCGATCCTTCAGCCGGCCGGGGCTGCGACATGTGGACACTCCCTCCCTCCCCTTGTATCATCAGCGGAAAGCTTATCGCTAGCTAAACTAGCGAAAATGAGGAGGGTCCATGATCGATGCTGACCACGTGGTCCTTCTCGATGAGGAGGGTCGAGCGATCGGCACCGCTCCGAAGAGCAGTGTGCACGGGACCGACACCGCCTTGCACCTCGCATTCTCCTGCCACGTGATGAACGACGCCGGGCACGTGCTGGTGACACGTCGAGCCCTCGGCAAGACCACCTGGCCGGGCGTGTGGAGCAACTCGTTCTGCGGGCATCCCCGTCCCGCCGAGCCGGTGCTTGCCGCCGTGCATCGCCGCGCAGAGTACGAGCTGGGCCTCGCGCTCGCCGACATCGAACTGGCCCTGCCCCTGTTCCGCTACCGCGCCGTCGACGCGAGCGGCATCGTCGAGCACGAGGTGTGTCCGGTGTACATCGCCCGGACGAGCACCGAGCCGGTCCTGAACCCGTTGGAGGTCAGTGAGGCCAAGTGGGTCGACCCGCACGATCTGGGCACATCTCTGACCGCGACCCCGTGGGCGTTCAGTCCGTGGCTGGTCCTTCAGGCGGAGCAGCTGCACCTGTTCGATTCCGAACCTGCGCTCCCCCGACGACGCGCGTCATGATCTCCTCCGCCACACGTGCGGCCATCGACGACGCGATCGATGGCTCGCTGAGCAGGCTGCGACGGCGCGCGGCCTACCTCGGCGACGGATTCGAACAGCTCGCAGAGGCGATCGGCCGCGCCACGGCCGGTGGCAAGCGCACGCGGCCGGCGCTGGTGGCTGCCTCGTACACGGCCTTCGGCGGCGACTCGTCCGCGTCCCCCGCGCTGTGCTCCATCGCGGCGGCGTTCGAACTCCTGCACACGGCGTTCGTCGTGCACGACGACGTCATCGACCACGACACGGTGCGTCGCGGCATCCCCAACGTCGCCGGGGAGTTCCGCGCGCGCGCCCGGGCGCGAGGGGCCGATGCCGACGATGCCGCGCTCGTCGGGGACGCCGCGGCGATCCTGGCCGGCGACCTGCTGCTTCACGAAGCGTCCCGCCTGGTGGCTCTCGCGGACGTGTCCGCCGACGTCCGCGCCCGCTTGTACGCACTGCTGGACGAAGCGATGTACGTCTCCGCCGCCGGCGAACTCGCCGATGTCGAGAACGCCGTGATGCCGGACTACGCCGAAGCGGAGGCCATCTTCGACGCGACGTTCAACAAGACCGCCGTGTACTCGTTCAGCGCCCCCCTCTGCGCCGGCGCCCTGCTGGCCGGGGCGCCGGCGGATGCGCTGGCCGCACTGGAGACCCAGGGCGGTCGGCTCGGACTCGCCTTCCAGCTCGTGGACGACCTCATCGGCGCGTTCGGCTCGGCCGAGCAGGCGGGCCGCGACGAGGGCGGTGATCTGCGTGAGTCAAAGCGCACTCCGCTGATCGAGCTGGCGCGCCAGAGCCCATCCTGGTCGCGGGTGAACGACGCGCTGGCGCTGGCCTACACGGGACCGATCGCCGTCCGGGAGGCTCAGCTGGCGCTCGAGGAGAGCGGCGCCCGGTGGAGTGTGCGCACGCTGATCGTGGACACGCTCGGCGAGGTCCGCGCAGCCGTGGAGGCTCCGGCGTTTCCGCCCGCGGCCCGATCACTGCTGCGCGACATCGCGGACCGCGTCCAGGAGCGCATTCCGTGAGTCACAAGCCGACCGGGCTGGCCCTGTACGACAAGACGGCCGAGGATGCCGCGGCCGCAGTGATCGCCTCCTACTCCACATCGTTCGGCCTGGCCGCGCGCCTGCTCGGTCCGCGACCCAGGCCGCACGTGCGCAACGTCTATGCGCTGGTGCGGATCGCCGATGAGATCGTGGACGGACCCGCCACCGCGGCGGGATTGGATTCGACCGCGGCCCGCGCAGTGCTGGATGAACTCGAGGCCGAGACGGTCGCGGCGATCGGACGCGGCTTCAGCTCTAATCTCGTCGTACACGCGTTCGCCCGCACGGCGCGGGAGTGCGGAATCGGCGAAGACCTCATCGCGCCGTTCTTCCGCTCGATGCGCACCGATCTGCTCACCACCCGGCACGACGAGACCTCTCACCACGAGTACGTGTACGGGTCGGCGGAGGTGGTCGGCCTGATGTGCCTTCAGGTCTTCGTCAACGCCGGCGCGCGGCATCCCACCGCCCCCGATGATGACCTCACCGACGGCGCCCAGCGCCTCGGTGCGGCCTTCCAGGACGTGAACTTCCTGCGCGATCAGCATCACGACGAAGACGCGCTCGGCCGCGACTACCTCGGTCTGTCAACCGGCGCATCGACCCGCGCCGAGATTCTGGATCGCATCGACGCGGACCTCACCGCCGCGGCAGCGGTGATCCCGCGCCTGCCCGTCGACTGCCGGCGCGCGGTCACCGTCGCCCACGACCTGTTCGCGTCGCTGTCCGCCCGGCTGCGCCGGGAATCGGCATCCAGCGCGCGTGTGCGCGTTCCCAACGCCGTGAAGGCGGCCCTCGCCGCCCGCGCCTGGCTCGGCTTCGCACCGCGCCGGAGCACCCCGCGAGCACGAGCATGACCACGAGCGAATCGACGACGGAGGATCAGCACATGCCCGAGGATGACAGCGGCGCCGCCATCGTGATCGGCGCCGGGATCGCGGGGCTCGCCACGGCCGCGCTGCTCGGCGCAGAGGGATGGCAGGTGACCGTCCTGGAAGCTCGGCACGAGGTCGGCGGCCGCGCCGGCTCGTGGGAGCACGAGGGCTTCCGTTTCGACACCGGACCCAGCTGGTACCTCATGCCCGAGGTCTTCGACCACTTCTTCCGCCTGCTGGGCACCTCCGCCGAACGGGAGCTGGACCTGGTGCCTCTCGACCCGGCCTACCGGGTGTACAGCCAGCCGTCGCCGCAGCACCGGCTGCCGCCCACGGACGTGCGGTCCGGGCGGGATGCCGCGACCGGCCTGTTCGAGCGGATCGAGCCCGGTGCCGGCGCCAAGCTCGATGCCTACCTGGACTCGGCCGCGGACGCCTACGAGCTGTCCGTATCGCGTTTCCTCTACGACACGTATGAGACCACCGCGGGTCTGCGCGACCCCGTGCTGCTGCGGCGGTCCGGCCGGCTCGCTCCCCTGCTCACCCGTTCGCTGGCCAGCCATGTCGAGCGCCGGTTCACCGACCCCCGGCTGCGCCAGATCCTCGGCTATCCGGCGGTCTTCCTCGGCGGCTCGCCCTACAGCGTGCCGAGCCTGTATCACCTGATGAGCCACCTCGACCTCGACGACGGCGTCCTGTACCCCCGCGGCGGATTCACCGAGGTGATCGCGGCCGTGCGCCGGCTCGCGATCGCCAACGGCGCGACGATCCGCACCGGCTGCGAGGTTGTCGAGATCACCACGACGGATGCCGCGGTCACGGGCGTCCGCCTCTCCGACGGTCGCGGCATCCCGGCATCGCTGGTCGTCTCGACCGCCGACCTGCATCACACCGAGACGGCGCTTCTTCCCCCGCACCTGCAGAGCTATCCCGAGAAGTGGTGGGCGAAACGCACCCCCAGCCCCGGCGCGCTCCTGGTGCTGTTGGGGGTGGACGGAGAGCTGCCGCAGCTGGCTCATCACACCCTCCTGTTCGCGGAGGACTGGCGGGCGAACTTCGACGACATCTTCCAGGAGCCCAGCCGGATCCCGGCGCCCGCCTCGCTGTACGTGTGCCGCCCCAGCGCCACCGACCCGCACGTGGCCCCATCCGGTCACGAGAACCTGTTCGTGCTGGTGCCGATCCCCGCCGACCCCGGCATCGGTCGCGGCGGTATCGACGGCGACGGCGACGCGGCAGTCGAGACGGCTGCGGACCGCGTGATCCAGCAGATCTCGGACTGGTGCGGCATCCCGGATCTCGCCGATCGGATCGTGGTGCGGCGCACGATCGCCCCCGGTGATTTCGCCGCCGATCTGCACTCCTGGCGCGGGAACGCGCTCGGTCTGGCCCACACGCTGGGACAGAGCGCGATGTTCCGCCCCCGCAACGCGTCCCGCAAGGTCCGCGGCCTGTCGTACGCCGGCGGGTCGGCGCTTCCCGGCATCGGACTGCCGATGTGCCTCATCTCAGCCGAGCTGGTGCTCAAGCGCCTCCGCGGCGATCGCACCCCCGGCCCCCTGCCCGAGCCGGCCAGGGTGTGACGTGCCCGGGGTCTATCTGATCGCGATTCTCGTCTCGGCCGCCGGCATCGCCGCGCTCGACGCGCGGTGGCGTCTGGCCGCCTGGGACTCGCCGGCGCGCACCGCCGTGGCGGTGCTGCTCGGCACGGCATTCTTCCTCGCCTGGGACGCGGTGGGGATCGCGACCGGCGTGTTCGTGAAAGGTGACAGTCCGCTTCTGCTCGGAGTCGACCTGGCCCCCGAGCTGCCGGTCGAGGAACCGTTCTTCCTGGCGTTCCTGTGCTACCTGGCGCTCGTGGTCTGGTCCGCGGCCCGACGGCTGCCTCGGCTCAGTGCAGACCGGCGCAGCCTCGAGGGGACGCGCGAGTGACCTACCTGCTCATCGTGGTGCCGTTCGTCCTGGCCACCGCGGTCGTGACCCTCGCCACTGTCCGGCGTCCGTGGTTCGCCCGTCGGATGTGTGCGTCGGGCATCGCCGCCCTCGTCCTGGTGTGCCTCACTGCGGTGTTCGACAACCTGATGATCGCCGTCGGGCTCTTCACCTACCCGCCGGAGCACCTGAGCGGCGTGCGGATCGGACTGGCGCCCGTGGAGGACTTCGCCTATCCCCTCTGCGCGGCGTTCCTGGTGCCCGCCGTACTCACCCTCCTGACCCGGCCGGCCCCGGTCGAGGCGACCGCATGAGCGACGGGCAGGCGCTGCGGCCCGGCACCGTGATCCGGCAGCTGTTCATCGCCTCACGTCCGGTCAGCTGGATCAACACGGCCTACCCGTTCGCCGCGGCGTACCTGATGACCACGCGCGAGATCGACGTGACGCTGGTCGTCGGCACGCTGTTCTTCCTCGTGCCCTACAACCTCGCGATGTACGGGATCAACGACGTGTTCGACTACGAGTCCGACCTGCGCAACCCGCGCAAAGGAGGCACGCACGGGGCGGTCCTGGACCGGCGCATGCACGCCGTCACCCTGTGGGCGGCGGTGCTGGCCTGCCTGCCGTTCGTGATCTTCCTGGTGCTCGTCGGCGATCCCTGGTCCTGGCTGGTCCTGGGCGTGAGCCTGTTCTTCGTGGTGTTCTACAGTGCGCCGCCGCTCCGGCTGAAGGAGGTGCCGTTCGCGGACTCGGTGACCTCCAGCATCCACTTCTTCTCCCCCGCCGTGTACGCGCTGGTGCTCGCCGGGGCGACCTCGAGCTGGCAGCTGACTGCGGTGATCGTCGCATTCGCGCTGTGGGGCGTGGCTTCGCACGCGTTCGGCGCCGTCCAGGACGTGGTGGCCGACCGCGAGGCAGGCATATCGTCCATCGCAACGGCCCGCGGCGCCCGATGGACGGTCTGGTTCTCGCTGGTCTGCTATCTCGCCGCGGGTGTGGTGATGCTCGTCACACCGTGGCCCGGTCCGCTCGCGGCGCTGGTGGCCGTTCCGTACCTGGCCACGGTGTGGCCCTTCCGGCGCATCACCGACGCGACCGCCGAGCGGGCGACGGCCGGCTGGCGGCGGTTCCTGTGGCTCAACCAGATCGCAGGCTTCGCCGTGACGGTGCTGCTGATCTGGGTGTGGCTGCTCACCGACTGAGCCGCTCGGCCGGCGGCATGGTGCCCGCCCGAAAAGCGGAAACGCACCCCCGAAGGAGTGCGTTTCCGCGTGACCTGCGCCGGCCGCTGCTAGTCGCCGAGCTCGATGAGCTGCTCGATGGCGGTGGTGAGCCGCTCATCGGCCGCCCCGTACGCCGCCCAGTCACCGGCCTGAAGCGCCGCCTGACGGTCCAGCAGGGCCTGCTGGGCCTCCTGCAGAGCAGCCTGGTAGGTGTCCGCAGGCGGCGTGGCGGGTGCGCTCGGATCCGGTGTCGGCTCCCCGGGCGTCGGCGTCGGCGTCGGCGTCGGGCCGGGTGTCGGAGTGACATCCGCGTCGCCGGTGTCGACCCCGGAGTCCCCGCCGAACAGTGCGTCGAGTGCCTCGTTGAGCGTGTCCTCGAACGCCACCTCGTTGCCGAAGGCGACCAGCACCTTCTGCAGCTGCGGCAGCTGGGTGCCGCTGGAGGCCTGGACGAACACGGGCTGCACGTACAGCAGCCCGCCGCCGACGGGGAGGGTCAGCAGGTTGCCGTTGATGACCTCGGACTGTCCCTGTTTGAGCAGGTTGATCTGAGAGGAGATCAGCGGATCCGAGTTGAACGTGTTCTGCACCTGGCCGGGACCGGGCACAGTGGTGTCCGCGTCGACCACCAGCATTCGGAGCTTGCCGTAGTCGGCGTTCTTCACGCCGGTCTCGCTGCCCGCGTTGGAATCGACGGCGAGATACCCCATCAGGACGTTGCGTGACGCGGTCCCCTCCGAGGCCGGGATGAAGCTGGTGAACATCGAGTAGGTCGGAGCGTCCTGGCCGGGCATCTGCATCGTCAGGTAGTACGGAGGCTGCAGCACGGTGTCCAGCTGCGGGTCGTTCGGCGTCTGCCAGGCGTTGTCGCGCTGGTAGAAGGACTGCGCGTCATCGACGTGGTACACGCCCAGTGCGTAACGCTGCACCTTGAACAGGTCCGTCGGGTACCGCACGTGGGCCATCAGATCGCCCGACATCTCGCTGATCGGCTTCACCGTGGAGGGGTACACGTTCTGCCACGCCTGCAGCAGGGGGTCTTCGTCATCCCAGGCATAGAGCGTGACCGAGCCGTCGTATGCGTCGACGGTGGCCTTGACCGAGTTGCGGATGTAGTTGATGTCATCCAGCGCGAACCGCTGCGCGGTCGTGTTGGAGTCCGAGATCGCCTGCTGGAGGCTCACGGTCGTCGAGTACGGGTAGTTCGCGCTGAGGGTGTAGCCGTCCACGATCCACACGATGCGCCCGTCGACCACGCTGGGGTACGGGTCGCTGTCGAGGGTCAGGTACGGTGCGGCTTTCTGGACGCGCACCCGCGGATCGCGATCGTAGAGGATCTGCGAGTCCTCGTTGACGTAGTCCGAGAAGAGGATCTGCTCCGACTGGAACTTCAGCGCGAAGATCAGCCGGTTGAACACGCTGCCGATGCTCGGACCGCCGTCTCCGGTGAACGTCGTCTTCGTCTCGGACGCGCCGTCCGCGCCGGACGGGTAGTCCAGCTCGACCGGGTCGGTGCCCTCGGGCGCGCCCACGATCGAGTACGGCGGCGAGTACTCGCCGAAGTACACCCGCGGCTCGAAGTCCTCCTGATCGGAGAGGAAGCCGGCGGCCGGGATGCCGCGCTCGAGGAAGACCGGGTCGCCGTCCGTGGTGCGGTCGTTGCCCTTGGCCGCGACGACACCGTAGCCGTGCGTGTAGACCAGCGACGTGTTCTGCCACGACGCGGCGGCGCCGAGCTGGTCCATGTTCAGCTCGCGGACGGACACGACCGTGTCCTGGGAGACGCCGTCGATCTCGTAGCGGTCGACATCGAGCGGGTCGGCGAACTGGTAGTAGCCGCGGAACTGCTCGAGCTGTCGCACCGTCGGGCTGATGACGGTGGGGTCCATGATGCGGATCTGCGCGGTGGTGGCCGCGTCTTCACGCAGCTGATTGGGTCCGACGTCGGTGACGGCTTCGAAGTTGGTCTTCTCGAGCCCATCGATGCCGTACGCGGCTTGCGTCATGTCGATGCCGCGCTGGTAGTACTCCCGCTCCAGCGCCAGCTGGTTCGGGCGCACCTGGAAGGTGTTGACCACCCACGGGTAGCCGACACCGACGACGATCGCCGAGACCACCAAAAGCGCGGTGGCGATCAGCGGGTACCGCCAGCGGCCGATGATCGCGGTGACGAAGAACAGGATCGCGACGATCACGGCGACGACCGCGAGGATCGTCTGCCCGGGGATGACGGCATGCACACCGGTGTACCCGGGACCGGTGATGCGATCGCCCGGCTCGACGAGGGTCTTGTAACGGTCCAGCCACAGACTGGCTCCCTGCGCCAGGAGATACAGCCCGGCGATCACGGCGAGCTGGATGCGCGCCGCCTTGGAGATCCGAAGCTCACGCTGGCCGATCCGCACCGACCCGTACAGGTAGGACACGAGGGCGGTCACGAGCAGGCACACCAGGAGCACCGCCGAGACGAACCCGAGCAGCGCGCTGTAGAACGGCATCGCGAACAGGTAGAAGCCCGTGTCCAGGTTGAACTGAGGGTCGGTCATGTCCGTGGCGACGCCGTTGAACCACAGCCACGTGGTCTCCCACTGCGCGGACGCCGCGAAGCCGGAGAAGAACCCGAAGAAGATCGGGATGCCCCACATCGCCAGGCGGCGCAGCGGTTCGACGACCTCCTGGTAGCGGTCCAGCTGCGAGCTGAGCCGCGCGTACACCGGGCGCAGGCGGTAGGCGAGCTGGATGGCGAGCCATACCGGGACGGCCATGCCGATGAACCCGATGACGAACATCACCACGCGGGCGGTCCACTGCGTCACCAGGACGGAGTCGAAGCCGAGCTGCGCGTACCACTGCCAGTCCGCGTACAGATTGGCGAACACGAAGAAGGCCACGACGAGGGCGGCGATGATGGCGAGGGAGATCGCGATGATCCGGCGGGAGCGAGAGGGCGTGGCCGGGGCCGGCGCTGAGGTCGTGGTCACAGGTCCATCCTAGGTGCGCGGGTCTGGGGGGCCGTCGAGTCCGCCCTGGGCGAACTCCCGGAGAATCCGGCCGGCGGCATGAGCATGCTCAGCCGACGCCGCAGGTCGGCAGGTCGGCGACATCGCCGTCCTCGCTCACGGCATCCAGCACGGCGAGCGCATCGTCGAGCTCCGCGACGGAGAACACCTGCAGGCCGTCCGGAACGTGCCCGACGACCTCTTCGCAATTGGCTTCGGGCGCCAGGAACCACTGCGCACCGGCATCGACCGCCGCCCACATCTTCTGGCGGATACCCCCGATCGGGCCGACGACGCCGTCCGCGGTGATCGTGCCGGTGCCCGCGACGGTCTTTCCGCCGTTGAGCTCGCCCGGTGTGAGAGTGTCGATGATGCCGAGCGCGAACATCATGCCCGCGCTGGGGCCGCCGACGTTGTTCAGCTGGATCGTCACGTCGATCGGGAAGTCGTAGGCGGTGGTCAGCGTGACGCCGATCAGCCAGACCGTCTCACCGTCGACCTCGGACGGGCGGGGCGTGATCGACACCGACTGCTGCTGGCCGTCCCGTTCGATGCGAAGCTCGATCGGCGCTCCTTCGCCCTCGTTGACGAGCCCGCGCAGCTCGTCGACGTCGGTCACCGGCATCCCGTCGGCCTCGAGGATCACATCGCCCTCCTCGAGGGCATCCTGGGATGCCGAGTCCGGGGTGAACGAGTACACGCTCAGCTGCGGATCGACGTCGTAGCCCAGTTCGGTCAGCGCGGCGGCGGTGGCGTCCTGCTGCGAGTCGACCATCATCGCCGCGCTCTCCTCCTCGCGCTCCTGCGTGGTCTGGTCCTGCGGGAAGACCGCGTCGATCGGCAGCACGGCACGGCTCGGATCGAACCAGGCGGTGGCCAATTCGAACCAGGAGGGGGTCCGATCACGGTTGCCGACCACCTGGACGGTCAGCAGGTCCAGGGCACCGTCGGTGGGGAAGGTCTCCGCGCCCTCGACCGAGATCAGCGGGACCTGAGTGCCGTCTGCGGCCGATGCCGTGCCGAGGGTGTTGTAGACCGGCCCGGGACGCTGGATGACGTACGAGGTGGGCAGGAACGTGATGATCAGCAGCACCGCGAGCGCGATGGCGAGCGCCCAGACACCCGCGAGCATGTTCCGCGACATGCGGCGTACGGGGGCGGGCGTGATGGTGACGTTCTCGTCGAACAGCGCCACGGCGGGTGGACCTTTCTCTGCCTGGTCGTTCGCGACCGGCGTAAGGGCGGAAAGGTCCGTGCCGGGTGGTGCGATGATCCGTGCGACTAGCGTAGAGCGCGAGTTCATGACCCGGCTGAAAGGCGGCTGAAGTGCCAGACTCCAATCCCGAGGACGACCAGACCCCGGAGGAGCAGTTCCAAGAGCTGATCCGGCAGCTGTTCGGCGGCGCGGGCGGACAGGTCGATCCGGAGCAGCTTGCGCGGCTGTCGGGCATGGGAATCGACCCCGCGATGATGCAGACGGTGATGCGGCACCTTCAGGGTGCCTTCTCCGGTGGCGGCGATGAGGGGATCTCGTGGGATCTCGCAAAGCGGCAGGCGCTGCACATCGCCAACCAGGACGGCCTGGTCGTCACGGACGGTCAGCGAACCGACCTGGACCAGGCCTTCGCACTGGCCGCGCTGTGGTTGAGCGAGGCCACCACCATCTCGGAGCTGGCCACCCCGCCCCGGTCGTTGACGCGCGGCGGGTGGGTGGAGGCGACGCTTCCGGTGTGGCAGGAGCTGGCTGAGCCGGTCGCCACGAGCATCGCCGACGCTCTCACCGCGGCGCTGCGCGATCAGGCTCCCGAGGAGATGCAGGGCCTCATCCAAGGCGCGGGCCGCCTCATGCGCACCGTCGGTGGATCGCTGTTCGCCTCGCAGCTGGGTCAGGTCGTGGGCAACCTGTCCAAGGAGGTCGTCAGCGGCGGCGACGTCGGCATCCCGCTCATGCCCGACGGCGATGCGGTGATCCTGCCTCAGAACTTCGCCGACTTCGGCCGCGATCTGGAGATCCCGGACGACCAGCTGGCGCTGTACATCGCCACGCGCGAACTGGCTCACGCCCGCCTGTTCCGCCACGCCCGCTGGCTGCGGCTGCATGTCATCTCGCAGATCACCGACTTCGCCCGCGGCATCCACGTCGACACCGACGCGCTGGAGGAGCTCGCCTCGCGGTTCAACCCGTCCGAGCCGGAGGAGCTGCGGCGCGCCCTGGAGAGCGGCGCGCTGCTGCCCACGCGCTCCGAGGCGCAGAACGCGGCGCTGACGCGCCTGGAGAACCTCCTCGCCACGATCGAGGGCTGGGTGGATGTGGTCACCGACGCCGCGACCGCGCGTCTCCCCTCCGCCGACCGGATCGCCGAGGCGGTCCGCCGCCGCCGGGCGGTCGGCGGGCCGGCCGAGCAGGCGCTCAGTTCGCTGGTCGGCCTGGAGCTGCGCCCGCGGCGAATGCGAGAGGCTGCGGCGATGTGGCGGGCGGTGACGGATGCCGTGGGTGTCGCGGGCCGGGATTCGCTGTGGGACTACCCCGACCACATGCCGACGGCGGAGGACATCGACGATCCCGCCGGTCTGGTGGCGCGGCTGGAGGCGCGGGCGCGGGGCGAGGAGCCGGCTCCGGACGAGATGGATGACGCGCTGGCGAAGCTGCTGGCCGGCGAGGACATCGGCCAAGCGCCCACCGAGGGCGGGGCAGCCGATGATTCCGGGGCGGATGCTTCGGACGCGGATTCCGCGGCCTCCGACGAGGACGGCCCGGCCGGACCGGACGACCCGCGCCCGGTCTGACCGGGCACCGGGGCGCCACCGGCTCCTCCCCAGCGCCGGCGTGACCGGGTTTCGCCGAGCGGACCTGTGGACAACGCGGCCGCTCGTGGAGCACGGTCCAGAATCGGGGCATGCTGCAACTGGATCCGGGCCTTCCTCCGCTGTGGCGCACCCCGACCACGCTGCAGTTCGGCCTGGATGCGGTGACGGTGATCGAAGACCCCGAACCTTGGCAGCAGCGGCTGGTCCGAGAGCTGGAGCGGGGCATCCCCGAGGCCGTGCTGGATCCCGTCGCCGTCGCATTCGGCGCCCCCGAGGGCGCTGCTGCCGGGTTCGTGCGGAGCATCGGACGGGCGCTGCTCGCACCCGCGTCGCCGGGTCGTCGTGTCGTCGTGCAGGCACCGCAGGACGGAGGGGGCGGCATGGCGGACGCCGTGGTGGGCGCGCTGGAATCCGCCGGGGTCCACGTGACGCGGATGACCTGGTTCGGCGCCCCCGACGAAGCCGTGCCGGCCGATGCCGTCGTCGTCGTGCTCGCGCATCACCTGGTCGAGCCGCGCCGGACGGCCGCGCTCATGGGCGCGGACGTCCCGCACGTGCCGCTCGTGTTCTCCGGCTCCGGTGCCGAGATCGGGCCGTTCATCGTCCCGGGACGCACCGCGTGCCTGGCGTGCATCGCAGCGCACCGCCGGGACGCGGATCCGGCGTGGCCGCACCTGGCCGCCCAGCTGCTCGGACGGCGCCCGCCGGAGGTGGCGGACGCGCTGGCCGTGGAGGCGGCCCTGCTCACGGCTCGGCTGATCAGCGCGGCCGAGCGGAGCCCGCAGCGGATCCGCTGCCGCTCGCTGACCTTGCGCGAGAACTCGCTGCACCGGTCGATGCGCGTGCACCGCCCGCACGCAGCGTGCCGCTGCCGATCTCTCGGAGGAACCGCGACGGCTGCCGTTCCCGCGTTCCCCTCGACCAGGACAGCGACAGCGTTCGCCCGGCCCGCGTGATGCCCACGTACGCCAGCCGGCGCTCCTCGTCGACCTGCTCGAAGGTGGTGGCGTAGCTGATCGGAAGCAGCCCTTCCGCGAAGCCGAGCAGATGGACGTGGTCCCATTCCAGTCCCTTGGCCGCGTGCAGCGTCGCCAGCGTGACCGTGCGCATCCCGGGTTCGTGCTGGGCCTTGGCCCGTGCCTGCAGTTCATCGGTGAATCCGCGCAGGGTCGTCCCCGGAGGCGACTCCTCCGCCAGGCGCAGCAGCGCCGCGCGCGCCTCCCACGCATCGCGCAGCGCGCCCCCCGCCTGCGGCGGTTCGTTGGTCAGACCCAGCGAGCGCAGCACATCACGCACGGCGTCCACGAAGTCGGCCTCCAACGGCGCGACCGAGGCACCCCGCAGCGCCATGACGGCCTGGCGCACTTCCGGCATGTCGAAGAATCTCCGACCGCCCAGGACGCTCGTGGCGATCTCGTGGCGCGCGAGGGCGCGCACCAGCTCGGCCGACTGGGAGTGCGCCCGGTAGAGGATCGCGATGCGGCGGGGATCGACGCCCGCCGCGATCCGCGCGGCGACCTGCGCCGCCACCCCTGCGGCCTCAGCGACGTCGTCCTCGTACGCCGTGACCATCGGGGTCTCCCGCGGCTCGGCGTCCGCGGTGCCGGTTGCGGCCGCCGTGAGCTCCAGCGCTCCCGGCCGGCCACGCATGAGTTCGTTCGCGACCGCGAGGATGGCCGAATCCGATCGGTAGTTCCGCTCCAGGCGCACGACGCGCGCGTCCTCGTGCGCATCCGCGAAATCGAGCAGGTATCGCGCGTCGGCGCCGGCGAACGAGTAGATCGTCTGGCTGGCGTCGCCGACCACGCAGATGTCGCGACGATCGCCCCGCCACAGCTCGAGCAGGCGGTACTGCAGGGGCGAGACGTCCTGGAACTCGTCGACCGTGAAATGGCGATACTGCTCGTGCACGGATGCCGCGACGTGCGGCTCGGCCTCCAGCATCCCCGCGCAGGCCAGCAGCACGTCCTCGAAGTCGAGCTGGCGGCGCTGGTCCTTCACCTTCTCGTAGGCACGCTGCAGCTCGACCACCCGGCCGACCTCCAGCCTGCCCACCCCGTTCGGGCGCGCGGCGGCGTACTGATCGATGCTGCGCATCGTCACCTTGCGCCACTCGATCTCGCTCGCCACGTCGCGCAGTGTCGCGACATCCGGCGAGATCCCCATGCCGTCGGCGGCGTGTGCCAGCAGGCGCACTTTGTTGTCCACGATGCCGGGGGCCGTGTCCCGCGCGACGGTGGGCCAGAAGAAGTTCAGCTGCGCCAGTGCGGCGGCGTGGAAGGTCCGCGCCGACACGCCCTCCACGCCCAGCGCACGCAGCCGTCCGCGCATCTCCCCCGCCGCCTTCGCCGTGAAGGTCACCGCCATCACCCGGCCAGGCGAATACGCCCCGGTGTCCACTCCGTGCGCGATCCGATGCGTGATCACCCGCGTCTTGCCGGTGCCGGCGCCGGCGAGCACGACCACTGGCCCGCGGAGGGTGGTGACCGCCTCGAGCTGGTGGTCATCCAGACCGGAGAGTGCGGGATCGGTCACGGCGCGCTCGCGTGCCACTCGCTGATCAGCTGATGGGCGATCGAGGCGGACCCGGGCAGGATCAGGTCGCCCTCGCCCCGCAGGCTTGCGCCGATCTCTGCGCGCTCGAACCAGCGCACCGCAAGGATCTCCTCGCCGTCCGCTTCGGCGGCGGCGTCGTCGGCGGCGACCGCGAGGAACCCCAGCATGAGTGAACGCGGGTAGGGCCAGGCCTGCGAGCTGCGGTACTGCACGTCGACCAGGTCCACTCCCGCCTCTTCCCGCACCTCCCGTACCACGGCCGACTCGAGCGACTCCCCCGCCTCGACGAAACCGGCGAAGCACGAGAACCGGTTCTGCGCCCACAGCGCGTTCGAGCCGAGCAGGAGGCGGTCCGGGTGGGTCGCGCTGGTCACCGCCACGATCACCGCCGGGTCCGTCCGAGGGAAGTGCTCGCGTCCGCATGAGGGGCAGTGCCTCGACCAGCCGCTGCTGCGCGTCTGCGTCCGCGCACCGCACGCCGGGCAGAACGGAGCCTCCAACAGCCAGCGGCCCAGGCTCAGCGCTTCGACGAAGGCACCGGCATCCGAGGCCGTCAACGAGCCGCCGACCACGCGCAGCGGCGCCCAGCCGGCCGGCGCCGCAAGAAGATCCTCTTCGCCGCGGGCGAAGACGGCCACCAGCGCCGCCGCCCCGGTGGCGGTCCGACCCAGGAACGCCCACTCCGCACCGGAGGGGACCGCTGGGGGGGCGACCCAGTGCAGCGAGCCCGGCGCGGCCAGCGGCGCGGTGTCGCCGTTCAGCACCAGCACACGAGTCGCATCGTCCAGGCGCGCCGATTCCAGCAGATCGGGGTCCGCCCGCTCGTGCGCCGCGCGATCGAATCCGGGGCGTGCCAGCGGGGCGGAGCGTGTGCTGTCGGGGGCAGTCATCGAGACCTCTCTGCCGCTGGTCGACAAGCCGGGCGTGGCGCGGGGGCGCAAGAGCGCACCCGGACCTACCCTGGGCACATGGCACGCTCACCCCTCACTCTAGCCGCGTCGGTCACCTCGGCTCTGCCCCGGGTCGGCGTCGTAGGGGTCGGCATCCTCACCGAGGGCGCAGCCGGACGCTACGACTCCGCGCTCGCCGAACTGGACGACGGGCGCCGCGTCGTGGTGCGCGCTCCGGTGGATGCCGAGGCCGCGCCCGAGCTCGCCGCCGAAGCACGCGCCCTGCGTGCCCTGACCCCCGGCGTGCGCGGGCTCCTCCCGTTCCGCGCACCGGAGCTGCTCGGCGAGACCGGGCTGGGCGATGCCCGCGCGGTGGTCGTGGACTTCCTGCCCGGCTACCGCGTCGATGCCGCTCACCTGCCCCCCGGCCGCGGCGCCGCCAGCTCGATCGGCGAGGCGCTGGCCGCACTGCATGCCCTGCCGCTGTCGATCGTCCGCACCGAGGGCCTCCCGTTCCGCACCCCCGCCCAGGTGCGCGAGGACGTGTCACGTCTGCTGGATCGTGTCGAGTCGACGCGATCGGCACCCCACCGGCTGCTCGAACGCTGGCGCCGCGCCGTCCAGACCGACGAACTGTGGCGCTTCGAGTCCGCGGTCGTGC
The DNA here is from genome assembly GCF_024623505.1 of Microbacterium sp. zg.B48. Taxonomy (NCBI): domain Bacteria; kingdom Bacillati; phylum Actinomycetota; class Actinomycetes; order Micrococcales; family Microbacteriaceae; genus Microbacterium; species Microbacterium sp. zg.B48. The sequence goes on from NZ_JANJFE010000002.1 coordinate 334,124, forward strand.
TCGGCGGGGCCGGTGCCGCATCCTTCCTCTTCGAGGATGAGGATGCCGTGCCCGTCGTGACCGGCGTGCTCGAGTGGCACGGCCTGTCGGTGGGTGACCCGGCCACGGACCTGCAGTGGCTGGCCTCCGCCCCCGCCGCCGCAGAGGACGTCTACCTGGCCTACGTCTCCCACAGTGGGCGCGCGCCGGACGCCCTGGTGCGTGAGCGGGCGCGGCTGTACGCCGAACTCGAGTTCGCCAAGTGGCTGGTGCACGGAGCCGAAGCCGGGCGCGAGGACATCCGGGAGGATGCGGTCGCACTCCTGGAGTCGCTGGCTGCCGGCGTGCGCGACGATAACATCGTCCCGGATGCCGCGCTCGGCGTCGATGACGCGATCGCACTTCTGGACCGGGTGCCCGACGCCCAGTCCACTCCCGTGGACACCTCGATGCACACGGACGCATACGACCCGGAGGAGTTGGCCCTGTGGCTCTCCGCCGACGAGGACGACATCGCCGGAGACGGCCCAGGCGAGGACGCTGACGCTGCACCCGCGAACGCGCAGCGCAGACCGCACGACGATGTCTCCACGGCGCCGGTCGACATCTCGATGTGGGCGCAACGGCCTCAGCCCGCCGCGCAGGCGAACGGCACGACCGGCGCCGAGACCGGCGACGCGCAGGCGGACGCGGAGCGCTCCTCCGACGCGGCACTGCGGCGGTGGCTCTCGGACTGACCGGGGCGGGCGCCTCAGCCGCGCAGCACCAGGTCCGCAGCGACGTAGTACAGCGCCACGTCGATCTCCTCCAGAGGCACACCGTGCATCGCGTGGTAGGCGTGCCGATACAGCTGCAGCTGCAGCATCCGCTCGTCGCGCTCCGCGTCGGTCCGCGGCGGCGCGCCGGTCTTCCAGTCCACGATCTCGATCCGCCCGCCCCGGTCGCTGCGCCGGTAGACGGCATCCAGCTTGCAGATGATGACATGCGGTCGTGCGTCCAGGCCGAGCCCCGGCTCGTCCGTGACGGTGAAATCGATCTCCGTCTCGACTTCGATCGGGCTCAGCGCTCCCCATTCGGACGTGGCGAAGTTCGCCTGCAGCGTGGCGAGCACGGCGGCATCCTCGGCGGAGGCGGTCGTATCCGGTGCGTCCTCGTCCAGTTCCCACAGAGCGTCATCGAGTGACCCGGCCGTGCCGACGCGACCCGAGCGCTGCTCGACCCAGGCGTGGAAGAGGGTCCCCAGCCGGGTCTGACGGAACGGTCGCTCCGGCAGCGGTCGCGCGATCCGTCCGACGGTGCCGGCGTAGTCGGACACGAACTCCTTGTAGCGCGACGCGGCGATGCGTGTCGGCGCACTCTCGGTGGGGGGACGCTGTCGCTCGTCGCGTTCCGCGAGCAGCAGCGCGACGTCGCGATCGGGTGCGACCCGAGGGCGGGCGATCGCCGCCTCGACCGCCGCCGCCGCTCGTTCGACGACCTCGCGCCGTGCACCCAGCGGGTCGATCGGCCACTGCAGCATGCGTCGCTCACCCAGGTACGGGTTCTCGCCGGGGACGTCGTCGGGCAGTTCGACGCGCAGCGCCGCCGCGATCTCGTTCAGGAACACGCTGCGCTCGCGCGGCCGCTTGGTCCCTGACCAGCTCGCGCCGGTCAGCAGCAGGTGATCGCGGGCGCGGGTGACCGCGACATACGCCAGCCGGCGATCCTCCTCGAGCTGTCGGGCGCGGTTGGCCGCCACGAACGACTCGAACGCGGCCTTCAGGTCCTGCTGCGTCGGTGCCGCGTCCCGTTCCCACTGCAGCGCCGGCAGCCACCGCGCATCGCCGCGGAAGGAGTACGGCAGGACCCCGAAGCCGAGCCACCCCTTCGTGTCCCGCGGCGCACTCGGCAGCTCGTCCTTGACCAGACGCACCACCGCCACCGCATCCCACTCCAGCCCCTTCGAGCCGTGGATCGTGAGCAGCTGCACGACATCGTCCTCGGGCGGCTCGGTCCGCGGCGCGAACTCGTCCAGCTGCTCCGCGTGGTCCAGCCAGGCCAGCAGACTCGAGATCGACCCCGACTCGTCGGCGGCCAGGAACGCGTGCAGCTCGTCGACGAACGCGCGCAGCTGCGCCGAGGCGATCCGAGCCGGTCCGCGCGACTCGTTCGCAGCCAGTTCCACATCCAGGCGCAGCTCCAGCTCGATCAGGCGCACGAGGTCGGGCATCGGCATCCCCACCGCCCTGCGCAGGCCCGCGAAGACCGCGCCCGCCTCGCGCAGCCGCTCCCTGGCCTCGGGAGTGAATGCGTTCAGCCAGCCGTGATCGGCCCTGTGACGCAGCACGAAATCGAGCGCGTCCACCAGCGAGCCCTCGTCGTCCCCGGCGCTGCCGCGGACGCGTTCCACGACCTCGGGTGCCAGCGGCTGCAGCGCCGCGTCGTGCCGCGCGATGCGCCGGGCCAGCGCGGCGAGCTCACGAAGGTCGGGAAGCCCGATCGCCCAGCGCGGCCCGGCCAGCAGGCGGATCAACGCGGAGCCGGCGGCAGGATCGCTCAGCACGCGCAGGGCGCACACCACGTCGACGACTTCCGGTGTGGACAGCAGTCCGCCCAGTCCCAGGATGCGATGCGGGATGCCGCGGCGGCCCAGGGCGTCGCCGAAACGCACCATGTGCTTCTTGCTGCGGAAAAGGACCGCGCCGGTGCTCGATCTGCCGGCCGCGGCGCGCTCGTCCCGCACCCGCGCGAACCACGCCGCGACGCGGTCCGCCTCGGTGTCCAGGTCGGCTTCGAAGACCAGGTCGACGGCACCGGCCGGGGCGCCGGGACGCGCGCGCAGCTCCTCCACGACGACGGCGGCGCGAGTGGCCAGCGGCGCGAGCACCGCGTTCGCGGCGCTCAGCACGCCGGCGCTGTTGCGCCAGCTCGTCAGCAGCGAGAACTGTGCGCACTCCCGCCCCGGCGAGAACGACCCGGCGAAGCCGCCCAGGTTCCCGGCGCTGGCACCGCGCCACCCGTAGATGGCCTGGTTCGGGTCACCGACCGCCATCACGGCGGTACCTGCGAACAGCTCGGCCAGCAGGTCGGTCTGCACGACGGAGGTGTCCTGGTACTCGTCCAGCAGGACCACGCGGAAGCGCTCCCGGAGCTCTTCGGCCACGACCGGGTGCGTGCGGACCACTTCCAGTGCTCCGGCGACCTGGTCGGAGAAATCCAGCACGCCGATCCGGCGCTTCTCGGCGGCGTAGGCGCGGGCCAGGTCCGCGAGCAGGCCGAGGGCGCCGACCTTCTCCGCGGCGTCGGCGACATCGCTGTAGACGACCGTGCCTTTGCGGACCGAGGGCCGCTCGAGCACGTCATCGAATCGCTCCGGGAACGCGGCGAGCTCTTCGAACGAGACGAGGTTGTCGACACCGTCCCGTGCGATCCGCAACGCCGCATCGACGATGCTGCGTACCGCCTCGCCGCGGGTCTCCAGTCGCGGGTCGTCGGAGCCGAAGACCACCCGGCGCATGAGCAGCCAGGCCGCCGACTCCGAGAGGATGACCGCCTCCGGGTCGCGGCCGATCCGGACGGCGTGCTCGCGGACGATCTGATCGGCGAAGCTGTTGTAGGTCGCGACCGTCGGACGGTGCAGGAGCGCGTCGTCGTCGGGGGCCTCGCCGACCGCGCCGACCTCGGCAGCCAGCGCGTCCATCGCCGCCGCGCGGGCCGAGGATGCCTTCACGCCGTCGCCGCCGCCGCGTTCCAGCTCGCCGAACACGTCCAGGCGGCCTTCGGCGTGCAGGACGGGAAGCGCAGCGAGAAGTCCGCGGCGCTCGAACTCGGCCAGCCGCTGCAGACGGCGCTGGATCCGCTCCGCGAGTTCGCCGGCGGCCTTGCGGGTGAAGGTCAGCCCCAACACCTCGTCACGGCGCACGATCCGGTTCGCCACGAGCCAGACCACCCGGGCGGCCATGGTCTCGGTCTTGCCGCTTCCGGCCCCGGCGACCACGAGCGCGGGCTCCAGCGGCGCCTCGATCACCTCGGTCTGCTCGCCGGTCGGGGGGAACTGGCCCAGCGCTGCGGCGATGACCTCCGCCGAGAGCGTGGCCACCGAAAGCGATGCCGTCACGATGCGCTCACCGCGCCGATCGTGTGGATCCGGCACAGTCCGTACGAGAACTCGTCCCGGCAGTGGTCCTCGTACGGTGCCGCGAACGTGGTGCCCCGCATCACCGCCACCGCCGACCGGACCCGGTCCAGGAACAGCTCGCGGCGTTCGTCGTCGAACGGCGGCTGCCACGGGGTGGCGTAGTCCGCTCGCGACGCCGTCGGCCGCAGCACCAGCAGCTTGGCTCCCCCGGCCGGCAGACCGGCGGCGGCAGGGATGGCCCCGGACTCGAAAGCAAGCTGGTACGCGCCCAGCTGCGGGTTGTCCACGACCTTGGGATCGGTCTGCGGTTCTCGCTTGCCGGTCTTCAGATCCATGATTACGACCGTTCCCTCCGGGGTGAGCTCGACCCGGTCGATGTAGCCGGAGAGGATCGCACCGTGCTCGAACGCGTCGGCGTCATCCAGCGGGATCGCGACCTCGAAGTGCGGTTCGGCGCCGATCAGCGCACCGCCGGCGTCCTCGAACCGTCGCAGATACAGGTGCAGCCGTCGCACCAGATCCCGTGCGCGGGTCCGCTCCGCGCGGTCGCGCCATTCCGCCTCGAAGCTCAGCTCGTCCCAGCGCGATTCGACCTCGGCCCACAGACTGGCCTCGTCCGAGCCCGCAGAGTGCTCCAGCGCCGCGTGGATGATGGTGCCCAGCCCGGCGGTCGCGCCGCCCGGGTCGCCGCCCAGGTCTCCGATCACCCAGTTCAGCTCGCATTCCTCGAGCGTGTGCAGCCGCGACGGCGAGACCCGCACGTCCTCGCGGGACAGATCCCGCAGCGGGCCGGTCGAGGTGGGCGGTGCGACGCCGAACCACTCGCCCGGTGCGGAGCCGGGGACCAGCGCGTCGGCCAGCAGCGCGAGCTGCTGTGCTGCGCGCGCGGCGCGCTCGCCGCCCCTCGCCCGCGAGGACGGGTCGGTCAGGGCACGCCGGTGCTGCGCGACCAGGCCGCGCAGCGAGAGCGGATGCTCGACGGCGTGCCGTTCCGGGTCGGGCAGGAACTCGAAGAACACACTGGGACCGGTGTCATCGTCATCGACCGCGGTCACGATCACCCGATCGGTGGCCCGCGAGAGAGCGCGGGCCAGCAGCCGCAGCTCGTCGTGCATCGCAGCGCGTCGTCGGTCGAGGGTGGAGGCGGCCCCCGCGTCGGCCCTGGTCGCGGCATCCGCCAACCGCCAGGTGTCCAGTAACGATCCGCGCAGCCGCGTGTTCGGCCAGACGCCGTCCTGTACGCCTGCCACCACGACGGTGTCGAACTCGGTGCCCAGCGCCCCGGCAGGGGTGAGGATGCGCACCGCCTCGCCGCCGGCCGGAGCATCCAGACGGTCTTCGGCGACGTCGCTGTCCAGGATGCCGCGGACGAACACCCGCGGGTCGGCGTCCAGGGACCGTTCGACGAAGCGCTTCGCCGCCTGGAACAGTGCCACCACGGCATCCAGATCCCGGTTGGCCTGATCCGCCAGCGGACCGTGCCCGCGGGCCGACTCGGACCACGCGCGCTGCAGGCCGCTGCGCTCCCACGCGGTCCAGAGCAGCTCATGGGCGGTGGCGCCGCGAGCCAGTTCGTCTCGAAGCACTCCCAGCGTCCGCGCCACGACGGCTGCCCGTCGCGCCTCTCGGGTGTCGATCAGGTCCAACTCCAGCGGCTGCAGCATCGCCGACACGATCAGCTCGCGGCCGGACCGTTCGCCGCCGGCCGCGAGCTCGCCGTGGCGCAGCGCCGATCGCAGCCGCCGCAGTTCGATCGCGTCCAGCCGGCCGCCCGTGCTCAGCAGCGCCTCCGCGGCATCCTCGAACGTCCACTCGTCCCGGGCGGCGAGTTCGATCAGCCGGAGCAGGTCGCGCACCGGTGGCAGGGTTCCGAGCGGGCGCCCTGGACCGCTCGAGCGGGTCGGCACCTCCCGCGCCGCAAGCTCTGCCTCGAGGGCGGCGACCTGCCTCGTGTCGTGCGCGATCACGGCGCAGGAGGACCACCGGATGCCGTCATGGACGTGCCGCTCGCGCAGCAGCCGCGCGATCGCATCGAACTCCTCGGCGGGCGAGCGCAGCGTCAGAGCCCGCACCGAGCCGTCCGAGACGACGGCGTCCCCCTCGGCGGAGGGTCGTACGCGGTGCGCGACCAGACCGACCGCCCCGATGCGCTGCGTCACCTGGCGGACGATCTCGTTCTGCCAGCCGGTCCCCCGGTGCGCGGCAGCCAGCACCGAGACGCTGCCGAGACTGCGCGCCAGGCGCGCGAAGTTCTCCGGGGTGGCGCCGCGGAACGCTCCGGAGCCGACATCCGGGTCGCCGAACGCCAGCACCGCGATCCCGCGCTGCCGGCATGCCTCGAGCATCTCGACACCGCCCAGCGTCAGCTCCTGCGCGTCGTCGACGAGGATCATTGCGAGGCGTTCGATGACCTCCGCGCCGGGCGCGCCGGTGCGCAGCACTCCCACCGCCTCACGCACGAGCCCGGCGGCATCCCGGTGCGCGCCGCGCATGTCTGCGCGCACCTGCAGGTACTCGGCGAAAAAGGATGCCATCGCCTGCCACGCCGGGATCGAGTGGGTCTGCCCCAGCGCGTGCAGCCGGTCGGGCTCGATGCCGAGCGTCGTGCATTCGGCGAGGAAAGTGCGCACCTCGGTGCGGAAACCCTTGGTGGACCGGACCTCGCGCCCCAGCCAGTCCGGCCAGCGGCCGACGCCGGCCCGCTCGTCCTCCGCATCGCCCTCCAGCAGGTCCTGGATCAGCTGGTCCTCGTCCCCGCCGGTGAGCAGCTGCGGGGGCTCCTCACCCGCCGCGACTGCGCTCGCACGCACGAGCTGGTAGGCGAAGGAGGCGACGGAGCGCGCGATCGGACCCGATGTCGCACGACCCACTGCGAGGGCGAGCCGATCACGCAGGGCGGTGGCCGTCTGCCGGGAGGGGGTGAGCACGACCAGCGCGTCCGGGTCCGCGCCGGCTGCGACCAGTGCGGCGACACGTGCCACCAGCGCGGTGGTCTTGCCGCTTCCCGGCGCACCGACGACGACGCCGGATGCCGCGGCCGGCAGCGCGATGACGGCGCTCTGGTGCCCGTCGAGCACGGGTGCCACGCCCGAGCCGTCCGCGGAGTCCATGGCTTCGACGGTACCTCCACGTGCGGACATGCGGCCGCTGCCGGGCCGCCGGTCGGGCGTTCGCCGAGAGCGTGCAGCCGACGGGCGGGGCCCTTCCACCGGTGTCGTAGAGTTGCCATGCGCGCCGGGCGTACCGGCGCAGAGGCCCCGGGACTCGATCCCGCCGCAGGAGGTACTTCCGTGGAGATCCGCATCGGCATCACGAACACCGGCCGTGAGCTCAACTTCGAGACCAACGAGCCCGTGGCGGACGTGAAGCAGTCCGTCACCAGCGCACTGGACGCGGGCGCGACCCACGTGAGCTTCACGGATGCGAAGGGCACCAGCTACATCGTCCCGACGGCGAGCCTGGCGTACATCGAGTTCGGTACCGAAGAGTCCCGTCGCGTGGGCTTCGTCGCCTGACATCAGCCCGTCCGTGCAGATCCTCCTCGCCCTGCTCATCGGCGCCGTGATCGGCGCCGCCCTGCACTTCCTCGCGCCCGCGCGCGGCACGCGCGGCGTGGTCCTGGCCCCGGTACTCGGCGCGTTGATGTCCGGGTTGCTGTGGATGATCCTCACGTGGGCCGGTCAGGGGCTGGACAGCCCGTGGCTGTGGCTGTCGGCGTTCCTCGCTCCGATCGCCGTGGTCTACCCGGCGCTCGTGATCCTGGCGCGTACCCGCACCGCGCACGATGCCCAGGAGCGGGCCCGTCTCAAGATCGGCTGAGTGCGCCCGGTCAGCCGCGCACCATCGGAGGGGAGCGGGAGGTGGCCGGTCTAGGCCGCCAGCCCCATGGCGTCCATGCGCTTGGAGTGCGCGCCCATCAGCTCGGTGAACACCGGCTCGACCTTGCGCTCGTCTGCGACCTGCAGCGTGCTCGGCCGCAGGGCCGCGCGCGCGATGAGCAAGGTGTCGCCGACCAGGCGACGCCCCCACATCGCCAGCAGCGACCTCCACTCGGGGTCGCTCGCGATCGTCGCGCCGATGATGTCCACGATCGCCTCCCGGTCGTCATCGGCCCGGAGGATCCGCTCCACGCGGCGTCCGGTGTCGCCGTAGCTGGAGGCGAGCGCGAGGTAGAAGTCGTCCAGCATCCCCGCGGTGATGTGCACCGAGAGCATGGTCTCCTGCGACCTCACGCCGTGCGTCGCGCGGCGGAAGGCGTCCAGCGGCTCGCGGAACGGCAGCATCAGGCTGGTGGGGTCGTCCCCGCGCTCGCGGATCAGCGCGACCAGCTCCTCGTGCTTGCGCAGCGCGGCACCGGCGGCGCGGGAGAGCGACTCCTTCTGCGCCAGCTCGGGGGTGGAGGCGATCAGCTCCGACAGGGTTTCGAAGAAGCCCAGCTGCAGATACGCGGCCTGGCCGAGGAACGTGTCGATGTCGGGCGCGAGCGCCTCGAAGTCGACGCGTTGAGCATCGCTCGCGTCACCGCGCGAACGCAGCTGGAGCTTTCGTCCCTGCGGGCGCTGCTGCCAGAACCACTTCACCACGACCTCAGCATAGGCGGGGCGTGTCGTGGCGCGGAGGGCGGCGGTGCCGCCACATCCTGGAGGATGTCTCCACTCCCAGCCCGAACCGTTATCCTGGAGGGGTCCCCGGTTTCGGATCGGGGCTCCCCGCGCCTGTGGCAGAGAAAGGGCGTGGATCCCACCCCGCCCGCGCGGCGATATCGCACAGCGCCAGGGCACCCACGAGGCAGCATCTCACTGCCGGACAGGCACACATCGTGACGACCTTCGCCGAACTCGGCGTCGACCAGGACATCGTAGACACGCTCGCCGCCCGCGGCATCGTCGATGCCTTCCCCATTCAGGAGCAGACCATCCCCCTCGGCCTGCCCGGCCAGGACATCATCGGCCAGGCCAAGACCGGCACCGGCAAGACCTTCGGCTTCGGCATCCCCGTGGTCCAGCGACTGGGGCTGAACCCCGAGCACGGCGTCAAGGCGCTGATCGTGGTCCCCACGCGCGAACTGTGCGTGCAGGTCTATGAAGACATCGACATGCTCACCACCGGCCGCTCGACCAGCGTCGTGGCCATCTACGGCGGCAAGGCCTACGAGGGGCAGATCGAGCAGCTGCGTGCCGGCGCGCAGATCGTGGTCGGTACCCCCGGACGCCTGATCGACCTGAACAATCAGCGCCTGCTGGATCTGTCGCATGCCACCGAGGTCGTCCTGGACGAGGCGGACAAGATGCTCGACCTGGGCTTCCTGCCCGACATCGAGAAGATCTTCCAGAAGGTGCCCGCCATCCGGCACACGCAGCTGTTCTCGGCGACGATGCCCGGACCGATCGTCGCGCTGGCCCGCCGGTTCATGACGAACCCGATCCACATCCGCGCCACCGACCCCGATGAGGGGCTCACCCAGGCCAACATCAACCACCTCGTCTACCGCGCACACTCGATGGACAAGGACGAGGTCATCGCCCGCATCCTCCAGGCCGAAGGCCGTGGCAAGACCGTCGTGTTCACGCGCACCAAGCGCGCCGCTCAGCGGCTCTCCGACGAGCTCGGCGATCGAGGCTTCAACACGGCGTCGGTCCACGGCGACATGAGCCAGGAAGCGCGCGAGCGGTCCATGGCCGCGTTCAAGGCCGGCAAGAAGGACGTGCTGATCGCCACCGACGTCGCCGCGCGCGGCATCGACGTCGATGACGTCACCCACGTCATCAACCACACCATTCCGGATGACGAGAAGACCTACCTGCACCGCGCCGGTCGCACCGGCCGCGCCGGGAAGACCGGCATCGCGGTCACGTTCGTGGACTGGGACGACCTGCACAAGTGGGCGCTGATCAACCGGGCCCTCGAGTTCGGTCAGCCCGAACCCATCGAGACGTACTCCTCCAGCCCGCACCTGTACGCCGACCTCAACATCCCGGCCGGCACGAAGGGACGCCTGACCACGGCCCCGAGGACGCAGGCGATCAAGACGCAGGATGCCGCGCCGGCCCGGTCCGCGGAGCGCGACGGCTCCCCGCGCCGCCGCCGTCGCCGCACCGACGAGCCCGGCGGAAACGGCACCGAGGCCGCGGCGCAGCGGACGACCGCTCCCGAGGTTCCCGCCGACCACGGCTCGCAGGATGCCGCGGAAGGCGCCGGGACCCATGACGGCGGCGGCAAGGAGCACCACGACGGCAACGCGGCGCCGCGCCGTCGGCGCCGTCGTCGCGGATCCCGGGGCGGCGCACCCGTCGCCGGCGCGTGACCCGCGGCAGCCGCAGCTGATCGTTCAGATGCGCCGGCAGCAGGAGGATTCAGGCGAATCCACACTGTCGCCGGCGCATCTGCCGTTTCGATCGTGGCCGCGCCCGGTCCACCCGCCGGGACCGTGACGAGCTGAGCGGTGCGCGCTAGTGTGAGCGGCACGGCGAGTCCCGCCGGAACCGTCGCTCACGAAAGGGCAGCCATGAGATACCTCGACGCGGTGGAGTATCAGGGATTCTGGGGGTCGTTCTGGGACCTCATCTGGTGGTTCCTGATGGCCTTTGTCTTCGTGTCCTACCTCTTCGCGCTGTTCGCCGTGATCGCGGACCTGTTCCGCGACCACAAGCTCAGTGGGTGGGCCAAGGCCCTGTGGTTCATCTTCCTGATCGTCTTCCCCATCCTCTCCGTGCTGATCTACCTGATCGCCCGCGGCAGAGGCATGGCCGAGCGCAGCGCCGCTGAGGCGAAGGAGCTGCGCTCCGCGCAGGACGAGTACATCCGGTCGGTGGCGGGTGCCAGCCCGTCGGAGGAGATCGCCAAGGCCAAGACGCTGCTGGATTCCGGCGTGATCACCCAGGACGAATTCGAGCACATCAAATCCCGTGCGCTGAGCTGACCCCCTCCCGCGCCACGGGTTCGCGCCTGCTCAGGGGTAGACCGGGTCGGTTCCCGTGCCCCGCTCGATGATGCGTGCCACCATGTCGTCGCTGGTCGTGTTCTCGCCGGGCTGGTTCGGCTTGCCGAGTCCGTGGTAGTCGCTCGAGCCGGTCACGATCAGGTCGAGCTTCTGGCAGATGCGACGCAGGGTGCGGATGCCGGCCTCGAGGTTCTCGCGGTGCCCCAGCTCGAATCCCGCCAGCCCGGCATCCAGCATCCGCTCCAGCAGGGGCATGGGCAGCAGCCCTGCCCGGCCGGCGGGGTGCGCGATGATCGGCACCCCGCCCGCGCCGACGACCAGTTCCACGGCCAGCACCGGATCCGGCGCGTACAGCGCGACGTAGTAGTCGCCGGAGGGGCTCAGGATCCGGGAGAACGCCTCGGTGCGGTCGCGCACGTGACCCTTCGCGACCAGGGCGTCGGCGATGTGCGGTCGCCCGACGGTGGCACCGTCCGAGGTCTGCGCGAGGATGTCGTCCCAGTGCAGATCGAAGTCGCGTCCGATCCGGTCGGCCATCGTCCGCGCCCGCTCCAGCCGCGATCGCCGGATCCGGTCGGTCATCTCCCGCAGGCTCGGGTCGTCCGGATCGACCAGGTATGCCAGCACGTGCACACTGCGCCACTGATATCTCGCGGACAGCTCCATCCCCGGGATGAACGTCATTCCCAGGGATGCCGTGGCCTCGGCCGCCTCGGCCCAGCCCGAGGTGGTGTCGTGATCCGTGAGCGCGGCCGTGCGCAGGCCGTGCCGGTGCGCGGCGGCCATCACCTGCGCGGCGGATTCGGTGCCGTCGGAGTGCACCGAATGCAGGTGCAGGTCGCTCGGCCCCCTGAAACGACGTGTGTCCGGCATCCGTCGAGCGTATCGCGCAGCCCTCGGCGCCCGGTCCACGCACGCTGGCGCCGAAGCCCCGGACCGATCTCCCAGACTGCTGACATAGAGTCGCGGCGTGCTTCGCCTGCTGGGGGTTTTCGGGACCGTGATCTGCGCGATCGCGGCCGCCGTACTCACGTGGCCGGCGTTCTTCCGGCTGGAGCAGGTCTTTCCGATCGCGCAGATCATCTCGTTCCGCGGTCCGCTCGCGGTGGCCTTCGCCGTCCTGATGGTGGTTGCGCTTCTCTTCGCGATCGCGCGTCCCCTGCGCGCGTTCGCGTCCGCGATCGCCGTGATCGCCGCCGTGGCGATGCTCGCGAACGCGGCCGTCGTGGCGACTCGGGGCATCGGGACCGAGACGCTCCCCGCCAAGACGGAAAGCAGCATCCGGGTGATGACGTGGAACACCGCCGGGGCCGCGACCGCGCCCGAGACCGTCGCGCAGATCGCCGTGGCGATGGACGCGGACATCGTCACGCTGCCCGAGACCACCATCGAGACCGGCGAGAAGGTCGCGGTGGCGATGCGCGATCTCGGCCATCGCATGTGGGCGCACCACGCCGAGTACGGCACGGACGGATGGGATGCACGATCCACCACGCTGCTGATCTCGCCGGACCTGGGCGATTACTCGGTGATCGAGTCCTCGCAGGACGGCACGAGCAACACCTCGACGGTGCCCAGCGCCGTGGCGATGCCGATCACCGGCGACGGACCCATCGTGGTGGCCGCCCACGCCGTCGCCCCGCGTCAGAGCTACATGCAGCACTGGCGCGACGACCTGACGTGGCTGGCGGACCAGTGCGCGGATGCGAACGTCATCATGGCGGGCGATTTCAACGCCACCATCGATCACATGGCGAACCTGGGGGTCGACGGCGGGACACTGGGCCGCTGCCACGACGGCGCCGTCGAGACCGGAACCGGCGGGATCGGCACCTGGTCGGCCGAGATGAACGCCATGCTCGGGGCCCCGATCGACCACGTGATGGCCTCCAGCCATTGGAAGCCGACCGGGTCCCTCGTGCTCACCTCGATGGACGGCTCCGGAAGCGATCACCGACCCTTGATCGTGCAGTTCGAGCCCGTCGACTGAAAACCCCGCTTCGGAGCGGTGCGTGCACCGCCGACCCTCCGGGCCCCCTCCACACATGTGCCTTTGCGGTGCGCAGTGCGAGACTTGTCCCATGAGCACCTCAGGCGACAGCGACACGATCGGCAGCACCGAGCTGGCCCCCGAAGCCGCACCGACCGAGATCCCGGCGAACAGCTCGGTGAACCGGCGGCAGGGATTCGGCCAGGGATTCCTCGACACGATCTCGACCGGGTGGGCCGACCGCCCCGAGCTGCTGCCGCCCGCGCGTGAGCAGGCGCCGTACGCCGCCCGTCGGCGGGATGCGGTCTCTGCGGCCTTCCCGGGCCGACGGCTGGTCATCCCGGCCGGTCCGTACCAGGTCCGCAGCAACGACACGGATTACCCGTTCCGCGCCCACTCGGCCTTCTCGCACCTGACCGGCTGGGCCGCGGACTCGGTGCCGGACTCGGTGCTCGTCTTCGAGCCGACCGGCGAGCGTGGCCACGACGTCACGCTGTACTTCCGCGAGCGGGCCGACCGCGCGACGCCGGAGTTCTACGCGAACCCGTCGATCGGCGAGTTCTGGATCGGGCCGCGGCCCGCGCTGGCGGGAGTCGCCTCGGACCTGGGCGTGGCGACCGCGCACATCGACTCGTTCCAGCCGACGGAGACGGACCTCGTCCTGGACGAGGATGCCGACCTCACTCGCTTCGTCTCCGAACTGCGGCTGCACAAGGACGACTACGAGCTCGCCCAGCTGCAGCTGGCGGTGGACGTCACCGCGGACGGCTTCGACGACATCGTCGCGAACCTGCCTCGGATCATCGACCATCCCCGCGGCGAACGCGTCGTGGAGGGCGTTTTCCATCAGCGTGCGCGCAGCGACGGCAACTGGGAGGGGTACGACACCATCGCCGCCGCCGGCCCGCACGCGTGCTACCTGCACTGGACCCGCAACGACGGTCAGGTGGCACCCGGCGACCTGATCCTGGTCGACGCCGGCGTCGAGGTTGACAGCCTGTACACGGCCGACATCACGCGCACGATCCCGGTCAGCGGGCGGTTCAGCCAGGTCCAGCGTCGAGTGTACGAGGCGGTCCTCGACGCCGCGGACGCGGCCTTCGCCGCGGCGCGACCCGGCGCGAAGTTCAGCGACCTGAACGCCGCGGCCTGGAACGTCATCGCCCACCGCCTCGAGGAGTGGGGGGTGCTTCCGGTGACGGCCGCGCAGTCGCTGGATCCCGAGACCGGGCACCACCATCGGCGGTACATGGTGCACGGCACCAGCCATCATCTCGGCATCGACGTGCACGACTGCGCACAGGCGCGCCGGGAACTCTACGCGGGCGGCACGCTCGAGCCGGGGATGGTCTTCACGATCGAGCCGGGACTGTACTTCCAGATCGACGACCTGACCGTACCCGAGGAGTACCGCGGCATCGGCGTGCGCATCGAGGACGACATCGTCATGACCCCGGACGGACCGGTCAGCCTCTCCGCGGCGATCCCCCGCACCGCCGACGAGGTCCAGGCCTGGGTGGATCGCCTGAATCCGTGACCTTCACCCCGCCGCCGGCCTTCACCACCCGCCCGACGCTGACGGGCACGTTCGGGATGACGGCATCCACCCATTGGCTGGCCACCGCCAGCGCGCAGGCGGTCCTCGAGCGCGGAGGCAACGCGTTCGATGCCGTCGTCGCCGGGGGTTTCGTCCTGCATGTCGTCGAGCCGCATCTGAACGGGCCGGGTGGCGACCTGGTCGGCATCTTCGCGACCGCCGCCGACCCGGCCGCGCCCGTCGTGCTGATGGGTCAGGGGCCGGCTCCGGCCGGTGCGAGCATCGAGCACTACCGCGAGCAGGGACTGGACCTGGTTCCGGGGGCAGGGGGCCTCGCGGCCGCGGTGCCCGGAGCGGTGGACGCCTGGCTCACGCTGCTGCGGGACCACGGGACGTGCGAGCTCGGTGATGTCCTCTCCGCCGCGATCGGCTACGCCCGCGACGGTCATCCGCTGCTGGCGCAGGCCAGCGCGACCATCGGCCGGGTCGCACCGCTGTTCCGCGAGCATTGGCCGTCATCGGCAGCGCTGTGGCTGCCCGAGGGACGCGTTCCCCCGGCGGGGACCATGGTGCGCAACCCCGCGTACGCCGACGTCCTGGAGTCGCTCGTGGCGGCCGGTCGCGGGATCCGGGATGAGGGCCCGGTCGGCCGCGCGGCGCGGATCGACGCGGCCCGCGGGGAATGGAAGAGCGGGCGCGTCGCCCAGGCGGCGTCGGCGTTCCTCGCGGTCCCGCACCGCCACTCGGACGGGCGTGATCATCGAGGGGTGATCACGGCGAGCGACTTCGCCCGGTTCGACGCGGGGTATGAAGCACCGGTCAGCATCCCGTTCCGCGGTCACACGATCGCCAAAGCGGGCGCGTGGACGCAGGGACCGGCGCTGCTGCAGACGCTGCGGATCCTCGAGGGGCATGCCGAGGCCGACCCGTCCACAGAGGCGGGCGCGCACGCCGTGCTGGAGGCGCTCAAGCTCGCCCTCGCGGACCGGGACGCGTACTACGGCGACGGCGATGTGCCGCTGGACGTGCTGCTTTCCGAGGACTACGCGAGCGTCCGCCGCGCGCAGATCGGGCAGAGCGCGTCCCACGAGTGGCGCCCAGGGCGCATACCGGGTCGGGAGCCCTTCCGTCCGCCGCTGCGGACGGCCGCCGCGGAGGGAGCCAGCGGCGTGGGCGAGCCGACGATCGACCGCTCCGGCCAGACCCGTGGGGACACGTGCCACATCGACGTCGTGGACCGCTGGGGCAACATGATCGCCGTCACACCCTCCGGCGGGTGGCTGCAGTCATCCCCGACCATCCCCGAGCTGGGCTTCTGCCTCGGCACCCGTCTGCAGATGACCTGGCTGGACGAGTCTTCGCCGGCGGCCCTGCGGCCGGGCGCGCGGCCACGGACCACGCTGACCCCGACGCTGGTGCTGCGGGCGGGTCAGCCGATCATGGCGCTCGGAACGCCCGGCGGCGACCAGCAGGAGCAATGGCAGGTGCCGGTGCTGCTGCGCATGCTCGCGGGCGGATACTCCGCGCAGGAGGCGATTGACGCGCCGTCGCTGCACACCACCGCACTGGTGGACTCCTTCTGGCCTCGCGGGTGGGATCCCGCGGGCGCCGTGGTGGAGGACCGCATCGGCGAGCCGGTCATCGCGGGCCTGGAACGCCGCGGACACACGGTCACGCGCGCCGGAGACTGGTCTCTCGGGCGGGTGTCCGCAGTGGGGCGGGATGCCGCGACCGGCGTGGTGTGGGCGGCGGCGAACCCCCGGGGCATGCAGGGCTACGCCGCCGGGCGCTGAGCCGCGCCGGCTCGCTCAGCCCGCGACCGAACCGCGCATCCAGCTCGCTGTCAGTGCGGCCAGGTCCGCGCCGATCTCATCGGCGGGGCGCTTGCGTCCCTTCACCTCGAAGGAGTGGCCGCCGCCGTCGATCCACGCGATCGATGCGCTCCGGCACGAGGCCACCGCGTCCTCCAGCTGCGCGTGCGGGTCGACGAACGGGTCGTTGGTCCCCTCGATGAAAAGCTGCGGCTGCGGAACCGCCGGCAGGTGCGCGACGCGCGCCTTGGCCGGATCGCCCGGGGGATGCAGCGGATAGCCGAGATAGATGAGCCCGGCCGGGTGGATGACGCCCTCTGCCGCCGCCATCGAGGCCATCCGTCCCCCATACGACTTGCCCGATGCCCAGACCGGGCCGCCGTCCGCCCGCTCCGTCGCCACCGACATCGCGGCCGTCCAGGCGAGGACCGAATGCGCGGCAGGCCCCGGCATCCTTCGCCCCAGCTGGACGTAGGGGAAGTTGAAGCGGAGCGTCGCAAGGCCTTCCGCCCGCATCGCGCGGGCGAAACCGACCAAGAAGGGATGCGCGTAGCCGGCGCCGGCGCCGTGGGCGATCACGATGGTCCCCCACGCGCGGTCGGGGCGGCCGTACGCCGCGTCGACCTGCACCGGGCCGGACGCAAGCGCAACGGCGAAGCTCGTCTCGGCCTCATCCGCCGTCATCGCGAAGGCTGCGGATCCGCTCCGCCGTCGTCGGCAGCGGCTCCGTCTTCGGGCCGTGTCGGCTCGTCCGGCCCGGGCCGGCCCGAAGCGCGCGGTTCCGCCGGATCGTCGGCGGCCGGTGCGACCCGCTCGCCGTACCGCGGCGGCTCGGCCGCGGCGTCCCCCTGCGGCGGCGCGGGAGGCGGGATCGGGGGTGGTGTCGCGGCAGCGGGGGCGACCGGCGGCCGTTCTCGGGGAGGCGCCTGTCCGCCCAGCACCTGGCGCGCCCGCTGCACGCTGCCGGCGGCGACGGTGACCTCGTAGTGTTCCGCGATGACCTGCATGACGGAGGCGAAGTCGCGGCGGCGCCGCACGAAGGAGTACGTGATGAGGCTCATCAGCATCCCGATCGCGATGCCGACGAAGAGCACTCCCACGAACGCCTGGATCGGCACCGAGGGCGTGCCGATCACGAGGATGGCGGAGAAGAGCAGACCCAGCAGCACGCCGTTCATGGCGCCGGAGCGCGCTGCGGTGGCGTAGCCCAGGCGACCCGTCACCCGCTCGACGGAACGGAGGTCCTGCCCGACGATCGCGATGTCGCGCGCGGGCACCTCCGCTGCGATCAGCGTCGAGACCGCCTTCTGGGCGGCCTCGTACGTCGGGAAGCTCGCGATGCTCTGCCCGATGTCGTCAGGGCTCTGCGGGAACCTCCCGTTGATGCTCACCCTCCCATCATCCCACGGCTTCACCTGCCGCCCTCTCCAGCACACCGGGCTACGCTGGAGCGCGTGAGCATGCAGAGGGTCTTCGTGGCACGCCTGTCGGGGTGCTCGGTCTTCGACCCCGCCGGCGACCGGCTCGGCAAGGTGCGCGACGTGGTCGTCATCTACCGCAAGGACGACCCGCCGCGGGTGGTGGGCCTGGTCGTGGAGATCCCCGGCCGCCGCCACGTCTTCGTCTCGATCGGGCGGGTGACCTCCATCGCGACCGGCCAGGTCATCACGACCGGCCTGATCAACGTGCGACGCTTCCAGCAGCGCGGCGGCGAGGTGCGCGTCATGGCCGAGCTGCTCGGCCGGCGCGTGACGCTCACCGACGGCAGCGGGACGGCGGTCATCGAGGACGTCGCGATCGAACGCAACCGGCTCGGCGAGTGGGACGTGGGTCAGTTGTTCCTGCGGCGCCCGCGCACCAGCGCCTCCCCCTTCGCCAAGGGGCCGACAACGTTCGCGACCTGGAACGAGGTGCGCGAGGGACACCCGGGCGAAGCGCAGTCGGCCGAGCAGCTGGTCGCCTCGTTCGCCGATCTGAAACCCGCGGACCTGGCCAACACGCTGCTGGACCTTCCCGACGAGCGGATGCTGGAGGTCGCCGAGGAGCTCTCCGACGAGCGGCTCGCCGACGCCCTGGAGGAGATGCCCGAAGACGAGCAGGTGCATATTCTCGAGCGGCTGGGCGACGAGCGCGCGGCGGACATCCTCGACGCGATGGAACCCGACGACGCGGCCGACCTGCTCGGCCAGCTTCCGGACGCCCGTTCCGAGCAGCTTCTGGACCTGATGGAGCCCGAAGAGGCCGAGGACGTGCGCGCACTGCTGCAGTACGGGCCGGACACCGCCGGCGGGCTCATGACGAGCGAGCCGATCGTGCTGTCCGCGGACGCCACCGTGGCCGAGGCCCTGGCGCTGATCCGCCGGCACGAGCTGCACCCGGCCCTGGCCGCCGCCGTCTTCGTGACCCTCCCCCCGTACGAGACGCCCACGGGCCGGCTGCTGGGCACCGTGCACTTCCAGCGCATGCTCCGCTATCCCCCGCATGAGCGCCTGGGTGCGATCATCGACGACACCCTGGACCCGGTGCCGGCCACGGCGTCCGCCGCGGAGGTGGCTCGCATGCTGGCCAGCTACGACCTGGTGTCGCTGCCCGTGGTCGACAAGGCCCGGCGCCTGGTGGGGGCGGTCAGCGTCGACGACGTTCTGGACTATCTGCTGCCGGACGACTGGCGCTCCGCGGGCGGTGACGACGAGCAGCGCCCGTCGGCGCCGGCCGGAACGACCCCGGCCGCGGCGTCCGCCGGGAGCACCCGGGCCGGGAGACGACGCTGATGGCACGTTTCCGGCAGCCCTCGCTCGACGCGCCCCGCGGCCGTTCCGGCATGCTGAGTCGCAACCCGCAGCCCTCCAGCGACCGGTTCGGCCGGTTCTCCGAGGCGTTCGCCCGGGGAATGGGAACCTCCGGGTTCCTCATCGGGATGACCGTCTTCGTGACCGTGTGGCTGCTGTGGAACTCCCTGGCGCCTGTCGAACTGCAGTTCGACCCGAGGGCGACGAACTTCACGCTGCTGACGCTGATCCTCTCCCTGCAGGCGTCGTACGCGGCCCCGCTCATCCTGCTCGCGCAGAACCGGCAGGATGACCGTGACCGCGTTCAGATCGAGCAGGACCGTCAGCGTGCCGAACGCAACCTCGCCGACACGGAGTACCTCGCGCGCGAGGTGGTCGCGTTGCGCATGGTGGTCACCGATGTCTCCGAGGACGTGGTCACCCGAGACGTGCTGCGTGCCGAGCTGAAGGCGCTGCTGGAGCAGCTGCAGGACCGTGGAGCGACGGCGCCCAGGGGTGGCGCCGAGCGGTGAGCCCCGACGAGGCCGTGCGGCGTGCGGTCGGCGCGGTGATCGATCCCGAACTGCGGCGCCCGATCGCCGAACTGGACATGGTCCGCGACATCGCCGTGGCCGATGGTGTCGCATCCGTCGGCATCGTGCTGACCATCGTCGGCTGCCCTGCCGCCGATCGGATCTCGGCGGAGGTGCGCGCCGCCGCGGCCTCCGTGCCGGGTGTCACGAGCGTCTCGCTCGAGGTCGGCGTGATGTCGCCTTCGGAGCGGCGTGATCTGACCGAGCGGCTCAGGGGCGGGCGTCCCGCCCGCGAGATGCCGTTCGGTCCTGGCTCGCTCACGCGCGTGGTCGCCGTGACCAGCGGCAAGGGCGGAGTGGGCAAGTCGACGGTCACGGCGAACCTCGCCGTCGCCCTGGCCCGACGCGGCCTGGCGGTCGGACTGGTGGATGCCGACGTCCACGGCTTCTCGATCCCGGCGCTGCTCGGACTGGTCGATGCGCACGGGGACGTGGCCCAGCCCACCCGCATCGACGATCTGATGCTCCCGCCGGTCGCCTACGGGGTGAAGGTGATCTCGATCGGCATGTTCCTGCGCCGCACCCACGGCGACGCTCCGGTCGAGGCGGTCGCATGGCGCGGTCCGATGCTCCACCGGACCGTGCAGCAGTTCCTCACCGACGTCTACTTCGGCGATCTCGATGTCCTCCTTCTGGACATGCCGCCCGGCACGGGCGACATCGCGATCACCGTCGGTCAGCTGCTGCCCAACGCCGAGGTGGTCGTGGTGACCACGCCGCAGGCGGCGGCATCCGATGTGGCTGTCCGCAGCGGCATCGTGGCACGTCAGACCGGGCAGCGCGTGACCGGTGTGGTGGAGAACATGTCCGGCATGGTGCTGCCCGACGGCACGACGTTCGAGCTGTTCGGATCCGGGGGTGGCGCGGCAGTGGCCGCCGCGCTGTCCGAGGGCACCGAGCCGGTCCGGCTGCTCGCCTCGATTCCGCTCAGCACGCTGCTGCGCGCGGACGGCGATGCCGGGACCCCTGTGGTCCTCGCCCATCCCGCCGATCCCGCCGCTGCCGCGATCGAGGCGCTCGCGCAGACCCTGGCAGCGGCTCCCCGCGGCCTGTCCGGACGCGCGCTGCCGCTGCGTCCGGGCTGAACCGGGTCAGGTCGCTTCGTTGTCGAACGGCGGCGGGTCGTCGTGGCTGAACGGTGCGGTCGCCCGCCCGGATTTCGTGAACGGGTTCGACGACGTCACGGCAGCCGCCGCGCTTGCGGCGCGCACCGTCGGGACGGGCGCATCATCCAGCAGCGCCTCGCGGATGATCCGGCGCGGGTCGTACTGGCGGGGATCGAGCGTGCGCCAGTCGACGTCGTCGAAGTCGGCGCCCATCTCGTCCTTCACGCGTGTCTTCGCCGTCGTGACGTACTCCTTGGCGCGCTTGGCGAACCGCGTCAGGTTCTCCGCATATCGCGGCAGCCGTTCGGGGCCGATGAGCAGCCCCGCGACCACACCGATCAGCAGGAGCTTCTCGATGGTCAGCCCGAAGAACATGCATTCAGGTTACCGCCGCGCCTGAGCGCCCGGCGCGACGTGGCCGCGTAGGCTGACCGGGAAGGAGCACCGATGGGCGAGCAGGACGCGAACTACCGCTTCACCGATGAGGCGACGATCGAACCCGAGCACATCACGCGCGCCCGCGCACATGCTCTGGAACTCGGCGCCGCGCCGGTCAGCGCCGCCGTGGGCGCCCAGTGCGCCGTCCTGGCGGCAGCGTCGCAGGCGCTGAACATCGTCGAGATCGGCACCGGCGCTGGCGTGTCCGGGCTGTGGCTGCTCTACGGCTCGCCCCGGGCGACGCTGACGACGATCGACAGCGAGCCCGAGCACTTGGGCGCTGCGCGGCAGGCCTTCGCAGAAGCGAAGATCCCGCCCGCCCGCGCACGCTTCATCACCGGACGTGCGGCCGAGGTGCTGCCCCGCATGAACGAAGCCTCATACGACATCGTCCTGGTCGACGCCGACCCCGAGGGCGTCATCGAATACGTCGAGCACGGCCTGCGCCTGGTGCGAGCGGGCGGCACCGTGCTGGTCCCGCGGGTGCTGCGCAACGGCGCGGTCAGCGATCCGGTGCGCCGCGACGCGGTGACGGCCGCCTACCGCTCCCTGATCCACGAGACGCAGGCCTCGCCGGCTGTGATCGGGGCGCTCTCGATCGTCGGCGAAGGACTGCTGCAGCTGACCACCCGACCGGCCGGCTGACGCGTACCGGACGCGTCGTCGCGGCGGGCACGCGAAACGGCCGGTCCGCAGGACCGGCCGTCGGCGTCTGACGTGTGATCAGGCGACGTTGACGACGCCACCGAGCACGTCGTAGAGCTCCTTGGCCTCAGCGTCGTTCACCGAGACAACGAGGCGTCCCCCGCCCTCGAGCGGCACGCGCACGATGATCAGGCGACCCTCCTTCACGGCCTCCATCGGCCCGTCTCCGGTTCTCGGCTTCATGGCTGCCATCGTGGCTCCCTTTCGTCGTGGTCTGCGTGTCAAGTTTATCCCGACGCGCCCGGCAGGAGATAATCCACCCTCTCGGCCGACCGCGAAATCCACTCAGGGAATGGTCCAGTACGCCGTATTCGCCAGCGCGTACATGTTGTAGATCCACCACCACTGCCCCACCAGGCACGCGCCCAGCACCGCCACCCGGTACGCGGTCGAACGCGGCAGCGCGATCGCGCCCCACAGCGGGGAGACCGGGACCAGAAGGCGGAAGATGCTGGACTGCGGGAAGAACACCGCGAGCAGGTACACCAGATAGCTGGCCGTCCACAGCCGGGTCTCGACGCCGAGCCGCCGGACGTGCGGTTCGAACAGCAGCAGCGCGGCGATGGCGAGAACGGATGCCGCGAGGACCACGTAGCCGGTCGCCTCCCCCAGGTTCCAGATCCGCCCAAACCACATGGCGGTGCCCTCGAGGAACCCGCCGAAGGGGATGAAGCCCTCCGCGGAGACGGCGGTGCGTCGCCACGCCAATTCGGTGGCGAGGTACGCGTCCGCCCGCCCGGTCGCGATGGCGGCGAAGACCTGCCACGAGAAGCCGACGACGACTGCCAGCAGCCCGAGGGCCACGATATGCACCACCTGCCGCCTCGGCAGCGCGTCGTGCCGGCGCCGGAGCCACCGCCAGATCCCGTACAGGCCGAGGAACAGCGCGAACGCGAGCACACCAGGCCGGGTGAATCCCATCAACGGAATGAGCAGGTACAGCCAGCCGAAACGCCGCTGCTGCACGAGCCACAGGGACAGGAACAGCCACAGCAGGAACAGCGACTCGGCATACCCCACATGAAACAGCGCCGCCAGCGGCCCGGCCGCGAAGAACAGCGCCGCCCAGGTCGCGGCCGTCGCATCGATGCGCATGCGCAGCATCCGGTACAGCACCAGGCAGGCCAGATAGCCCGCGACGAGCGAGACGAGAACCGCGCCCACGCCCCACCCCGGCGCACCGCTCCACGTCAGCGCCTCGAACGGCAGACCGACGATGCGCGCGAGGTACGGGTACACCGGCATGAAGGCCCACTGGTTCTCGGACACCACCCCGGACTCGGTCAGCGGGAGCTCGGTCGGGTAACCACTCACCGCGATGAGCCAGTACCACTGCGCATCCCAGCCGAGCAGAAAGCTGCCGATCGTGGCATTCGGTCCGAACCGTGAGCCGGGCCCGGCCAGGGACGCGGCCAGGATCAGGAAGCCCGTCGTGACCGCGCGCGCGGCCAGGTACAGGATGCCGATCCGCAGCGGCGCCGACAGGGTGGGCCAGCCGCGCGCACCCGCGCGCGTCAGGAGGCGCTCAACCACGCCCGCAGTCCGCGTTCCACGTCCTCGATCTGCGCGTGGGAGACTCTCTCCTCGTCGTGATGAGCCAGCAGCGGGTCGCCCGGGCCGTAGTTGACCGCCGGAACGCCCAGTGCGGAGAACCGTGCGACATCGGTCCACCCGTACTTGGGACGCGCCTCGGCGCCCACCGCAGCCACGAACTCCTGGGCGAGGGGCGCGTCCAGTCCGGGGCGGGCGCCCACGGCGACGTCCACCACGTCCAGTTCGAAGCCGGCGAAGACGTCGCGCACGTGGCTTTCGGCCTCTGCGGCGGACCGGCTCGGTGCGAACCGGTAGTTCACCTCGATCTCGCACAGGTCCGGGATGACGTTGCCGGCGACACCACCGCTGATCCGGACGGCGTTGAGCCCCTCGCGGTACACGAGGCCGTCCACGGGGACATCCCGCGGCGTGTACTCGGCCAGCCGGGCGAGCACCGGTGCGGCCCTGTGGATCGCGTTCTCACCGACCCACGCGCGCGCGCTGTGCGCGCGGACGCCGTGCGTACGCACGATCACCCGCATGTTGCCGTTGCACCCGCCCTCCACAGCCCCGTCGGACGGCTCGCCCAGGATCGCGAAGTCGCCCGCGAACAGATCCGGGCGGGTCCGGGCGAGGCGGGTCAGGCCGTTCAAATCCGCGTCGACCTCCTCGTGGTCGTACCACATCCAGGTGATGTCGACCCGGGGATCGGTCAGCTCGGCGGCGAGCTTCAGCTGCACCGCGACACCGGCCTTCATGTCGACCGTTCCGCGCCCCCACACGAAGGGTGCGCCGTCGATCGCCACGTCCCGTGTGGGCAGGTTCCGGTTGATCGGCACGGTATCGATGTGCCCGGCGATCACGACCCGCTGCGCACGGCCCAGCTGCGTGCGGGCGACGATGGTGTCGCCATCGCGGTACACCTCGAGGTGCCCAAGCTCGCGCATCGCCGCGTCGATCAGGTCGGCCAGAGCCGCCTCGTCACCGGAGACGCTCGGGATGTCGCAGATCATCCTGGTGATATCGACAGAGGTCGCGGACAGATCGAGCGGCGGCATCCCTCGAGTCTACTGATGGCCCGGCGCCGGGCCGGTAGCGTGGAGGGATGGACGATCAGCGGTGGGTATGGGGTGTCGGGCTGGCCACGACATCCGCGGACGGCACAGTTCTGGACACGTGGTATCCGGCCCCGGCCGCCGGGCGGATTCCGCTCGGGATGGATCCGGCGATTCCGCCGGACGAACTGGACCGCCACGCGGTGCCGGACCCGCGCCGGGACGTCGACGTCGACGTCGTCGTGATCGAGGTCGACCTGGACCAGCCCCCGGCCTCGACCCCGGACGCGTACCTGCGTCTGCATGCTCTGTCGCACCGTCTCGTGACGCCGAACGCCGTCAACCTCGACGGCATCTTCTCGCATCTGCCCATCGTCGCGTGGACGAACGCAGGCCCGATGCATCCCGACGACGCCGCGCGTCTGCGACCGTTCCTCACCCGCGACGGCATCCAGCTGCAGGGGCTGGACAAGTTCCCGCGGCTGCTGGATTACGTCAGCCCTCCGGGAGTCCGGATCGCGGATGCCGCACGGGTGCGCCTCGGCGCCTACCTGTCCCCCGGCACCACCGTCATGCACGAGGGTTTCGTCAATTTCAACGCCGGCACGCTGGGCTCCTCGATGGTGGAGGGGCGGATCTCGCAGGGCGTGGTCGTCGGTGACGGGAGCGACATCGGCGGCGGCGCGTCCATCATGGGCACCCTCTCCGGGGGTGGCGCGCACCGCGTCTCGATCGGCGCGCGGACCCTCCTCGGTGCCAATGCGGGCGTCGGGATCTCGCTGGGCGATGACTGCGTGGTGGAGGCCGGACTGTACGTCACGGCGGGCTCGAAGATCGTGCTCGCCGATGAACCGCCGCGCGCCGGCGGCGGCCCGGCGACCGCCAAGGGAGCCGACCTGTCCGGCCGCAGCGGCATTCTGTTCCGACGCAACTCCCTCACCGGCGCGATCGAGGCGGTGCGCCGCGCGGGTGCCGGCGTCACGCTCAACGACGTGCTGCACGCGTAAGGTCGAAAACGTCCGCGCATGGGTCGCGGCAGGGGACGAGGGACTCTCGTGAGCGCACGCATGGGCAAGAAGCTGTACGAAGCCGAACTGATGGTGCTGCAGGCCAAGCTGGTGGACATGCAGGCGTGGGTGCAGGCGACCGGCGCCCGCGTCGTGGTCATCTTCGAGGGCAGGGATGCCGCGGGCAAGGGCTCCACGATCAAACGCGTCTCGGAGTACCTCAACCCGCGCGTCACCCGCATCGTGGCGCTGCCGACCCCCAGCGAGCGGGACAAGACCCGCTGGTACTTCCAGCGCTACGTGCCGCACCTGCCCGCAGCGGGCGAGATCGTCTTGATGGACCGGTCCTGGTACAACCGGGCCGGCGTCGAGCACGTCATGGGCTATTGCACCAGCACCGAGTACCACCGCTTCCTGCACCAGACGCCGATCTTCGAACGGATGCTGGTGGAGGACGGGATCATCCTCATCAAGTACTGGTTCAGCGTCTCCGATGTCGAGCAGGAGCGCCGCTTCCGCGACCGCGCGAGCGACCCGATGCGGCGCTGGAAACTCAGCCCCAACGACGTCCTGTCGATCACCAAGTGGGAGGACTACTCGCGCGCCAAGGACACCATGTTCGTGCACACCGACATCCCGGAGGCGAAGTGGTGGGAGGTCGACAATGAGGACAAGCGGCGAGGACGGATCAACACGATCGCCCACCTGCTCTCCCAGGTGCCCTACGAGGTCGTCGAGCGAGCGGATGTGATCGTCCCCCCGCGGCCGCCGTCCGGCGGATACGAACGTCCGCCGCGCGATTTCACCTCGCACGTTCCGGACTACGCCAAAGAGGTCGAGAAGCGCCACCGCGCTGAACGCATCGACGCGTCCAAGGGCAAGCGCGCGCGCGAGAAGGATGCCGCCAGGATCGCCGATCGCGAAGAAGCCGAGGACGGACAGAACGGCGGCAGCGGCGACTGATCAGTCGCGGACGCCCCGCTGCCGAGCGGCCAGGCGGCACCGGCCGGTGCGCGCTGCAGAAGAGTCAGCCGGCCGTCCGGGAGGCGCGGCGACGGCTGGCGCACCAGCCGCCGCGGCATCCGATCAGCCCACGCCGGGATAGTCGCGTTCGGGCGCCCCGGTGTACAGCTGCTGGGGGCGGCCGATCTTGGTCTGCGGGTCGGTCTGCATCTCGCGCCAGTGGGCGAGCCAGCCGGGAAGCCGGCCGATCGCGAACAGCACCGTGAACATCCGAGTGGGGAAGCCCATGGCCTTGTAGATCACGCCGGTGTAGAAGTCCACGTTCGGGTAGAGCCGACGCTCCCGGAAGTAGTCGTCGCTGAGCGCGAGCTCTTCGAGCTCCTTGGCCAGATCCAGCAGCGGGTCGCTGACCCCGAGCGCCTGGAGGACCTCGTCCGCGGATTCCTTGACGAGCTTCGCGCGGGGATCGTAGTTCTTGTACACCCGATGCCCGAAGCCCATGAGCTTCACGCCTTCTTCTTTGTTCTTCACCCGCTCGACGAAGCGCTGCACGCTCTCACCGGAGTCGCGGATGCGCGCGAGCATGTCCAGCACCGCTTCGTTGGCACCGCCGTGCAGCGGGCCGTAGAGCGCGTTGATCCCGGCGGAGATCGACGAGAACTGGTTCGCGCCGGTCGACCCGACCAGCCGGACGGTCGAGGTCGAGGCGTTCTGCTCGTGGTCCTCGTGCAGGATCAGCAGCCGCTCCAGCGCGCGGGACATCACCGGGTCGACGTCGTAGATCTCCGAGAGCACCCCGAAGTTCAGCTTCAGGAAGTTGTCGACGAAGCTCAGGTTGTTATCCGGGTACAGGAATGCCTGGCCGATGCTCTTCTTGTGCGCGTACGCCGCGATGACGGGCATCTTCGCCAGCATCCGGATCGTGTTCAGCTCGATGTGCTCGGGGTTGTTCGGGTCGGACTGGTTCTCGTAGTAGGTCGACAGCGCCGAGGTCGCCGAGGACAGCATCGACATGGGGTGGGCGGTCGGCGGAAGGGCCGAGAAGAACCGCTTGAGGTCCTCGTGCAGAAGCGTGTGGTGCCGGATCCGGTCATCGAATTCGCCGAGCTGGTCGGCGCTGGGCAGCTCGCCGTAGATGAGCAGCCACGCGACTTCGAGGTAGGTGCTGTTCTGCGCCAGCTGCTCGATCGGATATCCCCGGTACCGGAGGATCCCCTGGTCGCCGTCGATGAACGTGATCGCGGATTTCGTCGCGGCGGTGTTGACGAAGCCGTAATCCAGCGCCGTGTGGCCGGTCTGCCGTGTGAACGTGGACACGTCCACGCTCGGCATCGTCCCGTTCGTGCCGTGAAGCAGTGGGAACTCGGCGGTCCGATCACCGATGGTGAGGATGGCTTTGTCCTGCTGGGTGCCCGCGTCGCTCACGGCGCCTCCTCGCGATTCCTGGTCGGTCCGGGGGTTTCGAGGGCCCTGCGGGTCGCACCGTGGGGCGAGTCCGAGGGCCGACGCGATGACAGGGGATGCACCGTCACCGCGCCGTTACAGCCTAATGGCCCCGTCGGCATACTGCGGACACGGCCAAAGCCGGGCGGATTCGGCTGGAGGAAACCTCAGCGCCGTTCACCGCGCACCCAGACGCGCGGCGGCCGCGGCGATCCGCTCGTCGGTGGCCGTCAGCGAGAGCCGGACGTGGCGGGGGAAGTGCTCGCCGTAGAAGTGGCCGGGCCCGGCGAGGATGCCCAGCTCGGCCAGGCGCCCGAGGCTGTCCCACGCGTCCCGGCCCTCGGTGGCCCACAGATAGAGTCCGGCCTCGCTGGAATCGATCCGGAAGCCGGCGGATTCGAGCGCGGGCTTGAGCGTGGCCCGCCGGGCGCGGTAGCGGTCCTTCTGCTCCGCGACGTGCTGGTCGTCCCCGAGCGCCGCGACCATGGCGGTCTGCACGGGTGCCGGCAGCAGCAGGCCGAGATGCTTGCGTCCGGTAGTCAGCCGCGCGACGATCTCCGGATCGCCGGCGAGGAACGCCGCACGGTATCCGGCGAGATTCGACTGCTTGCTCAGGGAGTACACCGACAGGATGCCGCGGACCTCACCGTCGCTCACCCGCGGGTCCAGCACGGACGGGATCGGCTCGGCGTCCCACGGCGCCTCCCAGCCCAACTCGGCATAGCACTCGTCCGAGGCCAGGACGGCGCCCAGCTCGCGCGCCCGCGTCACCGCAGCACGCAGGGAGTCGGCATCCAGCACCCGTCCGTCCGGATTGCCGGGCGAGTTGAGCCAGATCAGCCGCGTCCCGTCCGGCCAGGACTGCGGGTCGTCCGCCGCGATCGGCGTGGCGCCGACCAGGCGCGCGCCGACCTCGTACGTCGGGTAGGCCGCACGCGGGTGCACGACGACATCACCGGGGCCGAGATCCAACAGCAGCGGCAGGAGCGCCACCAGCTCCTTGGAGCCGATCGTGGGCAACACGTGCTCCGGGCTCAGGCCCGGCACGCCACGGCGACGCGCGTACCACTCCACGATGGCTTCCCGCAGGGCGGGCGTACCGACGGTCTGCGGATAGGCGTGCGCGTCCGTCGCGGCGGACAGCGCGGCGCCGATGACGCGCGGAGTGGGGTCCACCGGCGACCCGATCGAGAGGTCGACCAGACCGTCGGGATGGGCGCGTGCCCGCGTCGCATACGGTGCGACGGCATCCCACGGGTAATCGGCGAGGTCGGCGACGCCCACGGCGTTACGGAGCCTGCGGCGGAAGGGCGTCGATGATCGGGTGATCCTTGTGGATGACCCCGACCTTGGCGGCACCGCCGGGCGAGCCGACGTCCTCGAACCATTCGACGTTCGCCTTGTAGTAGTCCTGCCACTCGTCGGGCAGGTCGTCCTCGTAGTAGATCGCCTCGACCGGGCAGACCGGCTCGCACGCGCCGCAGTCCACGCACTCGTCGGGGTGGATGTACAGCATCCGATCACCCTCGTAGATGCAGTCGACCGGGCATTCGTCGATGCAGGCGCGGTCTTTCACATCCACGCACGGAAGAGCGATCACATACGTCACGTGTTCAGTCTAATTCGACCGGGCAGCCATGTCGGTCGCCGGCGCAGCCAGACGGCTCGGCCACGCCACCGCGACGGCCACCAGGATCGGTACCGCGATGCTCCAGATGACGGCGAGGTCCGTCTGCGGCACGATGACCGAACCGCCGGGACCCCGACCCGAGAACACCAGCGTCGCCGCGATCATGCCGGCCCCTGCGGCCAGACCCGCCCAGCGATCGGAGGTCAGCAGCCGCACCGCGGCCAGGAGGGCGGCGCTGCCGATGATCGCCAGCACGAGGCCCAGCGGGAACCAGCCCAGACGGTACGCGTGCGCGATCGTCCCGGCCAGGCCGTACACGGCGCCGACGACGACGGCGACGACCCATGTCGCGATGCGGGGGATGGCGGACTTCACGCGGGCAAGCTTACGTTCCGATACACGGCATTCGTCGCTCGCCGCCGTCAGGCGGCCAGCCCCCAGAGCCGCAGCAGGGCCGCGACCAGCGCCGCCGCGACGACCACCACCAGGAACGGGGCCCGGACCAGCAGCAGGCCGGCGGCCACCAGGACGGCGGGGATCCGCGCGTCCACGACGACGGCCTGCCCGGCGCCGAGGGTCTGCACCGCGACCAGGGCGGACAGCAGCGCCACGGTCAGCAGGTCCGCGATCCGCGCGGGCCGCGGCGCCTCCAGCAGCCGCTGCGGCATCAGGTAGCCGAGTGTCTTCAGCGCGACGCAGATGATCGAGGCCAGCAGCACCGCGTTCCAGAGCGTCACGGCAGACCCTCCCGCTCCGCGACATCCCCCGGCTCGTCGGGCGGTTCGACGCCCAGACCCAGCCAGTTGAACCAGCCCACCAGGACGGCGACGGCGGCCGCCACCAGCACCGGCACCCCGGGCATCAGGGCGGGCGTGAGGACAGTCGCCACGACCGCCGCGGCGATGCCGACCGCGATCGGCTGACGGTGCCGCAGCCGCGGCCACAGCAGGGCCAGGAATGCGGCGGCGGCCGCGGCATCCAGGCCATACGCGCGCGGGTCGCCCAGCACGTCGCCGAGCAGGGCGCCGGCGAGCGTGGACAGGTTCCACCCGACGTAGATGCCGATCCCGGTGACCCAGAAGCCCAGGGTGCGGGCGCGTCGCGTCGTCTGTGCCAGCGACACGGCGGTCGATTCGTCGATCGTGAAGTGGGCGGCGGCCGCGCGGCGCCAGAAGCCGGTGCCCAGCACGGGCGACATCCGCATGCCGTACGCGATGTTGCGCACGCCGAGGAGGGATGCCGAGGCGATCGCCGCGGGGGCGGCGGCCAGTCCCCCGGCGGCGATGACCCCGACGAAGGCGAACTGCGAACCACCCGTGAACATCACCAGGCTGAGCACGCACGTCTGCCAGACATCGAGCCCGGCGGCGACGGCCAGCGCCCCGAACGAGACCCCGTATGCACTGGTGGCCAGAGCCACGCTCAGGCCCTGACGCCACGCGCGCCGGCTCTCGGCATCCCCAGTGGCGGGCTCGGAACTCACCCGGTCGAGCCTACCGACCGGTGCGTCCGGCGCCGTCGGGCCGCAGCGAAGTCCGCGGCCCGACGGCAGCGACGGATCAGGCGTTGGCGTCCTGGCGCTTCATTCGCGATGTGGCGCGGGCGCGTTCGGTCTGGTCGAGGTTCACCTTGCGGATGCGCACGATCTCGGGAGTGACCTCGACGCACTCGTCCTCGCGGGCGAACTCGAGGCTCTCCTCGAGCGAGAGCTGGCGCGAGGGGGTCATCGACTCGAACGTGTCGGAGGTGGACTGACGCATGTTCGTCAGCTTCTTCTCCTTGGTGATGTTCACGTCCATGTCGTCGTTGCGCGAGTTCTCGCCGATCACCATGCCCTCGTACACCTCCTGGGTGGGCTGCACGAAGAAGGACATGCGCTCCTGCAGCGCGATGATCGCGAACGGCGTCACCACACCCGAGCGGTCCGCGACGATCGAGCCGTTCTGCCGGGTCACGATCTGGCCGGCCCACGGCTCGTAGCCGTGCGAGATCGCGTTGGCGATGCCGGTGCCGCGGGTGGTGGTGAGGAACTCGGTGCGGAAGCCGATCAGGCCCCGCGAGGGGACGACGAACTCCATGCGCACCCAGCCGGTGCCGTGGTTGGTCATGTTGTCCATGCGGCCCTTGCGCGCGGCCAGCAGCTGGGTGATCGCGCCGAGGTACTCCTCAGGAGCATCGATCGTGAGGTGCTCGAAGGGCTCGTACACCTTGCCGTCGATCTTCTTGGTGACCACCTGCGGCTTGCCGACGGTCAGTTCGAAGCCTTCGCGGCGCATGTTCTCCACCAGGATCGCCAGCGCCAGCTCACCGCGGCCCTGGACCTCCCACGCGTCGGGACGGCCGATGTCGACGACCTTGAGCGAGACGTTTCCGATCAGCTCGCGGTCCAGACGGTCTTTGACCAGGCGCGCAGTCAGCTTGTGACCCTTGACCTTTCCGGCCAGCGGCGAGGTGTTGGTCCCGATCGTCATCGAGATCGCCGGCTCGTCGACGTGGATCTGCGGCAGCGGCCGCACGTCGTCGGGGTCGGCGATCGTCTCGCCGATGGTGATGTCCGGGAACCCGGCGATCGCCACGATGTCACCGGGACCGGCGCTTTCGGCGGGGTAGCGCTCCAGAGCGCGCGTCTTGAGCAGTTCGGTGATCCGGGCGCTGCTGGTGGTTCCGTCGGCACGGACCCAGGCGACGGTCTGCCCCTTCTTGAGGGTGCCGTTGAACACGCGCAGCAGCGCGAGGCGTCCGAGGAACGGGCTGGAGTCGAGGTTGGTCACCCATGCCTGCAGGGGGGCCTCGTCGTCGTAGGACGGCGCGGGCACGTGCTCGAGGATCGCCTCGAACAGCGGCTCCAGGTCGTCATTGTCCGGCAGCGATCCGTTCTCCGGACGGTTGCGGGATGCCGCACCGGCGCGACCGCTCGCGTACACGACCGGCACGTCCAGCAGGGCGTCCACGTCCAGGTCGGGCACATCATCGACCAGGTCGGAGGCCAGCCCCAGCAGCAGGTCGTGGCTCTCCTCCTCGACTTCGGCGATCCGCGCGTCCGGGCGGTCCGTCTTGTTCACCAGCAGGATCACGGGCAGCTTCGCCTCGAGGGCCTTGCGCAGCACGAACCGGGTCTGCGGCAGTGGGCCCTCACTCGCGTCCACGAGCAGCACGACGCCGTCGACCATGGAAAGGCCGCGTTCGACTTCGCCGCCGAAGTCCGCGTGGCCGGGCGTGTCGATCACGTTGATGGTGACGGGACCGTCGGTCGCGTGCACGCCCTTGTAGGTGATCGCGGTGTTCTTGGCGAGGATCGTGATCCCCTTTTCGCGCTCGAGGTCATTCGAGTCCATGGCGCGTTCTTCCATGTGCTCGTGCGATCCGAACGACCCGGTCTGGCGCAGCATGGCGTCCACGAGCGTCGTCTTGCCGTGGTCGACGTGGGCGACGATCGCTACGTTGCGGAGGTCTGAACGGAGGGCGCGCGCCATGAAGAATCCTTGCAGAACGGGGAATCGCCCGGAACCGGGCTGATACATTCTACCGGTCAGCGCCTGAACGTCTGCCGCGTCCGTGCGGCGACGCCCTCCGTGCAGCTCCGCGAACGGCTCAGCCGGCCCGGCTCTCCGCGTCCAGAAGCAGGGCGCGCGCCTCCCGGCGGATCCGCTGCTCCTCCGGATCGGGCACGGGCACGGCGGCGATGAGGCGCTGCGTGTACGGGTCCGATGCGCCGCGCAGGATCTGATCGCGCGTGCCCGTCTCGACGAGTTTGCCCAGGTGCATCACGGCGATGCGGTGCGCCAGGATGTCCACGACGGCCAGGTCGTGGCTGATGAACAGACACGCGAACTGCAGACGACCCTGGATCTCCTGCAGGAGCTCCAGGAACCGCGCCTGCACCGACACGTCCAGCGCGGAGGTCGGCTCGTCCGCGACGAGCAGCTCCGGCGCGAGGGCGAGGGCGCGGGCGATGCCGACGCGCTGACGCTGACCGCCGGAGAGCTCGTGCGGGAAGCGGTTGCGGTACGACCGGGGCAGTTCCACCTGGTCCAGGAGCGTCTCCACGCGCCTGTCCAGCTCCTTGCCCTTGGCCTCCCCGGCCAGAAGCAGCGGTTCGCCGATGGACTGTCCGATCGGCATCCGCGGGTTCAGGGAGGATGCCGGGTCCTGGAAGACGATGCCGGTGCGGCGCCGGATCGCGCGGAGGTCCTTCTGCGACGCGTTCGAGATGTCCGTGCCGACGGCGGTGAGCTTGCCTTCGGCGATCGGCAGCAGCCCGATCGCCGCGCGTCCCAGGGTGGTCTTGCCCGATCCGGACTCCCCCACCAGACCGAGGATCTCCCCCGCATGGATCTCGAGGTTGATGTGCTCGGCGGCGCGGAAGGCGGGGATGCGCCCACGCTTCGGGTAGTCGATGGCGACATCTTCGAACAGGAGCACCGGCGGCCGGGCGTCCACGTCCTCGGCGGCCTCGGACGCGCGTTCGCGGATCTGCGCGATGACCGGAACGGCCGGGTCCTCGACGATCAGTTCGGCGACGCTGACGTCGGCTTCCTCCAACACGCCCAGACCGAGGTGCGGGACGGCAGCCAGCAGCTGCTGCGTGTACGGATGCTGCGGCGCGTGGAAGATCTCATCGACAGTGCCGGATTCGACCACTTCGCCGCTCTTCATGACCAGGATGCGATCGGCGAGGTCTGCGACCACGCCCATGTCGTGGGTGATCAGGATGATCGCGGAATCCAGGCGCTTGTGGAGGTTGCGCAGCAGGTCCAGGATCTCCGCCTGCACCGTCACATCCAGCGCCGTGGTGGGCTCGTCGGCGATCAGCAGCAGAGGGTCGCACGAGATCGACTGCGCGATCATCGCGCGCTGACGCTGACCCCCGGAGAGCTGATGCGGGTATTTGTCGAATGACTGCACCGGGTTGGGCATCTCGACCAGGCCGAGCAGTTCGATTGCGCGCGCCTTTGCCTCGTAGGGCGCCAGCGACGCGTTGTGGGAGCGCAGCGCCTCCACGATCTGGAAGCCGATCGTGTACACCGGGTTCAGCGCGGTCATCGGCTCCTGGAAGATCACGGCGATCTCGTTGCCCCGCAGCGCGCGCAGCGTCGAGTCGTCGACGCCGCGCAGCTCGCGATCGAGCAGCTTGATCGAACCGGTCACGCGCGCGTTCTCCGGCAGCAGGCCCAGCAGCGCCATCGAGCTGGTGCTCTTGCCCGAGCCGGACTCGCCGACAATGGCCAGCACCTCGCCGCGGCGCACGGTGTAGTTCATGTCGATGGCGGCGGGATAGAACTCGCCCTCGACCCAGAATTCGACGCCCAGGTTCTCGACCTGGAGGATCTTCTCGGGCAGGGCCCGGTGCGACGCCGCGATCTCGGCACCGATGCCTGTGATGTCAGTCATGTGGTGGTTTCCCATCTGCGAAACTTGAGCTCATGGCGTTCCAAGAGGTTGTCTACCGACCGGTGTTCGGGCGAATCCTCGCCGCCGTGACCGTGCTGGTGTGCGCCCTGGGGGCGGTGGTGCTGTTCTGGACGGATGCCGCGGACGGAATCCGCTACGTCTGGCCGATCGTCCTGGTGGCGTTCGTGGCGTGGGCGCTGTTCTGGCGTCCGAGCCTGACCGTCCAGGAGCACGGCATCACCGTGGTGAACGTGCTGCGCACGCATTTCGTGCCGTGGCCGGCGATCACCGCGATCGACACCCGCTACGCCCTGACCCTGCACACCGTCGCCGGACGCGTCGGCGTGTGGGCGGCGCCGGCTCCCGGCCGCCACCGCACGCTGGGGCTGGCGCACAAGGACTTCGACGGGGTGGGTGCGTCCGCCCGCGGCGCGCACGGCTCGCTGCGCCCCGCCGACGCCATCACGACGCCCACCGGCAACCTGGCACAGGTGATCCGCGGGCGCTGGGAGGGTCTGCGCGACGCCGGAGCGTTCGCGCACGGCGTCGACCGGGACGCGATGACCGCGACGTGGCACTGGGCGACGATCATCACCACTGCGGCGCTGGCCGCTGCGACGCTGATCGGTCTGCTGCTCTAGCCGGGGCACCGTCACCGCTCCGGATCGAGGGGCTTGTGCTGGACGTCGCCGGGTTCCTCCGGCCGCGGATCGTTGAAGTTGACCACGTCTCCGGTGAAGGCGGTCTGCATGCCGACGGTCACGGACGCCGCATCCGTGCCTGCAGTGGCGTTGCCGTTCGGTGCGATCGGACCGGACGCTCGTCCGGCCCGCGCCATCGCTCGCTCGCTGGGCATCTTCTTCTGACGCGGGTCGAACGCGTCGCGCAGGCCGTCGCCGATGAAGTTGACGC
This sequence comes from Microbacterium sp. zg.B48, assembly GCF_024623505.1. Taxonomy (NCBI): domain Bacteria; kingdom Bacillati; phylum Actinomycetota; class Actinomycetes; order Micrococcales; family Microbacteriaceae; genus Microbacterium; species Microbacterium sp. zg.B48. Next base: position 370,042 of record NZ_JANJFE010000002.1, read on the forward strand.
ACAGCGCGATCGCGATGATGAAGATGCCCGGCCACCAGAACAGCCAGGGACGGGTGGAGAAGGCCGCCTGGTTGTCCGAGACGATCTTTCCGAGCGACGTGTCCGGTGACTGCACTCCGAAGCCGAGGTAGCTCAGCGCCGACTCCAGCAGGATCGCGCCGGCCATCAGCAGTGTGGCGTTGACGACGATGACCCCGACCGCGTTGGGCAGGATGTGGCGGAAGATGATCCGCCGGTCGCGGGCACCCGAAACGCGCGCCGCGTCGACGAATTCGCGTTCGCGCAGTGAGAGGAACTCGCCGCGGACCAGTCGTGCCATGGTCGTCCACGCGAAGATGCCGATGACCACGCCGAGCACGGCCGCGCCGAGGCTTCCGAACGTGTTTCCGAGTACCGATCCGATGACGATGAGCGGGATCGTGATGATGATGTCGGTGAAGCGCATCAGCACCGAGTCTGTCCACTTGCGGTAGTACCCGGCCAGCGCACCGATCACCACGCCGATCGTCGTGGCCACCACGCCGGCGATGACCATCACCATGATGGACTGCTGCGCACCGCGCATGACGACGGCGAAGATGTCGCGACCGACCTCGTCCTGGCCGAAGGGGTGGTCGCCCAGCTGCAGCGGCCACAGGCTGAGTGTCGGGACACCGTTGTTGATCTTCGGCGGGATCTGCTCCCACGAGTACTGCCACCAGCCGGTGATGCGCAGCCCCCAGAGGTTCACGCCGACCGAGGTGAACGCCATGACGATGATCAGTGCGAGGACGATCATCGAGACCAGCGCACCACGGTGGCGGAAGAACCGGCGGCGGACGATCTGACCCTGACTGAGGCCCTCGGTCTCCTTCTGCTCGATGGAGATCTGCGCGACGGCTTCGGTGTCTTGCGAGCCGGGGTCGTTTGCGACTGTGGTGTTCATCTAGCCCACCTTGATTCTCGGGTCGAGGGCCGCGTAGACGAGGTCCGCGATGAGGTTGAACAGGACGGCCAGCGTGCCGGTCACGACGAAGAACGCCATGACCGGATTCGGGTCGTGAGCTGCCAGTCCGTCCACGAACAGCCGGCCCATGCCGGTCCAGCCGAAGACCGTCTCGGTGATGACCGCACCACCGACGATCGCACCCACGTCGAAGGCGATGATCGTCGTGATGGGGATGAGTGCGTTGCGGAACGCGTGGCGCACGATGACGGTGCGCTGGGTGAGGCCCTTGGCCCGCGCCGTGCGGATGTAGTCCTGGTTCATCACCTCGAGCAGGCTCGCGCGGGAATACCGCGTGTAGCTGGCGAACGAGATCAGGACGATCGCAATGGTCGGCAGCAGCAGGTGCGTGTACAGGTCGATGCCCTGGACCCAGAAGTTGCCGCCCAGACCGGGGGTCGATGCGCCCACCGTGGCGATCGGCCGACCCCGGATGCGGCTGGAGTTCGAGTACGCCTGCCAGTACGACATGTACTTGTCCAGGGCGACCAGGGCGGCGACCAGGAAGCCGACGATCGCGGCTGTGCGCATCACGGGACCGCGGTCGGGGGCGCCGAAGAACCATCCGATCGCGGCTGAGACGACGATGGTGAGCACCACCAGCAGCAGGAAGAACCACAGCGTCATCCCGTTGAGGATGTAGTTCATCATCGGGAAGTACAGCGCGATGCCCAGAACCGCCACGGTCAGTGACGCGTACACGGCCTTGCGGTTGCGCAGCCCGGTGGAGATCGCCGTGACCCCGAATGCGATGCCCAGCGCCAGCGCGCTGTAGACGATGATCCCGATGCTCGGGTCCGCGAACCACTCGGTGACCGACAGGTAGGTCAGCACGATACCGGTCGCCACCGCGGAGATCGCCAGGACGATCAGGCGGCGTTTCCACCTGCCGCCGATCAGCGACATCCAGAGCAATCCGGTCACGAGCGAGCCGATGATGATCACCGGAACGGATATCCGCGGATCGCTGAGCCAGTTGTTCACCTGGATCGCACCGTACTGCTTGAGCAGCACCGCGACCCAGAAGATCGGCAGGGAGAAGAACAGGAAGGAGATGAGGGTGACGCTGTAATCGAAGCCGCTGTACTGTCTCAGCGCTGAGACGATACCGACGATGATGCCCAGCACGATCGCGACGATCGTCGCCGTGGTGACCAGCGTCAGCGTGGCCGTGATCGCGTTGCCCAGCATCGCGTTGACGGGCTGGTTCTGGATGCTGACCCCGAAGTCGCCGCGGAACAGGCCGCCGAGCCACAGGAAGTAGCGCAGCGGGGGCGGGACGTCGAGGTTCAGAAGCTTGGTGCGAGACTCGATGAGCTCGGCTTTGTTGGGCGCATTGCCCTGCCGCAGGTCTTCTAGGGGATCTCCCGAGAAGGCCGTGAGGACGTACATCAGGAATGTGGCGGCGAGGAGCACGAAGATCGATGCGATCAACCGCCGGATGATGAATGAAGCCATGGTGTGGCCGCCTGCCAATCGGTGAATCAGCGCGAGCAGTTGGAGAGCGTGTACTGCTGGTCCGCGTGCTCTACCACTGAGAGGAGTCTAACGCGGCGGGGGGGGGGGGGGGGGGGGGGGCGCCCCCCCCCCCCCCCCGGGGGGCCCGCGGCGCCCGCGGGCGGGCCCGGGCCGCCG